>JAEZAW010000134.1 GCA_023430315.1 Pseudomonadota bacterium | reverse complement strand
GGAGGGTGTCCCTCCCGGTTGGGGGTGCGGGGGCTAGCCCCCGTCCGCCGAAGGCGCGAACTCTCAGCCACGCCCCTCGAAGGGCATGTTCGTCGCCTTGATCGTCATCGTGAACACGTTTGTGTCGAGCGGCAGGCTCGCCATGTAACGGATGGCCGACCCGCAATGTTCGACATCCATCACGGGCTCCGGTTGGACGTCACCGCGGGCCTGCGGCACGCCAGCCTTCATGCGCCCACCCATGGCCGTATCGGCATTGCCGACATCGAGCTGACCGCAGGCGATGTTGAAGGGGCGCCCATCGAGCGCGATGCACTTGGTAAGACCGGTAATGGCGTGTTTCGTCGACGTATAGCCGACCGACATCGGCCGCGGCGTATGGGCGGAAATCGAGCCGTTGTTGACGATACGGCCGCCTTGCGGTGATTGCGCCTTGAACTGGCGGATGGCCTCCTGCGCGCAGAGGAAGCTCGCAGTGAGATTGACGTTCACGATGCTCTGCCAGTCTTCGAGCTTGATGTCCTCCATGGGGCCGGCTGGTAGCCCTCGGCCCGCGTTGTTGAAGAGGAAATCGAGACGGCCGAAGGTCTTCACCGTCTCGGCGAAGAGCTTCTTCACCTCGTCCTGCTTGGTGACGTCGGCGGGAACCGCCAGCATCCGCCCGCCGCCCTTCTTGGCCAATGCCACAGTGCCGTCCAGCTCGGGCTTGCGCCGGCCGGTCACGACCACGTCCCAGCCGTCGGCCTGGAGATGGAGCGCTGCAGCCCGGCCGATGCCGGTGCCGCCGCCGGTGATGATCGCGACCTTGTTCGTTGCCATGCCGGCGTTCCTCTCCTGATTGTTGTGATGGGACGCCCCGAAAAGGGACGTTCTGCGGACCTCATCCGATCATGAAAGTCTCGCCCCGATCACGGGGCCGCGGCGCCTGCCTGCGCGGCGTCCAAAGTGCTCGAGAAGACCCCTTTTCACTTGCTATGCAAAAATGCATATCGGCGTCGCGGGGCGCCATCCTTGTTGCGACGCACCATTCGCGGTATATGGCATACCAGAGCATACGAGCCGGAAAACAGGCGCGATGCCGAGATGAGCAAAGGACAAGATCATGAGCACGAAGTCCTATGATGCCGCCCTGGATTACCTGCCGGGCGAAGCCAAGAAGCCGAGCCTTTTCGCCCGCTTCAAGGAGTACACGTCGGCCCTCAATGCCGGCCTCGAGGCTTGGCGCGAGTACGAGCGCCTGCGCATGAGCGGCGTCGAGCACAGCGTGGCCGCTTCCAAGGCCTTCGAGAAGCACTACGAGTAAGCCCTCAAGGCAGCTCGACGGACGCGGCACCCTCAGAGGGCATTATGGTCGCGTCCGCCGGTGAATTTCGCGCGGATCAGTGGTGAAGACGGTGTCGGCAGGCCCGGTACCGCGAGTAGTTCCGCGCCGAGCCAGCATCCGGGCAATGTGGTCACCGCGCCGGGGGGCAGACGGAGTTTGCCGAGGTTCGGCAGCTCCGCTTTCAGCTTGCGCCACGTCGATGCATCCAGCGGCCTGACCTCAATGGGGTCATGCAACTCTGCCGCTGCGCTGATCTCGAACCGGCGTTCCCACACCACTGAGTTCGCGCCCGGTGTGATTTGAAGCGTGGGAAGGCCCGCGCGACCTGCTTCCCTCCATACCCGCAGATTTCCTCCGGGGCGCCAGTCGAGCCGGCAGCCACCGAGCGTCGCCGCACGAGCGGGCCAAGCGCGATCGGATGTCCCGCGGATGCGTTCGGCCAGGGCTTCGACTTCCGATAAACGCGGGTCGGGCGCCTCGCCCCCGTAGGCCGCAATGAGGTGCGTCAGAACCCGGAGCGCGATCTCCTCCGAGAGATCGTTGAGCGCATCGAGCGCGATCGAGCCGAACTGGCCGCCGTGCCAATCGACGTGTCGCTCGGTAGTTTCGACGGATTGGCGAAGGATAGACGAACGCGCGCGCGACAGGCGCCCTGCACTGCGCGCGATGGCTTCGCTGGTGATGCCCAGCTCCGATAGCGACGCGAGTGCCTTGCGCACGCGCACGCGCTCGAAATCATCGCGATCGTTGCTCGGATCCTCGCGCCACGTGAGACCCGCCTCGCGCAGCGTCGCAACGAGGCGCGACTTCGGCATGTTGAGCAGCGGGCGGTGAATGGCGAGCTGAGCACCGTCGGCACCGGTGGAGATCACTGCGGCGCTTTGCATTGCGCTCAATCCGTCGATGCCACTGCCGCGCGCCAGGCGCATGAGGAAGGTCTCGGCCTGGTCTTCGTAGTGGTGGGCCGTGAGCAGGATGCGCTGCAGCTTATCGCGGGACTGCACTTCCTCGATCAACGCCTCGTGCATGAGCCGATACCGTGCTGCCCGCGCTGCCGCCTGGATGCCTTGCGCAGGCTTATTGCCATCCCAGCGCAGCACGCGGCACGGCAGGCCCGCAGTCTCAGCTTGAGATGCAACCCAAGCAGCATCATCCGCCGATCCGGCCCGCAAACCGTGATCCACCGTCAGCACAATCAGGCGCGGACGTCCGGGCTGCTCCATGGACTTGAGCAGCGGCGGCACCAGCGCGAGTGCGCGTTGGGCGATGAGCATGAGCGCCATGCTGTCGGCACCACCTGACACGGCAACGGCCATCGGCGCACCGAGCATGGGCTCGAAGAGCGCGCGAATTTCGTCGTCAGTGATGGGAGCGTCGGGGACCATGTCTCACTCCCGCACCAAGCGGTGCGCGGGATGGGGTGAAGGCCCGACGCGGTGACTGATCAGCCGCGGCGCAGCCACTTCGTCCAGCGGCTCTTCTTCTCCTCGGGGGCGGCAGCTTCCTCGCTCTCGCCGTTCAGCTCTTTGGCGAAGGCGCCGAAGAATTCGCCGGCAAGCTTGTTCGACGTTGCCTGTATGAGGCGCCCGCCGAGCGTCGCAAGCTTTCCACCCACTTCCGCCTTCGCATTGTACGAGAGCTTCGTCGTATCGGCATCGATCTCAGTGAGCTCGACGCGCGCGCGACCTTTGGCGAAACCGGCAGCGCCACCCTGGCCCTGGCCGACGATGTCGTAGGACGACGGCGGATCGAGGTTCTCGAGCGTCACGTTGCCGTTGAAGGTCGCCGAGATCGGCCCGATCTTGAGCGAGACCTTGGCGGCGAGGTCAGTCGGCGAGCGCTGCTCCAGCTCCTTGCAGCCGGGGATGGTCCGCTTCAGTACCTCGGGATCGTTGAGCGCGTGCCAGACGACTTCGCGGGGGGCGTTGATGGTGTACTCGCCGGTGATATCCATGGCTGCCTGCCTTCAGGAAACGTTATCGCTATCCGCACCGATATCAGCGAGGCGACGTGCACGCCACTTCGTCCCGTTGCGCTCGAACAGGAGAGGCGTCGCATTGGCAAGGTGGTGCGTTTCGAGATCGATGCCAAGCGCCGGTCCGAGCACATACAGAATGCCACCATGCGCCACCAGCGTCGAATGCTTGGTGTCGGCAAGGTTGAGCCCACGCTCGATGCCCTGGCGCGCGCGCCGCACGAAGAAATCGAGCGCCTCGCCGTTCGGCGGCGCATCCCGCCAGTCATGATCGGCCGAGGATGTGCCGACGAGGTCGCCGAACCAGCGCTCGCGCAGGCCATCCTCGGGCTCGGGTGCAACGCTGTGCGGGCGCCCGACCATCTCGGCAGTGACCCACGCGCGCGGCATGGTGCTCGAGACAATGCGCTCGATGCGCTCGCCCTTGAGAGCCTCTGACGCGGCCTCGGCCTGGGCCAGTCCGCGCGCATTGAGCGGCTGCTCGGCCGCCTGGAAGATGCGCGCGTGATTGCCGTCCGTCTCGCCGTGGCGCACGAAGAAGAAGCGCGTGCATCGCGGCGTCAGCGGATCCTCGCGCGCCATGCGGAAGAGCTCGTCGAGACCGCGGTGCAGGTAGCCGGGCGTGGTGAGAGACATCGGTCGCCCCGCCTCAGACGATCTCGAAGAGACCGGCCGCACCCTGGCCGCCGCCGATGCACATGGTCACGACCGCGTACTTGTCGCCGCGGCGCTTACCTTCGATGAGCGCGTGTCCCGTCAGCCGCGCGCCGCTCATGCCGTAGGGATGTCCGATTGAGACGGCGCCACCATCCACGTTGAGGCGCTCCCAGGGAATACCGAGCTTGTCGCGGCAGTAGATGACCTGCACCGCGAAGGCTTCGTTCAGCTCCCAGATGCCGATGTCCTCGACTTTGAGGCCGTGCTTCTTGAGAAGCTTCGGCACCGCGAATATGGGTCCGATACCCATTTCATCGGGCTCGCAGCCGACGACCTCGAAGCCGCGGTAGATGCCGAGCGGCTTCAGCCCGCGCTTCTGCGCTTCCTTGTCGCTCATGACGACGGTGGCAGACGCGCCATCGGAAAGCTGGCTCGCATTGCCGGCCGTGATGAAGTTGCCCTCGCCCATGACGGGCTTGAGCTTGGCGAGACCTTCCATGTTCGTGTCGGGCCGGTTGCCCTCGTCGCGCGTCAGCGTGACCATCTCCGTGCCGACGGCCTTGCCTTCCTTGTCGTAGATGATCTTCTCGGCCGGCAGCGGCACGATCTCGGCATTGAATTTGCCGGCCTGTTGAGCGGCAGCCGTGCGGCGCTGGCTCTCGAGGGCATACTCGTCCTGGGCCTCGCGGCTGATGCCATAACGCTTCGCCACGTTGTCGGCCGTCTGGATCATGGACCAGTAGAGTTCGGGCTTGTGCTCCACGATCCATTCGTCGCGGGTGCGGAATTTGTTGGCGTTCTCATTCTGCACGAGGCTGATGGATTCGAGACCGCCCGCGACGATGATGCCGGCATCGTCCGAGCGCACGCGCTGGGCGGCCATGGCGATCGTCTGGAGCCCCGATGAGCAGAAGCGGTTGACCGTCACGCCGGCAACCGAGACCGGCAATCCCGCGCGGATGGCGATCTGGCGCGCGATGTTGCCGCCGGTCGCGCCCTCGAGCATGGCGCAGCCCATCATCACGTCGGAGACGTCGTCGGGCGCCACACCGGCACGCTTTACGGCCTCCGCCACGACGTGGCCGCCCATGCTGGCCCCATGGAGGTTGTTGAAGGCGCCGCGGTAGGCCCGCCCGATCGGGGTGCGGGCAGTCGAAACGATGACGGCATCGGCCATTGGGCGTCTCCTCTGATTTTGCGTTGGGTAAACACTAAAGCAACGGACTTGAAATTCACCTCAATTCACGGCTAGGCGGGGAGTGAATTTCAAGTCCAAAGTTGCTTTAGAACACAATGTCTCTAAAGCGTCTTTGGACCTTAAATGCGACTTTGAGACCGGACCAGGCGTGGGTCGCATTTAAGGTCCGACGCTTTAGCTCATGGCAGCGGCAAGCTATGGCCCTGGGGGACCGTGTCGGCTTCAACGGAAGGCGGCAGGGTCTGCATTGCTCATATGCTGCGTCGTTAACTTGACGACCGTGACCCGGGTGATAATAACCGCAATTACTATTATGCCTGGGGAGGCAGCGCCAAGTGCCCGATAGGGATCACCTGCAATTCGGCTGGCTGACAGCGGATACCGCCCGTCTGCTGCGCACGGTCTTCGCGCGCCGGGTGCGGGAGGTGGGGCTGACGCGTGCGCAATGGCTGGCGCTGACCCGCATCCACCGGCGCCCGGGCGTGAGCCAGTCCGAGCTCGCCGACATGATGGAAATCGAGAAGGCACCGGCGGGGCGCATTGTCGACCGGCTCGAGGAAAAGAACTGGGTCGAGCGGCGCGCCGAGCCGAGCGATCGCCGGGTCAACCGGATCTACCTGACCGAACTCGGCGCACGGTTGCACGCCGCGATCGCGCCCCTCGCCGATACAACTGTCCGCGACGCGCTTGCGGGTCTGACGCCGGCCGAGCAGTCGCGCCTGGTCGGGCTGATGAGCAAAGTGAAGGCGCAGCTTATGATACTCGCGGCCTCCGACCCGCGCGCAGATTCTTCTTCGGAATTTGATGGCATCGAGGACGCCGACGACGATGTCGCGGCCTCAACACGAGCGGTAAGACCATGACAGCCAAGCGTTTGACTCGCCCCATTCTGCTTGTGGTGGTGCCCTTGCTCCTCGTTGGCGGCGCCGGCCTGTGGTGGCTGTGGAGCGGCCGCTTCGTCTCGACGGAGAATGCCTACGTCAAGGCCGATATCGTCCAGGTTTCCTCGGAGGTGCCGGGGCGTATTGTCGACGTCCGCGTGCGCGAGCATCAGCAGGTCAAAGCCGGTGATGTCCTTCTGACCGTCGATCCCGAGTCTTATGCCATCGCGCTCGCCAAGGCCGAGGCCGAGCTCGACCAGACGCGCTCGCGTGTCGCGGGCTTCCGTGCCGAGTATGCCGAGGCCAACATGGAGCTTGCCGAGGCCAAGAGCCGGATCGCCTTCTTCGAGGCCCAGCACGGCCGCCAGAAGCAGCTGAGCGACAAGGGCGTCGGCTTTGCCTTCCGCGCCGAAGAGGCGGAAAGCAACCTCACGGTCGCCCGCGCCCGCGTGAGTGTCATCGAGCAGAAGATCGCGCGTATTCTGACCCAGCTCGGCGGCAATCCCGAGAAGCTGACCGAAGAGCACGCCATGGTGCGCGAGATGCTGGCCCAACGCGACCGCGCCCGCCTCGAACTCGTGCGCACGCGCATCGTGGCGCCGGTGAGCGGCCGCGTCGTCAACGCGAAGCTCCTGCCCGGCGAGCAGATCCGTGCCGCGACGCCGCTGTTTGCGATCGTCAGCGACACCGAACCCTGGGTCGAAGCCAACTTCAAGGAAACCGAGCTGACGCACGTGCGTCCCGGCCAGCGGGCGACGGTCATTCTCGACATCTACCCGGACGTAACCTGGAAGGCGCGCGTCGAGAGCATTAGCCCGGCGACGGGAGCTGAATTTGCGCTCCTGCCGCCGCAGAATGCCTCGGGCAACTGGGTCAAAGTCGTGCAGCGGCTCCCGGTGCGCGTTCGCATCGAGGCGAACGGCACCGAGCTTCCGCTCCGTGCCGGCATGACGGCGACGGTCAGCGTCGATACGGAGCGCGAGCGCAAGCTCAGCCAGATCTTCGGTTGGGGAACGGCGGCCGCGACCGATAAGGGCGGTCGCGAGAAGCGCGCCGAGAAGTAATCATCGACCTTCGCGAACGCTGCGGGCGATGGCGACGGCGTCGACCAATGATGTCGCCGGTCGCCACGCGATGACGCCTTCCGTGCGTGTGCGCACTTCCGGCGAAGCCAGACAGGTTGCGACAGCTTCGTAGCCAGGCGAGCCGGGATAAGGCGCGACCAGGAAGGGCGGGCTGTGGTTTGCGGGGCAGAAGATGATCGCCTCGTCGATGCGTGCACATTCCAGGTCGAGCATGGCATCCGAGCGCGCGACCAGGAAGATCACCCCGGCCCTGGAAGCGCGCCGCCGCAGGTAGCTCATGAGGGCCTCCTGCGTCGCGCCATCAAGTCCTTGCTCAGGTGTATCGATCACGATGTTGGCGGTTGCCTGCGCCTCGAGCGCGGTCAACGACGCGAGCAGGGCATCGGACCTGCTGCCGCCGGCTTCGATGATGGCGGTGAGCGCCTCCTCGACGCGTGAGCCCAACGCAGGATCGGCGTCACGGATGCGCGCCGCGGCTGCGCCCTTCTCCGCAAATCGTTCGAGCCCGATGAAATGCCCGTTCGGTAGGGCTTCCGCAATGCGCATCGCGAGGCGGGTCTTGCCGCTGCCGAGCGGTCCCACGATGAAGTTGATTGCCTTGATGTCATGCAGCGCGAAGGCCTCACTGCCCCACGGCCATGGCAGATCGAAGGCTACGCCAAGAGGCGGGCGCGTGCGCACGGCACCGGCGATCTCTGAAATGGAAGGACGCGTGCCGCGCATGAGATCCGCGCGCAGTCGCCGGACTTTATCGACGGTGGCACTCAACTCGCGAAGGCGTGTTTCGAGTGAGACTTGGTGATCGGCAAGCGCGCGCGGCAGCACGTCGGCGTTGCCAGCGAGCACCTTCCCGATCTCGCCAAGGCTGAGGCCCAGCGCCCGCAGGGCGACGATCTCCGCGGCGCGCGCCATGTGTGTGTCATCGTACGCGCGCCAACCAGCGGCCGTACGCGCAGGTGCAATGAGCCCGCGCTCTTCGTAGATGCGGAGCGCTTTGGCGGAGATGCCGAGCTGCGCTGCAGCCTCGGAGGCATTCAGGAGTTTGGCAATAGCGTGCACGACTCACCTCGTCGTTGTTGGAACGCCAGTTCTATGAGGGATACCGCTGGGGCCGGGTCAAGCTGGAATTGCGCCCGGGGAATGCATCATCCGGAACTTCGCCTCTTCGCCGTCACCCCGATCTCGATGAGGATTTCCGGCGCCAGCAGGCCAGCCTGGATCATGGTCGCAGCAGGACGAACATCGCCGAAATACTTCTTGAGCGTCGGCCAACAGGCTGGGAAATCGTCGCGGTTCGGCAGGATGTACGTCACGCGTACGACGTCGGCCATCGAGGCGCCGGCCTGCTTGAGCGCAGCCTCGACATTCTTCAGCGCCTGCTCGCATTGAGCGACGACGCCGGAAGCCAGCTCCATCTTCTCGTAGTCGAAACCCGTGGTGCCCGATACGAAGATCATGTCACCGTCGACGACCGCGCGCGAGTAGCCGATCTCGGCCTCGAACTTCGATCCGGATGTCAGAAGCTTTCGCGTCATGAGTGGCTCCTCGGGCGTGTTCTCAATCCACTTCCATGGGCAGGCTCGGATCGTTCGCCCATTCCTGCAGGGAGTGGATGTAGACCTCGACATCCTCTTTCCCGAGCGCGGCGAGCGCCAGTGCCGTCAGCGACGCGGCGATACCGCCGCCGCAATAGGCAATAACGCGTTCGCCGCCGAGCAGGCCCGCATCGTCGAAGCGGCGGCGAAGCTCGGGCAGGGGCAGCAGCGCATTCGTGTCGGGATCGACGATGCCGCGCGAGGCGACATTGCAGCTGCCGGGAATGCGACCGGCGCGGCCGTAGTGCACGCCGCCCTTGCCTGCGTGTTGCTCGGGCGTCAGGGCATTGACGATCCGAACGTCGGTTGCGCCGATCGCGCCGGCGACACGCGCCTTGTCGGCGAGGTATCCGGGCCGCAGCTTCGCGGTGAAGCGGGACGCCGGGTACGCCGTTGCATCCGTCGAAAGCGGCCGCCCGTCCTTGCGCCACTTGATGAGGCCGCCATCGAGGACTTGTGCATTATCGAAGCCGTATGCCCTTAGCATCCACCACACGCGGGCTGCCCAGGCATTGTAGCCGCCGTCATAGAGGACGACCCGGCTGTCGTTGCCGATCCCGAGGCGGCTGGCGGCAGCGGCGAACGCCTCGGGCCCGAGGGCGGAGAAGCGGTGCGGGCTCGCGCTATCCGAGAGGTCTCGCGAGAGATCGATGTATGCGGCGCCAGGGATATGGCCCTTGTGGTAGTCCGCTTCGCCGCTCGTCACTTGCTGTCCGGAGTTGTCGGGCAGCGGCGCGAGGTGCATCGTGCAGTCGTAGATGCTGATCGCCGGGTCGCCCAGGAGCCCTGCGAGCGCTTCCGTCGTGATCAGCGGTTCCTTTGAGGTGGAAGCCATGACGAGCCCCCAATGTTTTGAAGATCTTGGGGCAAGCGCTGTTGAAAGGCGGCCCCCGGGTCGCCATCCTAAAGTGAGATAGGTGCGCGGCAAAGCGCAGGGTGCGGCCCGGCGTGAGAGGTGGCGGACCATGAGCAGCGACAAGAAGGGAACGCGTACGCAGGCACGGAGTAGCGTTCCAGTCGACAAGGCATCCGGGCAGGTGCCGAGCCCCACGCCTTCCGGCAAGACGCCGGCGCCGTCCAGCGCCGCGGATGTCGATACGTTCCTCGCGCAGGTCAAATCGCTAGCGCCCAGAACGACGACCGGGCGCGGGCGGCTCGTGTTCGCCATGGATGCCACCATGAGCCGCCAGCCCACGTGGGACATGGCGCTCGCCCTACAGGCGGAAATGTTCCACGCCGTCGCCGAAGTCGGCGGACTTGACGTACAACTTGTGTTCTTCCGTGGTGCCGGCGAGTGCCGTGCCTCGAAGTGGGTTTCCGATCCCGATGCGCTGGCGCAGCTCATGACGACAGTCGATTGCCGAGGCGGCTACACCCAGATCGGCAAGGTGCTCTCGCACGCGCGCCAGGAGACGGAGAAGCGCAAGATCAGCGGTCTCGTCTATGTCGGGGATTGCATGGAGGAGGCGGTCGACGATCTCTGCGGGCGCGCAGGCGAGCTTGCCCTGCATGGCGTGCCCGTATTCCTGTTTCAGGAAGGGCGCGACGCAGCCGCTGAGCAGGCTTTCCGCGAGATTGCGCGGCTGACCAAGGGCGCGTGGTGCGCCTTCGATAAGGGATCGGCCGATCAGCTTCGCGCGCTGCTCAGGGCAGTCGCGGTCTATGCCTCCGGAGGACACGCTGCCCTCCGGCAGCTCAGCACGACCAAAGAGGGTGCCGGTGCGCGCCTGTTGCTGACCCAGATGAAGCGGGACTGAGGTAGCGGGACTGAGATCGGATGCAGTATTTCCTGCTCGGGCTGCTCACGCTTGGGTTAGCTCTTCTGGCGGTCCGCCTGTTCAACCAGGCGAACCCAGCAGCTCTGGCGCACCATATCCGGATCGCGACCGCGGTCGCAGCCTTTGCCGCTGCGCTCTTTTTCCTGGTTCGCGGCACGATCTTCTATGCTTTCCCCCTGGCGGCGCTCGGCTGGTGGCTGCTCGGAGGACAGGGCGTACTGCCCTGGGGGAACATGGGCTCGCTTCGGCGCCCGTCCGCCGGCCAGACCTCTCGCGTCGTCACGGAGCACCTGGAGATGGAGCTCGATCACGCGAGCGGTGCCATGCGCGGGCGCATCCTCAAGGGCTTCTTCAAAGGCCGCGATATCGAGGATCTGAGACCCGTCGAGCTCGCGCACCTATGGCAGGACTGCCGCTATACGGACCCCGCATCGGCGCAGCTCGTCGAGGCCTTTCTGGACCGCATTCACCCGACGTGGCGCGAGGACATGGCGCGGGCGGAGCAGGAGCAGCCGCGCGGACCGGACGGGCGGATGAGCATCGAGGAGGCGCTGGACATCCTGGGCCTCGCTCCGGGCGCAGATGAAGCCGCCATCCGGCATGCGCATCGTGAACTGATGCTGAAGCTGCACCCGGACCGGGGCGGCTCTACGTATCTCGCCGCCAAGATCAATGAGGCAAAAGACACATTGCTCGGAGACACTTAGCGCGCCCGTCAATTAATGTGTTGATATTGTGTTATTATCTTGGCCTTAGCGTGCGGTGCTTGCGCTATTGCTTTCGCACCACACCCGCGCCGGGAAAATGACAGTTTCGCTATGTAGCGGTGGAAACATCCTTGTGTTCAAGGGGGCCTCCCGCCAGATTGAGTTGAACGGAATCGGGACTTTCGGGGAAGTCATGCGGATACGCTTTGGACTGCCGACATTGATGGGCGCGCTTATGCTCGCTGCCCCGTCGGCATTCGCCTTCGAGGAGACGCGCGGTGGTGCCGGCGCGTCGCAGGCTGCACCTCCGGCGGCAGCCGCTCCTGCCGGCAAGGGTTCGTCGCTCGAGTTCGGCGGCACGGGCACATCAGCCGCGCCGTCGGCCGGCACCGAGGTGCGCATTCCCGGTCTCGGCAAGCTCGGCATTCTGCCGAAGCTCGATTTCGGTCTCGAGCTGCTCTACGGCGTCAACGAGCAGAGCTTTGATGACCGCCGCCTCAGGCCAGAGCAGAGTGACGAGAGCCTTGGCGTCCGTGGCACTGTGCGCCATCGCTTCTGAGCGCTGGTAGCCATGAGCGGAAGCAGACTTGATTGAGGAGCGCCCAGGCGCTCCTTTTTCGTTCTAGTTCTCGGGTGAGCCATGTCCGGTGATCCTCACCGCTTCGAGGTCCCTGAGCCCGAGGGGTGGCGCTGGCTCGCCGCATCCGTCCATCTCTTCACGGCGCTCGGGATCATCTGCGCGCTCCTGGCCGTTCATGCGCTGCTGGATCGCGCTTTCGAGACGGCCTTCATCTGGCTCGGCGTGGCGCTGATCATCGATGGCATCGACGGCACGTTCGCCCGGGCAGTCGACGTGAAGCGACGGCTGCCGCGCTTCTCCGGCGAAAAGCTCGATCAGGTCGTGGACTATGTCACGTATGTCTTCGTGCCCGTGCTGGCTCTGCAACTCGGGAGCTACCTGCAGGGGGTCTGGGGAGGGGTATTGGCCAGCCTGATCCTGTTGTCGTCGCTCTATCATTTCTGCGACTACGACAACAAAGCCGACGACCACTGCTTTGTCGGCTTTCCTGCGATCTGGAATATCGTGGCTTTCTATATCTTTGCCTTTGCGCTGCCAGGCTGGGCCGTCGGCCTGCTCGTACTCGTCTGTGTCGCGCTGACCTTCGTGCCTATGCGCTGGCTGCATCCGTTGCGGGTGCGCGCGCTGCGGCCGGTCAACCTCACAATGAGTGCTCTCTGGGCGATCGCGGCGGTCTGGGCCGTCGCGGCCGGCTTCCCGGCCAATGCGGCGGTGCTGGCGGCGCTGGGCGTTGTTGCCGTCTACGGGATCGGGCTCTCCTTGCTCTGGCCACTCCTCGGCGCCGAAACTGACGCCTAAACCGGCAGTGACGGAGTTATCCACAGTTCCATCGGTGTGCCTGCGCGCGATTGCCGCATGCTCCATCGCGATATTCAGTGAGCTGCGCGCCACTGAAAATAGTTATTTCTTCAAGCTGTTAACCTATTGGCAAGTTCGATTTGGCCTCACGCCCTTGTTACGGGGCATTCTCTTTGCATGGCAGCCGTTGCCTCGAAGTGGCTCCGCCACCGTCCAAATGCGGCCTACAAGACAGAGGTACAAGCGAACCAGTCAGCGGTAATCACGGGGACGTTGTATGAGTTCGAGTTTTACACTTGCGGGGGTCATTGTTGTCGCCGCTATGGGTTCAGCTGTCGCGCAAGGCGCAAGCAACAGAGTCGATCTTCACGAGGTTGTCGCCAACCGCACGGTGACCTTGCATACGCCCGCGGGGGGCCTTCCCATCAGCTATTCCGCAAACGGCACCATGATCGGCCGTGCCAAGGATCTGGAATTCTACACGGGCTCGGCTTTCGACAGAGGCACTTGGTGGGTGGCCGCCGATCGGATCTGCCATCGCTGGCGCAGCTGGCTTGGCGGGAAGGAACACTGCGTGACCCTGCGCGTGGAGGGTGACAAGGTTCACTGGCGCAGCACCGATGGCTATTCGGGCGTGGCTACACTCGGCGCCAGGAGCCGCACCTACGAAGCCGGCATGGCCTACTAGAGCCGAAGGGTGGTGCGGCTCAGCTGCCGCGCTCCTTGGTCTTGGCCTCGACCCACAGGGCGTCCATTTCTTCCAGTGTCGCGTCGTCGGGTGACTTCCCTCGCTCGGCGAGGCGACGCTCGATGTAGGCGAAGCGGCGCACGAACTTGGCATTGGCCGTTCGCAGCGCCATCTCCGGGTCGACGTTCAGATGCCGGGCGACGTTGGCCATCACGAACAGCACGTCGCCGAATTCGTCCACGATGCGCGGATCGGTCGGCCCGTCCGGGGGACTGGCGCCGCGCGGGTCGGCCGGCACCGCAATCTCCTCGAGCTCGGCCAGCTCTTCCTGCATCTTGGAGAACACGGGCGCCAGTGACGGCCAGTCGAAGCCGACGCGCGCCGCCTTGGCTTGAAGCTTTATCGCGCGCGTCATGCCCGGCAACCCGACGGGCACGTCGGCGAGCAGCGAAGGCTCCGACGGGGTGGCGGATCCGCCTTCCACCTGCTTGGCCGCGCGCTCCTCGGCCTTGATGTTCTCCCACCATCCCTTGGCGAGCTGAGCCGACCGCGCTTTCTCGTCACCGAAGACGTGCGGATGGCGGCGGATCATCTTCTCCGTGACGCCATGCACGACATCCGCGAACGCGAAAGCACCTTCCTCCTCCGCCATGCGCGCGTGGTAGACGACCTGCAGCAGCAGATCACCGAGCTCTTCCCTGAGATCAGACCGGTTGCCGCGCTCGATCGCGTCCGCGACCTCGTAGGCCTCCTCGATCGTGTACGGCGCGATCGTCGCAAAGGTCTGCTCGAGATCCCACGGACAACCCGAGCCCGGTGTTCTGAGCGCGGCCATCACGGCAAGGAGGTCGGCAATCGTGCGGCGCGAGCCGGGCTGGTCGGGCGGAGCCATCATTCGTTCCTGATTGTGCGCACTTACATGCGCTCAATGACTTCGGTACGCTCTTTGGAGACGACCGGGGCCGCCGCTGCAATGGCTGGCAGGATATCCTCTGCGTTATCCACGACCGTATAGGGCACATGGAGGCCCGCACGGATGAACGTTTCGGCGCGCATGTGGTCGAGCAGCGCGCAGAGCGCGTCCCAATACCCGACGATATTCGCGATCACGACCGGCTTGGTATGGCGGCCGAGCTGTGCCCAGGTGAGCTGCTCGACGAGTTCCTCGAGCGTGCCGATGCCGCCCGGCAGTGCCACGAACGCGTCGGAGCGCTCGAACATCAGGCGCTTGCGCTGATGCATGTCCTCGGTGACGATCAGCTCGTCCACCTCGCGCAGCATTTGCTCCTTCTCCGACAGGAACGAAGGAATGATGCCGGTCACATGGCCCTTGTGCTTGAGCACGGACTTGGCAACCTCGCCCATGAGACCTAGGCTGCCGCCGCCATAGACGAGGCCGATCCCGGTCTCGGCGAGCTGCTGCCCGAGGGTGCGCGCGCCAGCGACGAAGGCCGGATCGCGACCGCTTCCCGAGCCACAGAATACGCATACGTTCCGGATGCCCGAGAGGCCCTCGAGCCGCTGTACTGAGTTCTTCTTGTTGATGTTCTTCTTGGTCATTTTCGCGTGAATTCCTTTAGGTGCCGATGGCAGCCACCAGCATGGCATAGCATCATCATATGGTGATGAAGCAGGCAAATTGCCGGATCATATGAACGTCGCTTGATGCCGCTATCCGTTCGCTGGGCCGAAGCGACCCCAGGGCATAGACCCCCATCCCGCCAGGCCTTCACCGGGCCTGACGCGGGAAGTTGCTTGGACGAAAGCCCGATTCTATGCATGGTTGCGCGCCAGAAGCCGCAGCCTCGGAAGCGCGGTACCTGGAACCCATCATGCAGCTCAAATTCTATACGCTGGACGTGTTCACTGAAGTGCGCTTCGGCGGCAACCCGCTCGGCGTGGTGATGAACGCCGATGCGCTGCCGACCGGCCTCATGCAGGACATCGCGCGCGAGCTCAATCTCTCCGAGACCGTCTTCGTCCAGAAGGCATCGAACCCTGCGGCATCCGCCCGCGTGCGCATCTTCACGCCCGCCGTGGAGCTGCCTTTTGCCGGGCACCCCACCATCGGCACCGGCATTCTGCTCGCCCAGCTTCGGGCCGGCGATCCCACCACCGATCAGGACGCCCTCGTCGTGCTCGAGGAGACGATCGGCGCCGTCCGCGTCGGCGTTCGCATGCGTGCCGGCAAGGCTGCCTACGCCGAGTTCGATGCGCCGAAGCTACCCGAGCCCGCAGGCGACCCTCCAAGCAGTGAGCGACTGGCTGCAGCGCTGGGGCTCACGCCCTCGGAGATCGGCTTTGCTAATCACCGTCCATCGCAGTGGTCGGCGGGTGTGCCCTTCACCTTCGTGCCTGTCGCGTCGATGGAAGCCATCGGACGCGCGGAAATAGTCTCGACGCACTGGAACACCGTCTTCGGCGGTCCGCGCGCCGGCAAGGTTTTCCTCTACACAGGCGAGACGACGCACACGACATCGTCCTTCCACGCTCGCATGTTCGGCCCGGGCGCTGGCGTCGCGGAAGATCCCGCGACAGGATCGGCAGCAGCGGCCTTCGCCGGTGTCGTCAACGC
>JAEZAW010000130.1 GCA_023430315.1 Pseudomonadota bacterium | reverse complement strand
TCCGTGCTCGCGACTGAGGCTACGCTCTGGCCGTCGAGAAGCACGGCCTGGATGCGCCGGTCATGACCATAGACATCGGCGAAGCTCGTCACCTTCCCGTGCTCGTCCGCGAGAAGCGTAAAGTAGGTGTTGTGCACGGGAATGCGCCGATTGAGATCGACGCGATTGTTCTGAGCAGCGCGCGGCTTCAGCAGCTCCGAGATGTCGGTCATCGTCCAATTGCGGTCCATGCCGAACACGAGCTCGGCAAGGCGCGTCGGGTTGCGCACGCGGATGCAGCCGAAGCTATAGCTACGCACGGGCGTCTCGAAGAGGTGCTTCGTCGGCGTATCGTGCATGTAGACGTCGTGCTTGTTCGGGAACATGAACTTGAGCTGTCCGAGTGGATTGCTCGGACCAGGATCCTGGACGATCGACAACTTGCGGATATCGGTCCGCTCCCAATCGATCTCGTAAGCGCGCACGGTGCGGTTGCCGTTGACGATGCGCATGTTCCGGCGATCGAGGATCGAGTCGTCCCCCGTCTGCAGCGACGGCAGCAGATCCTGAACCTTGATCGTGCCCGGCACGCCCCAATCCGGATGGAACACGACGAACTGCATCTCCTCGGAGAAGACCGGCGTCTGGTTCGTCGGCTTGCCGATGATGATGCGCTCCTGGTGGATGACAGTGCCGTTGCGGGTCACGCGCGTCACGTACTCGGGAAGATTGTTCCAGACGTACGTGCTGCCGAGCTGCTCCGGCATCCAGCGCCAGCGCTCGAGATTGACGAGATACTGCTTGAGTGTGGGCTGCCGGCCCTGCGCCTGCTCCTGCGGCACCGCCGCTTTGGGACGGAGGCTCGCGCGCACGGCATTCGTGAGCGCGGGATGCGAGGGACGCTGCACTATGCGGCCGGACTGACGGTCGCGATAGGTCGCACCGATGAACTCGCGCACGGCAGCCGCGAGTTCCTCGTCATAGAGATCGGCGTCATCGGCGACGCGCGCCGGTAGATCGATACGGCGACGCACGAGTTCGACGTGCTCATGGCGATCGCCAACCCGGATCACCGGCCCGTTGGGGATGGTCACCTCGCGCGGATCCTCCTGGACCTGCGGCGTCGGCGCCTTATCTCCACGCGCCTTGAGATATGCCTGCCTGAGAAGCTCGAACTGGCGGTGCTGCGGGTGGAGCTTCTGCAGCGCGACCGACGGATCGCTTGCAGTCGCGAATTTCTCGAGGAGCGCCTTCACGTCGAGCGGCCGCGGCGACTGGTCGAGCCACTTGCTGAGCTGCGCCGGATCGACACGTCCGCCGCGCGCATGCCACGCGTACGTGACGAGAGCGTTGGTGAGCTTCAGCTCGGCAGCAGCGAGCGCTTCGGGCGTAGCACTGCCCGTCGGCAGACCCCTGACGTCGAAAGCCCTGGGATCGAGGCCCCAGTCATCGGCGCGACCCATCTCGGCAGCGAGTGCCTCGGCGTTCGTGCCGATGCCACTCGGCGTGGTCCACATGGGCTGGCCCTTGCGGGCAGCATAGAAGGCACGGATCGCATCATGCCACTCGCGCTCCTGAGCCTGTCGCCCATTCGGCTTGCTGCTCTCGATGGCGGCAATCAGGGCGGCATTGAGTGGCGGGAGCGGCGGCTCGGCCGGTGCGGCAACAGCCGGCGGAGCCTGAGGCGCAGGCGTCGGCGTCGCGGTTGCAGGTGCCTGGGGTGCAGCAGGCGCGGCCGGAGTCGTGCTCGTTGTCTCTTGAGAAGCGGGCGCAGCGGGTGCCTCGCTCGCGGCTGCAGGCGTGTCGCTCGAGGGCTTCTCGCCCGGGATCGACGAAGTCGTGATCGGGTTGCTCGCAGGTGCCGGTGTCTCGGTTGCGGGCGTGCTCGCCGTAGCAGCAGGCGGCGCGGCCGGCGCGACATTCGCGTCGCCTTCGGTCCGCGTCTTGGGCGTCAAGGCTGCGGGATCGACTACCGGCGGCGTTCGCTCAGCCGGCTGCTCCGCGGCGCGCTCCCCTGCTCGGGGTGTATCTTGTGCAAATACCGGCGACGCGGCGGCAAGTGCGATGGTGGAGAGCAGGCATAGGGCGGCGCGCCGCATGGCAGAAAGCCTCTCAAGAGGTTCGGGGATTTCGGGCCGGCACGGTCGACGGAACAACGCCCATCAGTCCACACCATAATGCTTCGGCAGCATGACTGCTTCGGCACGGCATCGCAAGCGAAACCCATTCATTCCAATCGATTGCGCCATATCTTTGGCAGATTTGCCGCGCTCGGGTGATACGCTTTTTCAGCAAATCACTCAGATGTGACGCCGTACGACAGGACCTTGACGCCGCAACGCTTTGCACGATCCTACCGTTGCATATGAACGGCCATTGTTTGGCAAATAGGGGCCGTTGCCCCGATCCTGGGGCTCGGATAGCTTCCGCCCGAGGCCCCCTCGCGGCCTCGTCCCTGAGCTCGATCGGCCCTCATGTCCCAGAACCCCTACGATAGGCATCTCGGCAAGACACCGGCCAACCATCAGCCGCTCACACCGCTGACTTTTCTCGAGCGCTCGGCCGCCGTTCATCCCGAGCACATCGCCGTCATCCATGGCCGCCAGCGTTTCACCTACGCGCAGCTCTACGAGCGCGCGCGCCGGCTCGCCTCCGCACTCTCCTGGCTCGGGATCGGCGCCGGCGACACCGTGTCGGTCATGCTGTCGAACACGCCGCCCATGCTCGAAGCTCACTTCGGCGTGCCCATGATGCGGGCCGTGCTGCATTCGATCAATACCCGCCTCGATGCCGCGATCGTCGCCTTCCAGCTCGACCACGCCGAGTCCAAGGTCTTGATCTACGACCGCGAATTCTCGGCGACGGTGAAAGAGGCCATCGAGAAGTGCCGCGTGAAACCGCGGCTCGTCGAGTATGACGACCCCGAGTTCCCGCAGGTCGGCGAGCGGCTGAGCCCCGTCGAGTACGAGGACTTCATCAAGCGCGGCTTTGCCGGCTTCAAGTGGCGGGTGCCGGCCGACGAATGGGACGCGGTCTCGCTCAACTACACGTCCGGCACGACCGGCAATCCCAAGGGCGTGGTCTACCACCACCGCGGCGCGCACCTCATGTGCTACGCCAACATCGTCTCGGCACAGATGAGCCGGCATTCCGTCTACCTCTGGACGCTGCCGATGTTCCACTGCAATGGCTGGTGCTTCCCCTGGACGGTGACGGCCGCGGCGGGAACGCACGTCTGCCTCCGCTGGGTCAGGGCCGGCGCCATCTACGAGGCCATTGCCGAGCACAAGGTCACGCACCTCTGCGGCGCGCCGATCGTCATGTCCTCGCTGCTGAACGCAACACCGAACGAGCTCCGCCCGCTGCCGCATCGCGTGCAGTTCATCACGGCCGCCGCACCGCCGCCCGAGGCCGTACTCTCGCGCATGGAGCAAGCCGGGTTCGATGTCACGCACGTCTATGGCCTCACCGAGACCTACGGCCCGGCATCGGTCAACGAGTGGAAGAGCGAGTGGGACGTGCTCGATCCGTCCGCGCGGGCACAGAGGAAAGCACGCCAGGGCGTGCGCTATGCCGCGCTCGAAGGGCTCACCGTGATGAACCCCGAGACCATGGAGGTCGTGCCTTCCGACGGCCAGACGCTCGGCGAAGTCATGTTCCGCGGCAATATCGTCATGAAGGGTTACCTCAAGAACCCGCAGGCGACCGACGAGGCCTTTGCCGGCGGCTGGTTCCACTCGGGCGATCTCGGCGTGCTCCATGCCGACGGCTATATCCAGCTCAAGGATCGCTCCAAGGACATCATCATCTCGGGCGGTGAGAACATCTCCTCGATCGAGGTCGAGGACGTGCTCTACAAGCACCCGTCGATCGCCGCCTGCGCCGTCGTCGCCAAGCCCGATGAGCGGTGGGGTGAAACACCGTGCGCCTTCATCGAGCTGAAGCCCGGCACGCAGCTACTAGCGTCCGACGTGATCGCCTGGTGCCGCGAGCATCTCGCGCACTACAAGTGCCCGCGCCACGTCGTCTTTGCCGAGGTGCCGAAGACGTCCACGGGCAAGATCCAGAAATTCGTGCTACGCGAGCGCGCCAAGGAAATCTGAGCCGCGCGCCGCACCCTATGAACTGACTCTGACACTGCGGTCCCTATGAAGGTCCGCATCTTCGCATCTGGAAGGAGCATCACGTCATGCAGCTTGGAAAAGACATTGCCGCCGTCATCACGGGCGGCGCTTCAGGTCTCGGCGCGGCAACCGCGCGCGCGCTCGCAGGCAAGGGCGTCAAGGTCGGCATTCTCGATGTGAACGAGACGGCTGGCACTGCGCTCGCCAAGGAGCTCGGCGGCACGTTCGCAAAGTGCGACGTGACCAGCGAGGCGGACGTCGATGCGGCACTCGCGGTGGTCCGCAAAGCGCACGGCCAGGAGCGCATTCTCGTCAACTGCGCCGGCATTGCGATCGGTCAGCGCATTGCACGTAAGGGCAAGGAAGGCGCTCCGAACGTCTCGCACGATCTCGCGAGCTTCGCGCGCGTCATCTCGATCAACCTGATCGGCACGTTCCTCCTGATGTCCAAGAGCTCGACGGGAATGCTGTCGCTCGAGCCGATCGGCCCCGATGGCGAGCGCGGCGTCATGATCAACACATCCTCGGTCGCCGCCGAGGACGGCCAGATCGGTCAGGTGGCCTATGCCGCATCTAAGGGCGGCGTGAAGTCCATGGTGCTGCCCGTCGCGCGCGATCTCGCGCAGAGCGGCATCCGTGTCTGTGCGATTCTGCCGGGTCTCTTCCACACGCCCATGTTCGACGGCCTGCCGGAAGATGCACGCAAGGCGCTCGCCGCCTCGGTGCCTTTCCCCTCGCGCCTCGGCAGCGCAACGGAGTACGCGGCGCTCGCCACGCACATCTGCGAGAACGTCATGCTCAACGGCGAGTGCATCCGCCTCGACGGCGCCATCCGCCTCGCGCCGCGGTGATCTCATCGCAACTCTGACGGTGATCCGACCGCATCATACTGACGGGTCACCGGCCTCCTTCGCGGAAGGAACAACCTCCTCCGGCTGAAGACGCCCATCCGCAATGCGCTCGCCCTCCTGCGCGAGTGCCGCGGCCAGTTCTTCGCGCGCCTTCTCGGCCTGCCGCTGGCGGTTCCAGAGCGAAGCATAGAGCCCATCTCGCGCCATCAGCTCACCGTGTGTGCCCTGCTCGACGAGGCGGCCCTTGTCGAGCACGATGATGTTGTCGGCGTGCACGATCGTCGAGAGACGATGCGCGATGACGAGAGTCGTGCGGTCCTTCACGACCTTGTCGAGCGCGTCCTGGATTTCCTTCTCGGTGTGGCTGTCGAGAGCGCTCGTCGCTTCGTCGAGCATGAGAATGGGTGGCGACTTGAGGATCGTGCGCGCGATGGCGACGCGCTGCTTCTCGCCGCCGGAGAGCTTCAGCCCGCGCTCACCGACCATGGTGTCATAGCCTTCGGGCAGCGTCTTGATGAAGGCATCGATCTGGGCAAGGCGCGCCGCCGCTTCGATCTCGGCCTCCGTAGCATCCGGCCGGCCGTACTGCAGGTTGTAGCGGATCGTGTCGTTGAAGAGCACCGTGTCCTGCGGCACGACGCCGATAGCGGCGCGTACGCTCGCCTGTGTCACATCGCGAATATCCTGGCCATCGATCGTCACGCGCCCGCCGGAAACATCGTAGAAGCGTAGCAGAATGCGGCTGATGGTCGACTTCCCCGCGCCGGACGGTCCGACGATCGCGACCATCTTGCCCGCCGGCACCTCGAATGAGAGACCTTCGAGAATCGGCCGTGCAGCCTCGTAGTGGAAGCGCACGTTCTCGAAGCGCACCGCGCCGCCGCCGACGACGAGTTCGCGCGCGCCGGGTCGATCGGCGACCTCCGGCGGCTGCTCGAGCACGTCCATCATGATCTCGATGTCGGTAATGCCTTGCTTGATCTCGCGATAGACCATGCCCATGAAGTTCAGCGGGATGAAGAGCTGAAGCATGAGCGCATTGACCATGATGAACTGGCCAAGCGTGTTCGTGCCGGCGATCACATCGCGCGCCGACATCACCATGCAAAATGTGAGCGTCAGCGTGAAGATCACGGCCTGACCGGTATTGAGCCACGCGAGCGAGGTGTATGTGCGCACACTCGCGCGCTCGTAGGTTGCGAGCGACGCATCGTAGCGCGCGGCCTCGCGGGCCTCGGCGCCGAAATACTTGACCGTCTCGTAGTTGAGCAGGCTGTCGATGGCTTTGGTATTGGCGTCGCTGTCGCTTTCGTTCATCGCCCGACGGATGCGGATACGCCACTCGGTCGCGAAGATCGTGAACCAGAGATAGAGAACGATCATGCCGGCGACGACGAGCACGTAGCGCCAGTCGAACTCGAAGGCGAGCACACCGAGCACAAGCGCGAACTCGACGATCGTCGGGATGAACGTCATCAGCGTCATGCGCGTGATGTTCTCGATACCACTGCGGCCGCGCTCGAGCACGCGCGTCAGGCCGCCGGTCTTGCGCTCGAGGTGGAAGCGCAGCGAGAGCGCGTGCATGTGCTCGAAGGTCGTGAGCGCAAGCTGGCGCACGGCATTCATGGCCACCTTGGCAAAGAGCCCTTCACGAGTCTGAGAGAAGATGACGATCGCGATCCGCGCGGCGCCATAGAGCAACGTGGCCGCAATCGGCGCGCCGATGAGCCAGCTCCAGGTAGAACCTACGGATTGCTGCGCGCCGGTCGCGGCGACGAGCGCGTCGGTCGCCCACTTGTAGGTGAACGGCATGGCGACCGTCACCAGCTTCGCAAACAGCATGAGGACGAGCGAGACGACGACCGTGCGCTTGAGATCCGGGCGGTCGCCCGGCCAGACATAAGGAAAGATGCCGCGGAGCGCCCTCAGAGAGCTGCGCTGCGCCGGCTGCGCACGCGCGCCTCGATGCGCCTGCTGCGCAGATTTCCCGCTCGCTTCGCGCTGCATGAACTGCTCCTGGATCGCTGCCGGCCTCGCAGAGCGCACTCTGCTGGGTGGGTGGCTGGTCAGCTCATAGCATCTTGTGTGGGGAATTGCGCTCCTGCGACCGAGCTATGCACGCCGCAGATCGAGGCCCGTCATCGCCGCGACATGCGGTCGTGCTTCGGGGGTGGACAGAAGAACAGATCGCGGTGAGCGCGGCTCGTGCGATGGGTCGTGTGCCGATAGCTGGCGACGGCCGGGCGTACCTTCTTGCGCGTGTGGCGCTGCGGCGGGCATGGATGGCACTGAGTGGCTGCCGCGCGTACGCGCACGCGCTTGCGGAGTGAGGCTGCCCGCTGGGCGGTTTTGCGGGAAGGCGCCACGCGCGTCGGCGTCACAGCAGGCGGCGGAGGCGAGGCAACGGCCGCAGCACGAGTGCTGCTGCCTTCGGCCGGCGCCGGCACGGTCGCCTTTCTCAGGCGCTCGGCCTCGGCGCGCGCTTCCGCGAGCTTCTTCTCTTCGGCTTCCCGCGCCTGCTGCTCCTCGGCACGGCGACGCTCATCCGCGGCCCGTCCGGCAGCCTCGGCAAGCCGCCGGGCCTCGGCTTCGCGCACACGCTGCTCCTCGGCACGCTTGCGTTCATCGGCGATACGAGCGGCCTCGCGCGCCCGCTGCTGCTCGGCAAGTCGAGCCTCGGCAGCACGATCCGCGGCCTCGGCAAGCTTTTGCGCTTCCTCGCGCTCGCGACGCTCGGCAGCGGCCGTGCGCGCCGCCTGCTCTGCTGCGCGTCGCGCACGCTCTTCGGCCGCGCGCGTCTCGGCTTCGGTCGTCGCGCGCTCGGCCATGTCCTTGGCGAGGGCCTCCGCCTGCCGGCGAACCTCCGCGTCGCGTTCCTTCTGCTCGGCCTCGAGCTTGGCACGGGCAGCTTCCTCCGCATCGCGCGCCTCGCGCTCGCGTCGCGCCTGCTCGACAAGGCGCGCCTCTTCTTCCTGGCGCTTCTTCTCCGAAGCTTCCCGCTCGGCGATGATGGCACGGCGCGCAGCCTCGGCGCGTTCCCGTTCGGCGGCTGCCTCGGCTTCGGCCTTACGGGCCGCTTCCTCCTGACGGCGCGTCGCCTCGGCTTGCTGCTCGGCTGCGACGCGGCGCGCTTCCTCGGCGGCGAGCTTCTCCTCGGCCTTCTTGAGCGCCTCCGCGCGCGTCGCCTCGTCGGGCTGGCGCGCGATCTGGGCCGGCGGTGCAGGTATCGGGGCTGCAGGGGGCGCTGCCGGGGCCGCAACATCGGATGACGGCGGGGCCTGTTGGATCGGCCGGCTCAGGCGCGCGAGTAAATCCTGGTGCGCGCGGTTCGCCTCGTGCAGCCACTCGGCGATCTTCTCGATCAAACTCTTGCTGATCGGCGGCCGTCCCTCGGCGGGCGGCGTCGCCTGGGTCTGGGCACCGGCATGGTCCGGCGCCAAGGCCGCGACGAGCATCAACCACGCACCCAGCCACGCGCCACGGCTACTGGCCACTACCCCACGCAGCCGCTGGCTGAGGCTTGCGCAATGCCGCTCCCGAGGTCGATTTCGGCGGCCCCCCCCAAATCCTTGCATGGCAATCCTGACACGACTTGGCAACGCAGGAGACCAACTTAGCCAAATCATCTTGCCCGCGCCATGGCAGCCCGGCAACGCGTGTCTACGGATGAATGGCCAGCGCTTTTGGAGCGGCCCGTCCTCAAGTCCCGGAGCGCGAGCGCTGCGGCGGTGGCGCGGCGTCACCCGGCGGCTCCGGCGACCGTGGTGGTGGCTCACGTCCGGCAAGCCGTGCGAGGCTCGCCGTGAGCGAGGCTGGCAGCGTCGTCTCGCGGACCGCGTGCGGCAGCGGACGGTTACCCTGCGTATGCGGCGGCACATTGCCGGTAACAGGCGGAGGCTGCGGCATCCGCTGCCCGTCGAGCGGCGGCGGGCCTACAGGACGCTGATGCGGCAGCGGCGGCGCCGGCTCGCGCGCTCCACCGTTTACCGCGATCGGTGGCGGCATGGATGGGCGGCTCGGCGGCGGCCCCGGCGGCGTCAACGTTGGCACTGGCGGAGGCGGTCCCGGCGGCGTGCCGGGCATCGGGCCAGGGC
>JAEZAW010000067.1 GCA_023430315.1 Pseudomonadota bacterium | reverse complement strand
GAACACATCCGTGACGCGCATGATGGTTTCACTGCCCCAGCCGTTCGTATATCCGGCGTAGAGCCCAGCCGGCACGCCGATCGCGATGGCGAGTGTGACGACCGTCAGCGCCACGATCAGCGCGCCGCGCGTTCCCATGACGACACGGGAGAACACGTCGCGGCCGAGATTGTCGGTGCCGAACCAGTATTCCGCGGAAGGCGGCTTCAGGCGGTCGATGATGTTGCCGAAGTAAACGGCATCGGCATCCGGGATGAGGAGCGGCGCGAAGGCGGCGATGAGGCACACCGCCGTGATGATCAGGAGCCCCAGGACCGCCGGAACATCGCGCAGGAATTTCTTGAGGATCAGCATCCGTGCGCTCTCACAGCGTCTCGGCGACGCGCGGATCGAGCATGGCGTGCACGACATCCACGATGATGTTGACCACGGCATAGACGACGCCGACGATCAGTGTAACGGCGAGCACGGCCTTGTAGTCCGAGGTCAGGATGGCACTGACGGCATAAGAGCCGACGCCCGGCCAATCGAAGATGGCCTCCACCGCCACGGCACTCGAGATGAGCGTGCCGAACAGGAGGCCGATCTGGGTCGTTGCCGCGACGACCGAGTTACGCAGCACGTACACCCAGATGATTCGCTTTCGCGCGTAGCCCGCGGCCTCGGCGTAGTGCACGAAATCCTTCTGCATGGTCTCGAGCACGCCGGCGCGCGTGAAGCGCGCGATGGACGCGAGACCGCCGAGGGAGAGTGTAAAAGCCGGCATGATGATGTGCTTGAAGGACGCCCAAAACTGGTCGAAGCGCAGCGTCAGCAGGCTGTCCACCAGATAGAGGCCGGTGATGTGGGTGGGCGGCGGAAGGCCGTCGGGATATCGGCTTCTGAGCGGTAGCCAGCCGAGATCCATCGAGAAAACGATCTGCAGGATGATCGCGAACCAGAAGGATGCGATGGCCAACCCGCCAACCGTTACGACGCGCATGACATGGTCGAACGGCGAGTTATGCCAGACGGCGGCCATGGTCCCGAGCGGTATGCCAACGAGGGCCGCAAAAAGCAGCGACGCGAACGTGAGCTCGATGGTTGCCGGCAGCCGCCAGGCGATGTCACTGACGACCGGTCGGTTGGAGATGATGGAATTGCCGAAGTCGGCGCGCGCGACCTGGCCGACGTAGATGACGAACTGCTTCCAGAGCGGTTCGTCGAAGCCATAGGCCTTGCGCACGGCTGCGATCTGCTCGGGCGTGGCATTCTCACCCGCGAGCGCGGCCGAGGGATCACTCGGCAGCACGCGCAGCATGACGAACGTAAGCACGAGAAGTCCGAAAAGAGCGGGGAGCGCCAGCAGCAGCCGGCGCAGGATGAACCGCGTCATCGCGCTTTTCGTGCTCCGTAGTTGTATTGCATCAGCCGGTGACCGAGATAATGCGGAAATTGGCGCCCGAGCCGACGGGCGTGAACTGGAAGCCCTTCACGCGGCTCGAGAGCCCCCTGAGCTCGATCGTATTGTAGATCCAGATGTCGGCGGCTTCCGCGACGACGATCCGCGAGGCTTCCTCGTAGAGCGCCGCGCGCTTTGCCTGATCGGAGAGACGCCGCGCCTCCCGCAGAAGGCTGTCCACCTTCTCGTTCTTGTACCAGCAGGAAGCCTTCCATGTGCCGTGGAAGGAGCTGTCGTACATCTGGCCGATCCAGTTCTCAGGATCGACGAAGTACGTCGAGACCCAGTGCACCCACATATCGGGTGTCGTCTCCGGCTTCGCGGTCGAAGCCGTAAGCTGCGGCCAGAGGTTCGGCACGATGTTGAGCGTGACGCCGATGCGGCGGAGATCCTGCTGAAGAATCTGAGCGGCCTGCGTCGTCTGAGCCAGATGCTGCTGGATGTGGATCTCGATCGGGCGATCGATCGGCGCGCCTTCAGCCTTGGCCTTGGCGAGCAGCTCCTTGGCCTTGTCCAGGTTGTAGTCGTACGGCGGCAGATCCTTCGGCGCCCCCCAGAGGTTGGCCGGAATGGGACCTGCGTTGCGGACGGCATAGTCCTTGAGCACGCCGCTGATGAAGCCCTTGTAGTTGAAGGCGTGGCTCAGTGCCTGGCGGAAGTTGACGTTGTCGAAAGGCGCCTTCTTGTTGTTCATGCGCAGGACCATGACGCGCATGGACTCATCCTGCGACACGACGGCCGTCTTCGATTTCATGACGCGCTCGACCTGATCGGTCGGCAGGTAGCTGTCCGTGGCGTCGATCTCGCCCTTGATGAGCGCGTTGATGCGCGTCGTCGTCTCGAGAATGTTGCGCCGGCGCACGACCTCGACAGGCTGCGCATTGTGGCTCCAGCCCTTGAAGTGACCGGCAAAGCGCTTGAGATCGAGTTGCTGGACGGGGCGGTAGCTCTCCGGATCGAGAACGTAGACACCAGACCCAGCGGAGTTGGACGAGAGCCACGCCGTGCCCCAGTCATTGTCCTTCACGTTCGGCTCGATGACCTTGCGGTTGACGATCGCGACGAGCGGAATGGCGGACAGGAACGGCACATAGGCGTGCTTGAGCTTGAAGACCACCGTCGTCTTGTCCGGCGCCGTGACATTGGCCGGGTCGAGCACGGGAAGGAAAGCGGAAGCCGCGCCGCGCTTGATGCCGAGCAGGCGCTGGAAGCTCCACACGACATCCTCCGCCGTGAGCGGGCTGCCGTCATGGAACTTGACGTTGTCGTTGAGTTTGAAAGTCCAGGTCAGACCGTCCTCGCTCACCGTATGCCCGGTCGCGATCCAGGGCACGAGCTTCGGCGGATTGCCCTCGTAGGCGTAGAGCGTGTCGTAGACATTGACCATGTAGCCCTGCATGGGCACGTCGAAGACGGCGTGCGGGTCAAGGCTGCCTGGAAGCTGATCGGCCCAGATGAGCTCATTGGGCGCGCGCTGTGCGAGCGCGATGGGTGATCCGATTACTGCGGTCGCGGCGGCGGCGCCGGTCCCAACGAGGAATGTTCTGCGCTTCATAACTCCCCTCCAACTAAAAGTTGCTATCCAGCAGGCAGGCGATCACGAGAGATAAGTCTTGTCGGGCGGCGCGGGCCACGCCGTACGAGAGTGCGCCAGTCCGAGATCGAGAAGCGTCTCGGCCGTCTTGAGTGCTGCGAGCACGGGGCTCACGACGGGGGCGGAAAGACGCCGCGAGAGTTCGCGCTCGACGCCCATGAAGGCCATGCTCATGCAGCCCATGACGAGGACATCGGCGCCGTCTTCATCGATGCAGCGCCGACCAGTCGCGACGATTTTGTCCCAGGCATCGTTGCCGCCGCGCGCGAGATCGACCACCGACACGCCGACACCGCGCACGGAGGCGAGACGTTCGCTCAGGCCTTGCGCGCGTAACCGTGGCGCTGCACGTTTGGCGCCGCTGTCGAGGGGCGAGAGAATGGCATAACGCTCACCGAGCTGCAGCGCCAGCGTTACGGCCGACTGGCCGGGACCGACGATCGGCATCGTCACTGTCTCGCGAATGGCATCGATTGCCGGATCGGAGAAGCAGCCCACAATGCCGGCACTGGCGCCTTCGGCCTCGGCCCGCTGAAGACCAGCCATGAGATGCGGCGCGACCATCACCACATCGCGTTCGCTCTCGATGGAAGGATAGCCCGCCGGCACGCTGTGCACGGTGATCTCGGTGCCGGCGGAGGCATGGCGCTGGAGGTAGTCGCGACGCCGAGCGATCTCGGCGACGCCGAGCGTCTTCTCCATGGGCGCAACGAGCTGATAGACGATGCGGCGGGCCATGGCCGGCTCCCTACTTCAACTGAGCCAGCGTATCATCGATCAGGGCGGTGGAGTCCTGCAATGCATCGGCGACGCGATTGCGGGCGCGCACCATTTTCGTCTCCAGCATCCAACGCTGCTCGCCGTCGGGCAGCTTGCCGAGCTCGGTGAGGTCGTAGAGGCAGGGGATCATCGTGGTTTGTGGCGTGTATCCGTACGGATCATGGCCGTACGTACCGATCGCCGTCGACTGCAGCGGCACGAGGATGCGCGACAGGCGCTTCATGGCGCGGTTGAGGAGCTGAGCCGCGGCTTCGGAGCCCTTGCCGGCCGCAAACCTCTGGGCTTCGGCGCTCGCTGCAGCGTCGATGCGGGCGGCCGCATCGTAGAACTCCTTGGCGCGCACGGCGGCACCATCAAGACCGACGCTCTTGCCCGGCTGCTTGAACTCCTCGAGGCGCGCGATGACCTGCTCGGCCACCGGCACGAAGCGGAAGGGCAGCACCGGCGCCGTCGTCAGCTCCCAGAGATAGGCTGCATAGAGCCGGATGTGCTCCTGCATGAGCTTCCAATCCATCTTGTCGAGCCGGTTCTCGACCGAATGGTGCCACCAGCCGAGTGTCGCGTTGGCCGTTGCGGCGAGCTCCTCGTCGGTGAAGCCCCCTTCGCCGTGGAACATCGGGATACCAATGCCGAAGAAGCTCGAGTCGCCGGTCTTCACGGCGCGCTTCCACTTGAACTTCTTGGTCAGCAGCTCCTTCTCGATGCCCTGGTGGAAGGCCTTGAGCTCGGCGTTGGAGGCCGTGTTCCAGAGCGTCGTATTGATGAATGCCGGCTGGTCGATCTGCAGGTAAGCGACGCAGTTCTTGCGCAGATCATCCCAGTTGCGATCGGCAAACCAGGCCGAGCCGGCCATGGTGCCGGTCTCGTGCGCAGTCCAGAATCCGAATGTGATGCCGCGCCGCAGCTTGTCGCGATGCTGCATGAAGACGCGGGCAAGCTCCATCTTGCAGGCATTGCCGGCGGCGTTGTCGGTCGCGGCCTCACCGGGCCAGCTGTCCTGATGGCCGCCGACCAGCACGAAATCGTCGCTCTCTGGCGACGAGGTGGGTGCCGCCATCCGCGCGATGGTCACATGGATGGGCCGCCAGCCGTTCTCGATGTGCGTGCGGAACCAGACGCGCACGGGGCCTTTCTTGGCCATCTCGCGCAGCTTGAGGCCGGCCGTGCGGGCAATGCCGATGCACGGAATGGTCGGCATCTCGGTCTTGACGTTCTCGGGTGTCGGATTGCCCCAGACGGGCTTCACCGAGCCGAAGGGCACGGCCTCATTCTCGGGATGGCCCCAGTTCATCATCACGGCACCGATCGCGCCCTTCATGCCGGCAATGCGCTGCTTCTCGTGGCGCGCCGGCGAATAGGAAAGCTCGGTGAGGTTGATCTTGCCGCGCGCGTCCTTGCCCTCGTAGTCCGAGAAGGCGCCGCCGCCGACGTCGATGATCTCGGCCCTAATGCCGTCCTCGGTCGTGTTGATGCTGTGGCCGAGCGTATTGGCTTGGATGGCGATCTCGTTGGGGCTCTCGACGCGGAATTCGGCATGCTCGGGGAAGGAAACGATCGCCGGCAGCTCGTGCATCACGACATCCGTCAGGCCATTGGCCTTCATGGCATCGCGGCTGTACTCGGCCATGCGCCGGCCGTTGGCGCTGCCCGCAGCACGATGCGGGATCTCGGTAACGATCTTCTCGACGTGCGCCCGGATGCGCTCCGCCGAGACTTCATCCAATACCTTCGACATGGGCCGCCCTCCGGAATGCTTGATGTTCACGCCATTTGCCATCATCTTGTATGACAGCAGTCAATAAGACACCATAGCAGATGCTAGTATGTCAACTTGAGTTCAGATCATTGTTTTGGCAGTTTGCGGCGCCATTTTGTGCTCCGCGGAGTGCGCCAACAGCCGAACGGCTCGCGACACTGGCACCGGAAGCCGCAACTTATGCTCTGGAGGATTTAAATGACAGGGGATGTTCTGCGCCTTACGGAGCTTCCGCCGCTGCGCCGCGATCAGGTGATCGAGCGGCTCCGCAACGCGATCATCGCAGGGCACTTCAGGCCGGGTGATCGTCTGATCGAGCGTGAGCTGTGCGAGCGCATGGGCGTGAGCCGGACCTCCATTCGCGAGGCGCTCCGGCATCTCGAGGCCGAGCATCTCATCCAGGTCGAGCCGCGGCGTGGGCCGGTCGTGACGCGCGTCACCCGCAGGCAGGTCGCCGAGATCTACGATGTGCGTGCGCTGCTCGAGGCCGCACTCGTGCGCCGCTTTGCCGAGACGGCGAGCGAGACGGACATCGCGGAGCTTCGCCGTATCTATGAGGATCTGCGGAGCGCACGCGCTACAGGCGAGATACCGCGCATCGTGGCGCAGACGACGCGTTTTACCGAGCACATGATGAATGCCGTCGAGCATGAGCTGATCGGCGACATGCTGCGCAAGCTTGCTGCACGCATCAGCGTTGTGCGGACGCTCGCGATCGCAGTGCCGGGCCGGCTCGAGGAAAGTGGCCGCGAGCTGGCGATCGTCATGGATGCCATCGAGCGCCGCGATGGCGAACTGGCGGCGCGCTCGCTGACAACCTATGTCCAGAATGCCGGCGAGGCTGCACTGCGGCGCTTCGACGAGAACGAGCAGACCAACGGCGAGCGAGGTGCATCGTCCGCACCAATGCCCGCATCCAAGTCACGCGCGGCGCAGGAGTAGAGCGGCGCAGCGCATAGAGGCGCGGCACCAATTCTTCAATTGCTGAAGATCGACGAAAGCAGGCTCTGGCTCGGCGGCGGACCTTTGAACGGCGCCATAGCCGAAGCGACCTGCGCATAGAGACCCGGCACCCACTCAGGATGCGCCGGATTTGCCGTCGGCAGGCCATTCCGCCGGAAGTCGCTCGGCGCGATCACGACCTTCACATTGTCCACGCCGACATTGGCCGCGAGAACGAACAGCTCCTCGGAAGCCTCGTCGCCAACGGCAATGCAGCCGGCCGAAACGGCCTTGCCGTGGAACATGATGTCGCCGCCAAGATCCCGACGGCCATCCTTTGCCGCCATCTGGCGATCAAAGGCGTTCGGATAGTTCACGCGCAGCGAGACGTGATAACGGCTCGCGGGATTAAGGTACGCGATACCGTAGACGCCCTCAGGAACCTGTTTGTCGCCCTGCTGGAGCTTCGGGCCAGCCTTACCGCTCGCCGCGAGCACGGGATAGCGATGGACGAGCTTCCACGGCGCCCCCTCGGACCGCGCGTGCAGCTCCACTGCCTTCTCATCCTTGATGGTGACGAACGCGACCTCAACCGGCGGCCAAGAGGCCTTTGCCGTCCGGAACTTCGCTTCGAGGCGCCGCGTCGCGCCCGGCGAGATCTCGGCGAGTCTGCGCGCCAGCCTGTAGTCGCGCAGCGGCGCGCTCGCCCGCGGCGGCGTCCAAGCTGAAGTTTGAGGCGGCCGGGGCCGGATCGCCAGACGCGGCAGCTCGAGCAGCGGGATCACGCGCTCGGCACGCGTTTCCGTCGACCAGGGCGCACTCGTCTCCGTCGTCCAAGACGTAGGAATATCATCCGCGAGGGTCTTGAGGGGCGCCACCGCCACGATCTCGATATTCGGCGCCGTCCAACGGAGCGCACCGACATCGGCCGATACAAAAGCAAAGCGATCGGCACCGTCCGGCATTTCCGGGCTTGGGATCGGCGCATCTGCCGGCAGCTTCGCGATGGTCTGGTCAGGCCCCAGTGAGGCACCGAGGAGACCGAGCCGATCGAAAGCGATGGTGCCGCCTGCGCCGGCGAAAGAGGCCGCCACGCCCAGGGCCATTAGTGAGAGCTTGCTAAAGCGAATCCCCAACTGCGATGCCCACCCGTTTCTTTGTGTGGCTCAGATCATCATCGCCGATTCGGCCTTTCCGGCGAATGGGACAACGACGAATCATCCTTGAGGGACACTCTAGCCCGCTCTTTGAGACAAAAGACGGGTCTCAATGCGCCCATGATGGGGCGCATCGGCCTTTATCGTTCCACATTCTGGACTTGCGCAGTCGGGCTCGGCCTGCTCGGCGCAGCCGGATTGGCATAGGCGCGATACCGCGAAGCTGTATTGCCTTGCGCGAAGCCTTTCCGGCAGTATGACGCCGGCCGCGATTGCGGCATCAGCCCAATCGAGGTCCCAAGCTCAAGATGCAGCCCGCAGCATCGCCGCGCACCGTGCGCATCGCCGTCGACATCGGCGGCACGTTCACCGACATCGAGATCCTGGACGAGACGACCGGCCAGACGTTTGCCGTCAAGACCCCGACCACACCCGATGATCCTTCCGAAGGATTGATCACGGGCCTGCGTCTCGCGGGGGAGCGCGTCGGCTTCCGGTTCAGCGACATCTCGGCCCTCATGCACGGGACGACGATCGCGACGAATGCGGTGCTCCAGCGGCGCCTGCCCAAGGGCGCCCTGGTCACAACAGCCGGCTTCGAGGACGTGCTGGAGATCGGTCGCCACTTCCGCAAGCAGGTCTATGCGAGCAAGGCCGAGCCTCGCGTGGTGCTCATTCCGCGCGCCTGGCGCCTCGGCATCAAGGAGCGCACGCTCGCAACGGGCGCGATCGAAACGCCGCTCGATGAAGGCGATGTTGCGCGTATTGCCGAGAAGCTTAAGGCTGGCGGCATCCAGTGCGTCGCTGTTTGCCTACTCCATGCTTATGCCAACCCCACACACGAACAGCGCATCGCAGAGTTGTTGGCGAAGTACGCGCCTGAGCTGGATGTCTCGCTCTCGCACGAGGTTAGCCCCGAGATAAGGGAGTTCGAGCGCTCCTCGACCACGGTGCTCAATGCGCTGCTCATGCCGGTCGTGCGGCGCTATCTCGAACGCCTCCGCGCGCGGCTGAAGGCCGCCGGTTTCGAGGCGCCCGTTTATCTCGTGCAGTCCAATGGCGGCGTGATGAGTCCCGAAACTGCCGCGCTGTTGCCGGCACGCCTTCTGCTCTCGGGACCGAGCGGCGGCGCGCTCGCTGCAGAGACGATCGCGCAGCGTCTCGCCATGCCGGACGTCGTTGCCGTCGACATGGGCGGCACGAGCTACGACGTTTCGATCGTCAGCGGCGGGCGCACGCGCCTCGTCACGGAAGGCAATGTGGATGGCCTGCCCGTGCGGCTGCCCATGATCGAAATTCGCACCATCGGCTCGGGCGGCGGATCGATCGCGCGCGTCGAGGAGAGCGGACGCCTCCGCGTCGGGCCGGAGAGCGCCGGCGCGAAGCCGGGTCCCGCCTGCTACAGCCGCGGCGGCACCGAACCGACCGTGACAGACGCCAATGTCGTGCTTGGCCGCATTGATCCGCAGTTCTTCCTTGGCGGCGCTATGCACCTAGATGCGGAAGCCGCACGCACCGCTGTCATCGGACGCGTAGCGGGACAGCTCGCACTCTCGCCCGAGGCCGCAGCTGAAGGCATTCTACAGGTCGCCGTCTCACACATGGCTGGCGCCATCCGCCTCTCTCTCTTCGAGAAAGGGCTCGATCCCGAAGACTTCACGCTGCTCTCGTTCGGCGGCGCGAGTGGACTGCACGCGTGCGATACCGCCGACGAGATCGGCATCGGACGCGTCGTCTTCCCGCGTGATCCTGGAACGCTCAGCGCTTGGGGAATGCTCTATTCGGATGTCGTGCACGCCTTGGCGCGGGCACGGCTCATGAAGGCCGATGCGACGGCTATTTCCACGCTCGGCGACATTTGCGCCGAGCTTCGCCGCGCGGGCGCGGAGCGACTAGAAGCGGATGGCATTGCGCCGCCGGAGCAGCTTCTGCCCATCGCACTCGACATGCGCTATCCCGGCCAAGCCTACGAGATCCAGGTGCCGTTCGATGGGGCCTCGGGGAACCTCGATGCGGCCCTCAAGGCATCCATCGCGCGCTTTCACGAAGTGCACGAGGCGCAGTACGCGCACGCCGAGAAACACGTGACGCCGGATATTGTCGCCGTGCGCATTGCGGCGACGGGCAAGCTGCGGAAGCCGGTCGAGCACACCTTCGCATTCGAGGGATCGGCGGCGGCGAAGGGGCACCGCAAGGTGTATGCGGCCAGCCAATGGCATGACGCAGCTGTCTACGAACGCGCGAAGCTCGCCGCCAAGACGAGGATCGCCGGCCCCGCGATTATCGAAGAAGCACACGCGACACATTACATCCCGCCAAGCTGGGAGCTCACTGCAGCCCCTACCGGGGATCTTGTCGCCACGAAGCGCGCGGGAGGCGCAGCATGAGCATGAAAGCGCTCGACGTCGTCCAACTGGAAGTCATCCGCAACGCGCTCGTCGCAGCCGCCGAAGAAATGGGCGTCACCATCTGGCGCACCAGCCGCTCGAGCGTCGTCCGCGACCTGCTCGACTACTCGACGTGCGTCTTCGATGCCGAAGGCAAGAGCGTCGCGCAGGCGACATGCATCCCCGTGCACTTGAATTCCATGTCGAGTTGCCTTGACGATATCCTGCGCGACCACATCCCACTCAAGGAATGGCGCGAAGGCGACATCATCATCACCAACGACCCCTACTCGGGCGGTCAGCATCTCAATGACATCCTGACTTTCAAACCGGCTTTCGTCGAAGGGCGCCTCGTCGGCATCGCCGGCGTGCTCGTGCACCATCTCGATGTCGGCGGCGGCGCACCGGGCAGCTACTACGCGGGCGCGACGGAGATCTACCAGGAAGGCTTCCGCATTCCGCCCATGCGGCTCGACGATGCCGGACGGCGCAATAAGGAAGTGATCCAGCTCCTGCTGCGCAACACGCGCGAGCCGGCCAATGTCGGCGGCGATTTCGCCTCGCAGCTTGCGGCGCTCGATATCGGCGTGAAGGGCCTGCACCGCATTGCGCGGCGTTATGGGCCGGACCGCCTCGCCGAAGCCTGCCTCGGCATCCGTCGCCAATCCGAGATGGCCATGCGCGCCATGATCCGCGACATCCCGGACGGGACCTACTCCTTCGAGGACTTCACGGACGACGATGGCATCGATCGCGACACGGAGATCAGAATCGCCGTGAAGCTCACCGTGCGCGGCGACACCGTCGAGGTCGATCTCTCGGGCTCGTCGCCACAAGCACAGGGGCCGGTGAACTGCACGCGCAATATGTCGGGCTCCGGCGTGTTCTGCGGCATCCTCATGTCGATCGGCAGCGAGATCCCGGCCAATGCGGGTTGCTACGAGCCCGTGCGGATCGTCGCGCCCGATGGACTCTGCGTGACGGCGCGCTCACCCGCGCCGGTCGCCAACCGCATGGCGATCGCGCACCGCGTCGTCAATGCCGTCATGGGTGCGTTTGCCCAAGCCATTCCCGGCCGCGTGCCGGCCGCCTACTACGGCGTGAGCTATGCCTACGCGACGAACCTCTTTCATGCCGACGGACGGCGGCAGGTCTACTTCGATCTGACGTGCGGCGGCTGGGGCGGACATCCCGAAGCGGATGGCGCCAACGGTTTCTCGTGCGGCCTGCACAACATCGCGAACGCGCCCGTCGAAATGCTGGAGAGCACATATCCGGTGACGTTCGAGGCCTACACGCTCGTGCCGGATTCTGGGGGCGCAGGCGAACTGCGTGGCGGCTGTGGTCTCGTTCGCGCTTTCCGCATCGACGCGCCGGCGGGAACGCTTGCCTGCAACTTCGATCGCTTCAAGACGCGCCCTTACGGCCTCGCGGGCGGCACGCCCGGCGCTGCCGGCTTCGCCGAGCTCAAGCGCGCGGACGGAACTGTCGAGCGCCTGCCATCGAAAGTCGCCGGCAAAGCCATCGCGAAGGGCGATGTCTTCCGCTTGGTGACGGCGGGCGGTGGCGGCTATGGCGAACCGTCGAAGCGGCGCGAGGAAGCCATCGCCGACGACATCGCGAACGGCTATCTCACGCGCGAAGCCGCGGCTGCGCAGTACGGCGTGAAGGCCGGATAGCTGGTGCTTCGGCACAGCAGCTGCGATGCCCTCTCAGCACCCGACAGCAAAAAGCCCCGATGCGCGAGGCACCGGGGCTAATTTTTAAGTCTCTGAGAAGTTGGTTGCGGGGATAGGATTTGAACCTATGACCTTCAGGTTATGAGCCTGACGAGCTACCGGGCTGCTCCACCCCGCGTCACCATCCCGATTGCCCAGCGACCAGGCGCCGGGAAGTCCAAGACGCAAAACGGGCCATCGAAACCTCGACGGCCCGTCAGCATGCCTCCGGAAGGAGGAGATCTCGATAGAATTACTTTCATCACATCTTGGCAGACCTGGCAACGACCTACTCTCCCGCGTCTTAAGACGAAGTACCATCGGCGCAGGGGCGTTTCACGGCCGAGTTCGGAATGGGATCGGTTGCAGCCACCCCGCCATAATCACCAGGTCGGCGGAGACGTCATATGACTTCTATTTCTGGTCTTTTCTGATCGTGTACCTACGCTCATCGCGGCGCTCGTGAGAGCGGCGCCCTGCCCAAGCCGCGATGCGGCAGGAGCAAGCGATGAGCATTGCTAAATGAGAGCAATCAAGCCAATCGAGTTATTAGTACCGGTAAGCTACACGCCTTGCAGCGCTTCCACACCCGGCCTATCAACGTGGTGGTCTTCCACGACTCTCGAGGGAGAACTCGTTTTGAGGTGGGTTTCCCGCTTAGATGCTTTCAGCGGTTATCCCGTCCGTACATAGCTACCCTGCTGTGCCGTTGGCACGACAACAGGTCCACCAGAGGTACGTCCATCCCGGTCCTCTCGTACTAAGGACAGATCCTCTCAATTCTCCTACACCTACGGCAGATAGGGACCGAACTGTCTCGCGACGTTCTGAACCCAGCTCACG
>JAEZAW010000023.1 GCA_023430315.1 Pseudomonadota bacterium | reverse complement strand
GTACCTGGGACGTCGGCACAGCCAGAACGCTCGGCAGGCGCCGCCAACGGCACGTATGGCCTTGCTGCAGCACTCGACGAAGGTTGGCGAGCAGGCGCCGAGGCCGTTGGCGCAACAGCGAGTCGATCTGTTGTTGTCACGCCATCGACACGCACGGACAGCGGTCGCGTGCGCACGTTACCGACCGACCGCGATGCAGACCGTGTACGCGCGTTCCTCGATTTTCAGAATGACGTGACGGTGAAGGACATCAAGCTCGCCGTTCGCGAAGGCTTTCAGAGCATCGAGCACGTCAAGCGCTATACGACGACGGGTATGGCGACGGATCAGGGCAAGACGTCGAACATGCTCGCGCTCGGCATCGTTGCGGAGACGCTCGGGAGGCCTGTTCCCGACGTCGGAACGACGACTTTCCGGCCGCCGTTCACGCCCGTGTCCTTTGGGGCCATCGTCGGGCAGGCGCGGGATGCGCTGTTCGATCCGATCCGCAAGGCGCCGCTGCATGATTGGGCCGAGGCGCAGGGGGCGGTATTAGAGCCGGTCGCGCTCTGGCGACGCGCGCGCTATTTCCCTCGACCCGGCGAGGACATGCACACTGCGGTGAGCCGCGAGTGTCGAGCCGTGCGCTCGAATGTCGGAATTTTCGATGCGTCCACGCTCGGAAAGATCGAGGTCGTCGGGCCTGATGCGGCTGAATTCCTCAATCGCATTTATACGAATGCCTGGCTGAAGCTCGCACCGGGGCGCTGCCGCTATGGCATCATGCTGCGCGAGGACGGTTTCATCTTCGACGACGGCGTCGTTGCACGCATTGCCGAGGATCGCTTCCACGTAACGACGACCACAGGCGGTGCCGCGCGCGTGCTCGTGCACATGGAGGACTATCTTCAGACCGAGTGGAGCGATCTGAAAGTCTATCTGACGTCGACGACCGAGCAGTGGGGCGTGATTGCCGTCCAGGGGCCGAAGGCGCGCGAGGTGATCGAGCCCCTCGTCGAGGACATCGATCTGTCACCCGGCGCGTTCCCGCATATGGCCGTTCGTGTGGGCAGGATTTGCGGCGTGCCGACGCGCCTGTTCCGTGTGTCGTTCACCGGAGAGCTTGGCTACGAGATCAATGTGCCGACCGGGCACATGCGCACGGTGTGGGACGCCATCATCAAGCAAGGCGCGCCGTTCGGCATCACGCCCTACGGCACGGAGACGATGCACGTCCTGCGCGCCGAGCGTGGTTTCATCATCGTGGGCCAGGATACGGATGGCACGGTGACGCCGGACGATGCCGGCCTCGGCGGCATGGTCGCCGCTTCCAAGCGGGATTTCGTCGGTAAGCGCTCCTTGACGCGTCCGGACATGCTTCTGAAAGATCGCAAGCAGCTCGTGGGCCTAGTGACGGCGGATCCAAAGCTGGTGCTCGACGAAGGCGCACAGATCGTCGCTGATCCCAAAGCGCCGATACCCATGAAGATGCTTGGCCACGTGACATCGAGCTACTGGAGTGATGCCTGCGGCCACTCGATTGCGCTCGCTCTCATCTCCGGGGGAAGGGCCCGCATGGGCGAAGTGCTGCACGCGACAATGCCAAGCGGATTTGCCGCTGTTAAGGTGGTCGCGCCCGTCTTCTTCGATACGGAAGGAAAGCGCGTGCATGGAGGGCTAGAGCATGTCTGAGCGCTCTACCATTTCCGTGTCGATGCCGGATGCCGGCGCCACTTACTCGCTCCGCATCGCCCCCGAGCTTGCGGCGTCACTCAGGGAGGCAGCCGGCTTCGACCTCACAGGAAACATCAATACCGCGATAAGTACCGGCGGAAGGATCGCGGCTAGGCTCGGGCCGGACGAGTGGCTGCTGATCGGACCCGATAGCCCGCTCACCAATGAGATCGGGGCGGCCCTCGCCGGGCATTTCCACGCGCTCGTCGATGTCAGTCATCGCAATGTCGGCATTGCTGTTGCCGGACGCGAGGCATCCATGGTGCTGAATGCCGGCGTACCGATAGATCTCGGCGATGCAGCCTTTCCGACTGGATCGGCAACGCGAACGGTTCTTGGCAAGGCCGAGATCGTACTGATAAGGCTGGGTTCGGATCGCGTCTACCGCGTGGAGTGCTGGCGATCCTTCGCTCCCTATGTGCGCGCGTTCCTCGAAGAGGCCGTCCGGGAGTTCAAGAACCAATAGCAGCCGTCCGGCCCCGCGCAGTCAGGCAGGGTTTCGGCTCGGCTTGCCAAAATATGTACGCACGGGCACATTCCCATCCAGTGTACGCGAATTCGTATTGGACATGGGAGCATAAGGGCACGTGCCGAAGGCACCCACACCGCTGCGGGTCGGCTTCATTCTGGCCAATAATTTTACGCTGACGGCGTTTGCAAATTTTGTCGATGTTCTTCGCCTCGCGGGCGATGAGGGCGACAGGAGCCGGCAGATCCGATGCCACTGGCAGATCATGTCCCATTCTAAGGAAGCGATCCGCGCGAGCTGCGGTGCTTACGTGCGGCCGACTTCGGAGTTCACCGACCCAGCCAATCTCGACTACATCGTCATCGTAGGTGGGCTCCTTCATGGCGGTCCGCAGCTCGATGCCAAGACAGAGGAATTTCTTCTCCGTGCCGCGCGCACCAACAGCAAGCTCGTCGGTGTATGCACGGGCAGCTTCGTCCTCTGCAGACTAGGACTGCTCGAAGGGCGAAAGTGCTGCATCAGCTGGTATCACTATCGCGATTTCATCGAGGAGTTCGGGGATCTGGTGCCGATTGCCGATCGGCTCTTTGTCGTCGATGGCAATCGCATTACCTGCTCGGGAGGGACAGGGGTTTCCTATCTCGCGGCTTCGATAGTCGAGCGCCATATCGGACCAGCGTGTGCGCAGAAAGCGTTGCACCTGCTGCAGATCGATCGGGCCCGGCCGGGATCTACGGCACAGCCGGCGCCGCCCATGGCCCTTTCGGGGGACAATGATCGGGTATCGCGTGCACTTCTCATCATGGAGCAGAATCTCGCCCGCCCGATCGCCGTGGTGAAAATTGCCGCCGAGGTTCACACGAGCGCGCGTCAGCTCGAGAGGCTGTTCAAGGAGAAAGTCGGCTGCACCCCGCACTCGGCGTACCTTCGGCTGCGTCTCAAGCACGCCCGCTGGATGCTGAATTCGGATCTGTCGCTTGCCTCGATCGCAGCCGATACGGGCTTCGCTGACGGGGCGCATCTCAGCAAGACGTTCAAGCTCGCCTACGGGATCAATCCCTCAGAGCAGCGCAAGCGTCTGCTTGATCAGAGCACGAAGCCGTCGCGTTGGGACACCCAATCCACCGACCGGCGCATCTTCGACTGACCGTGGAGCGGCTGAGCTAAGTTAGCCGAGTGTTTTTGCCGGCAGCTCGATATACGAGGCCATCTCGCCGCCCCGGTGCATAGTAAGCTTGGGCGGACGACCATGAGGGATCTGCCCGCAGTGGTCGGTGTCCGCGCCCGCGATGGACAGGCGCAGGCGACTTCCTGCCCGGAAGGCCCAGGAAACCGGTAGCAATGGGATCCGAAGCAGTTGGGGCTTGTCGAGCGGCATCGTTTCCGCATCGGCACGCGTGAACGTGCGATAGGGCCAGGACGTCTTGTAGTTCGGCGGGCAAGGGCTCTCCTTGCGATGCAGCGCGCGCAGCAAACCCTCGGTGACATAGCGCGCCGTGCCGTCGGCTTCGATTTCCGTCAGATAGACGAACAGCGCCGCGTCCGGCTCGCTCGACGAGATCCAAAGCGAGGCCAGCGCGTGCCCCGACATTTCAAGTGGTTTGTCGATCGGCGCCGAGGTGTAGGAAAGCATGCCGTCAGCGCGGCCCTGCCAGTCCGTATAATAGCGTGTGCTATCGATACCCGCGATCCGTTCGTAGCGCGTCTCGTTGCCCGTACCGAGACCGAAATCAACCTGGTAAGTGTCCGCGCCCGATGCGGCAGGCGTGCCTGCAAGTTCATGGGCGGCGGCGATGTAGAAGCGCTTTGCTTCCTGGGTCGGCGGCCAGCTCTTGCTCTCGCGCCATGCTTCCTCGTGATACGTGAAAAAGTGGACCAGAGACTCATTCTTGAGGCCCGTCGGCATTCCGGCGAGATGCTCGTCGAAGAAGCGCAAAATCTCCGCAAGAATGGTGAACTGCGGTGCGATACCCTCGCGCCAAGGCGATGTATTGACCCGCGCACCGTGATCCCATGGACCGAGCAGCAGATACTTGTTCGGGTTCGGCAGGGTCAGGAAGCGGCTGATGGCGCCGTTCGCGTAACCCGCGCCATCCATCCAGCCGGATACCGCGTAGACGGCCACATCCTCGCAAACGCCGCTCGCGTAATTGTAAGGGCCGAACTTCGCCGATGTGAAGCTCTTGTCGTAGGGCAGCGTATCGTCCCTGAATTTGAACTCGGCGATGAAGTCGGGCATTCGGAAGTTCGCAATGTGCTCGCGCACAGCGGCACGGCAGAGGCTGCCATCCTCGTCCTCGTCAACGGGGTGTGGTCCTTCGAGATTGGGATCCGCGTAATAGCTGTACGTCCTGAGCACGTCGCGGCGATCATGGTCGAGCCCAACCATCAGACCATCATAGACCTTCGCCAACTCCTTGAGCAGGATGCCGCCGGGATAGTAGTTGTCGGCGTACGTATCCCAGACGGCGAAGAGCGGTGCGATCGCCTTAATGGCTGGGTGACCGGTGCTTGCAAGAAAGTCGCTTGCCGCACCGAGATAGGAGACGCCCGTTGCTCCGATCCGGCCGTCCGACCAGGATTGCGAGACAATCCAGTCAGCGATGACCTTGCAATCCTCACGTTCGCGCGGGGAGCGAAAGCTGTCACGTGTGCCGAAGCTCGCACCGCTGCCGCGGACATCGACAACGACCAGCGCGTAGCCGCGCGGCACGAACATGTCGCGATATCGAAAGGTGTTGGGGCACGGCTCGGTGCTTGTCCCAGCCGCGGTCTTGAAGCGGCGATAGTAGGGCGTGCAGATGAGAATGGTCGGCCAAGTGCGGCCCACGGAGTCGCCGCCTTGCGGGAGATAGATGTCGGCCGCGATCCGGCAGCCATCCGGCATTGTCAGATAGCGCGAGCTGGGCTGGGGGATTTCGTAGATCGCGGGGCGCGTCGCGAGGTACCGGCTCGGCGGGACGCGCCACGCATGACCTCTGTCGTCGCTGTCTGGCATTTGTAAGCTCCCGCTTTGTTGCTCACGCCCCATGACATCCCGCGCCGGCCTATGAGACCGCGGATCTTCATACATAGCTAAGCCATGAAAAAGAGAACATCCGCGAATCTCCGCGCTAGCTTGCAGACGGACTTAAGCCACGGCTACTGCGCGTGAGCTAGGCGCTGCGCCGCGAGACAGCAACGACCGGATTTGCAGCACTGATCGCAGTGTTTTCAATGCCGAGAGATCACCGAGGGGCCGCGAAACGGCATTGCGTCCGACTGGCACGGTAGGGCTGCGAATAAATTGGGATTACAGCATTCTGCGCGAATGGCGCACCCGGTAGCGCCATCCCACTATTTTCGCGTGTCGTCCAAGCGTATCCATCCGCGTCCACTCGAACCAGATGCGGGGCTGATTTCTCGCGTTGAAACAGCGGCGTGTATGTGCGCTGCGTTCTTCGCATTGTCCGAATTCCGTCTCCGCGCGTCCATGGAAGTCTGCCGACATCGCCTCGATCGTCCAGACTGAGATGCTGCGCGCTAAGAGCGCCCACTGCTCCCAGCGCAAAGTGGAAACTGCCGACTGGACCTACCACTGCATGGTCGCTGACAGGCGGAACGATCGTGGCTCCAGCGGATGAAAGTGGAGGTCCTCGACACCGCCAGCAGGCTCGCCGGGCAGTCGCGAGGCGTAGTAGTAGTCGATCTGGCTGGCTTTCGCGTCGAACAGGTTGAAGGCGTCCAAACGCACAATCAAACCATTATCGAACTTGTAGCTGAGGCGGGCCGAGACCGTGGTCATCGACTCCGAGCGCACGGAGTTGTCCTCGATGAGAGGCCGCGGCCCGAAGTAGCGCACCTTCGCGCCGCCGAACCATCCGCCGAAGACACCATGGAATGACAGCCCGGCGCTGATCACACCCTCGACAGCGCCAGGAATACGGCGCCCCGACGCGGTGGGATCGTCTTCTTTGAAACGGGCCTGGGTGTACGCTGCATCGAAGTCCAGCGTGAGCCAAGGCGTGAGCTTCGCGTCGATCGTGAACTCTGCACCAATGCGGCGGCTCGGACGGCTCGCTTCGGTGTTGCCGGCATCGCCGATGAAGACGATCTCGGAGTCGAAGTCGAGTACGAACAGCGAGAGCGTGCTGAGGAAGCCACGCCAGGGCTGAGACCTCAGCCCGATCTCTGCACCTTCCGAGCGCACGAGGAACGGCGTCTTCTCCGCGGGATCGCCGGAGACCGGATCGATCGTCGTCGTCGTGCCGCGCGCATCGTTGCTATGAAAACCCGTGCCCGCATTCATGTAGAGCTCGGTTCCGGCCCAGGGACCGAGCACGAGGCCGAGCTTCGGACTGAGGATGGCGTCGCTCTCCTTGCCCGAGTTGACCACGAGGTTGCTCGCCACGTCCGTCCAATAGACATCGCCACGAAGTCCTACTGTCGTCCGCAGCCAGTTGGTCCAGCGCAGTGTGTTCTCGCCGAACACGCCTGCGCTCGCCTCTTTGACGCGATCGTCGCGCACCGTGGAGAGCACCGTGCGCTCGCGCGTGTTGAAGAGGCCGACCTTGATGTCGTCATAGCGTGTCTGGACGCCGACCGTGATCTCGCTCTTCACACCGAATGCCATCCCGAGGAAGGTTCGGCTGGCGCTGGCGCCGACGATCACGCGATCGTCCATCTGCTTGAACTGATCGCCGTTGACGGGGTCGTTGAGGAAGTAGGTGAAGTTGTGAAACAGATCGAGGTTGCTTTTGATGGCATAGGCATTGACGCGCGTCGCCGTGACGTCGGTGGTCTCATTCCAGCGCGCCGAAAGAGAGTAGCGCTCTGCTTTTCCATAGTCGGAGGCGTCGAGTGAGCCGAAACGGTCGATGAGACCGCTATCCACGGCGCGTTGCGGTATCTGGCTGGTCGCATTCCACTCACCCGAGTAGGCCATGGCCGTGAGCGCGAAGCCGTTCGCGTAAGTGCCGCGCGAGAAGCGCATCACGCCATTGAGCTTGTGCAGGTCCTCCTTCACATCCCACGGCCCATCGAAGTGCACGAATTCGCCGGCGATCAGCATCGATCCGTCCGCGCCGACTGGTGCTGACATGCCCGCCACCGCGCGGCGATGACCGAAGCTCCCGACCTCCCCCTGGCCGAAGTTGCGCTCCAAGCGGTCGACGATATCGAGATGGATGGCACCGGCTGACGAGAAGTCACCCTCCGAAGCGAAGTACGGGCCCTTCCGGTAGGAGAGGCCGCGCATGATCTCGGGGATCATGAAAGCCGTGTCCGCATAGCCCTGCCCATGGCCGTGCGTGCGCATGTTGACGGGCATGCCGTCGATCGTGATGGCGATGTCGGTCCCGTGGTCGAGATTGAAGCCGCGCAGGAAGTACTGGTTGGCTTTCCCTTCGCCGCTGTGCTGCGTCACGATCAGGCCCGGCACGGCCTCGAGCATCTCGCCCGTGCGATAGGCGGGCTGTGCGAGAAGCTCGTCGCGCGTGACGACACCCTGGCTCGCCGACTGCGCGATGCCCACGTCGTTGCCGCGCGGATCGATCGCCAGGATCGGCCCGAAGGTGGATGCCGCGTCGGCGAGTGGAGCGGCCGCAGGGGCATCGCTTGCAACGGGAGCTGTGCTCGGCGGCGGCGCTTTTGCCCTGGCTTTCGCCTTCGCCTTTGCTGCGGGTGCTGTAACGATTAGGCCGGGCAACTGCTGAGTTTGCTGTGCAGTGGCGATGCCACCGGACATAATAAAAATAGCGAACGCCGAACAAACTCGCCTGCCCATATCCCAGCCACCCCGAACGTCATTTCCCTGGCGACAACGCTAGGGAGCTGGCTAGTATGAGTTCCACGATAAAAGATCATACTCGTTCGGTTCTGGCTCACTGAGGCCAACATGCAACGCATCACCATCACGATCGACGACGCCCTTGCCGAAGAAATAGACAAGCTTGCCCAATCGCGCGGCAATCAGAACCGATCAGAGGCCGTGCGTGATCTTGTCCGTGCCGGCATCGCTCACACGCGATCGGACACCTCAGCCGCGTCGCAATGCGTAGCTGCCGTGCTCTATGTCTATGACCAAGGGACGCGGGAGCTGCCGAAGCGCATTGCCCATGCCTATCAGGATCAGCACGATCTCTCGGTGGCGACGATGCGCATTGCCCTCGACCACGATAGCTGCATGGAAGTAGCCGTGCTCAAGGGGCGCACAGGCGACGTCGAGCGACTAGCGGAGCGCGTAATTGCTGAGCGTGGCGTGCGGCATGGGCGTCTCATGGTGATCCCTGCCGAGATCGAGCACACGCGGCACTCGCACGGCGAGCGCCAGCCGCATGTCCATCAGCATATCAAGGTTCGTTAGTTGCAGGCGCAGCAGAGGCCGAGAAGGCCCGCGATTCGCGCAAAGCTGACGATTGCGCCTCTACTGCTCTCGAATGAGTAGCGGACAGAGCACAGGATGAACTGCTCTCCTTCTTCTCAACTCGCCAATGTCTGCAAACTCTGCATCGCGTCCCAGCGCGGACGCAACATCCCAAAAGCGGACATCGACGTCCGCGGCAGCGAGTTCAACGATTGCATCCGCCGGAATGTCCGCTATTGCCGCCAATCCGGAAGCCGCCGCACAAACCCAACGGCAGCTTCTGACCCACTGCAGACCTCCGGCCATGTCCGTTCCTCTCTCGAAAGCCGACATTGGGCGCCGGTTAAGATGGGCCAGAAGGATAAGTTCCCATCCACACTGACAGTGCGCCGCGCGACGTCGCGTGATGCCGTTGCTGACGTCAGCCCAACTCCTCGCGACCGATGCCCACTCGTGGAGGCGAGCCGCCTCTTACCGCAAAGACCCGACGATCGAGTTGCCCAACTCCGCCGTCTGCCGTTATGCGCCATTGGCGGTCGCTGACTTCCCAACGATTGCCGCGAACGACACGACCGGTACTTCAGTACTGGTACCGCAATTACAAACGCGAGCGCCGCCGGGCTCTCGTGATTTAGACACAGAAACATAGGGTTGTGGTGGGCTCGATACCGCACTCGGTGGATTGTCGCTGGTCCTCCCGGCTGATTCTCACGCGCTCCAATATCTGGCTTGTTGTGCTCATCGCAGCGACCACGCTGACGATCAGCAGAACGCCGGAGGACGACCAATGACACTCCGTAAATTTGTAATCGAACGCAATATTCCAAGCGTCGGCAGCTTTGAGCGCGAGCAGCTCCGGTCGGCGGCACAGAAATCGAACGAGGTGTTGCGCAGCCTGGGCCCGGACATCCAGTGGGTCCACAGCTACGTCACCGCCGATAAGACCTTCTGCATCTACCTGGCGAAGGACGAGAGCATCATCCGGAAGCACGCCGAAATCAGCGGGTTTCCAGCCACGCGCATCACAGAGGTGCGCAAGATGATCGATCCAACCACCGCGGGCGCGTGACGCTACAGCTTCTCCGGCCGTGTGTCCCGCCGACAGGCTGGTGCCGCTTTGATGAGAGCAAAATCCGGCTTGCAGGGCAGATGAGATGATCATGAGCATAGAATCCAGAAGATCAAACCAGATCTCGCCGCCCATCCATGGCCGGATGGATCAAGTCTTGCCCTTGCGGCCGATTGCGGCTCTTGGAACGCGGCTCGGCACAATGCTCGTCTCGCGATCTTTGCGCGCGAGCAGACGTTGGAGCGAAAGCGTAGACGAGCGACTTCTACGCGATGTCGGTCTGGAGCGTGACCACATCACATCGGCGATCTCGTGCCTCGACGAGGCGTACGCCAGAGCCAGGTCGCGCACTCCATTTTGACAGTGCGAGCGGCAGCCGCGAGTGACTGCCGCCGCTTGACGCTTCACCCGGAGCCGGCGCCGGGCAGCGCGCACCAGAAGAAGCGCCGGACCTATTCAAGCCAAGTATCTGCATCCAAAGGAAGGAATTACTGCCATGAACTCAATCTCTCCCATTTCAGCCGCTCGTGCCGACAATGGCGTCAATGTCGCCGCCTTGCTAGGCGCGCGGGAAGCCCTTACCAAGGCGCCCGAAGCGGCCGCCTTCAAATGGCGCACCTCGTGCGAATGGTCTTATGGAACGCATAGCCGGTCCACGATCGGTGACTTTTTCGGCCTCGGAAGCGAGCAGAAGCGCAGCAAGACCTTCTCGGTCGAATCCGATCATCCCGAGGTGTTCGCAGCTGAGGACAAGGCGCCCACGCCTGTCGAACTCGTCTTGGCAGGTCTCGCCGGCTGTTTGACCGCTGGCGTTGCCGCCGTCGCACAAAACCGCGGCATCAAGATCCACTCGGTGAAGGCGACGCTCGAAGCGGACATGGATCTGCAGGGCATCCTCGGTATCGACGAGGACGTGCGCAACGGCTTCAGCGCTGTCCGTGTCCACTTCGACATCAAGGCCGACGCGAGCAAGGACGAAATCGCCGCGTTAGTCGCTCAATCGCAAAAGCGGTCAGCCGTTTTCGACATCATCACCAACCCGACCGAAGTTCACGTCACTGTCGGCTGATCGAAGGCGCACCAGGAGGGGAGCGAACGTCGTGAGGCATGTTACGACCGTCGTGATAGGCGCCGGCCACTGCGGACTCGCGGTGAGTTGGCATCTTGCCCAATCGGGCATTGACCACGTCGTGCTCGAGCGAGGCGAGATCGCCAACTCCTGGCAGACCGAGAGGTGGGACTCGCTCCGTCTCCTGACCCCGAATTGGCAAAGCCGACTGCCGGACTTCGCCTACGCCGGGCCTGATCCGCACGGCTACATGACAATGATGGAGGTCGTCACCTATTTGACGTCTTACGCAAGTCGGATCGCCGCCCCGGTCGTGGCTAACTCATCCGTGCTTTGCGTGAGCCGAGCACCGGGCGGCTACGTGGTGACCACCAACCGTGGCGTCTGGGGATGCCGTTGCGTCGTCATTGCCACCGGCGCGTGCGGCGTGCCCATCATGCCGGACTTGGCTGATCGCCTGCCGAAAGGCATCGCAAGCATCACCCCATTCCAATACCGCTCGCCGCATGAGTTGCCCGCGAGTGGAGTGATGATCGTCGGCGCCTCTGCGACTGGGGTTCAGCTCGCCCGCGAGATCCGCGCCGCGGGACGCGACGTTACTTTGTGCGTCGGTGAGCATGTCCGCTTGCCGCGAACCTACAGGGGTCGGGACATCAACTGGTGGATGGACGCCATCGGCTTGATGGATGTCCGGTTCGATCAGATCGATGATCTCGCCCGCGCTCGCCGGCTGCCGTCGCCGCAGCTCATCGGCACGCCGGAGCGTGAGACGATCGACCTCAACGCGTTGCAGGCAGCGGGCGTCGAGATCGTCGGAAGACTCGTCGCAGTCGACGGCGCGACGGCGAAATTCTCTGGAGCTCTCCGCAACCACTGCACGCTCGCCGATCTGAAGATGAACCGGCTACTCGACGCCATCGACGCCTGGGTTGGCGAAGATGAACGCATAGAGACTAGCGAACCAGTCACCAGATTCGAGCCGACACGCCTCGGGCGCGACATTCAACTGAGCCTGGACTTGCGGTCCAGCCGCATTGAGACGGTCATCTGGGCAACCGGCTTTCGGGCCGACTATGCCTGGCTCGATGTGCCCGTGCTCGATGCCAAGGGCCGAATTCGACATGATGGCGGCATTGTCGACGCGCCCGGCATGTACGTCATGGGCCTTCCCTTCATGCGGCGACGCAAATCGTCATTCATCGACGGCGCGGCCGACGATGCCGAGGATCTTATCGCGCACTTGGCCACCTACCTAGCCCGCGCCGCGGCATGATGGAGCATTCGAATGCGTCCTTTCTCAACGAGATACGACGTCGTTATTTCGGGCGCCCGTTGCGCAGGGGCAGCTACGGCGCTCCTTCTTGCCCGGGCCGGGGCAAAGGTACTGGTGGTCGACCGGCAGGCACGCGGCACGGATACGATGTCAACGCATGCGCTCATGCGAGCAGGTGTGATGCAACTCCATCGATGGGGCCTTAAGCCGGCCCTCGCATCAATGGACACTCCAAAGATCACGAGCACGACCTTCCACTACGGTCCGGAAAGCATTCAGGTCGCCATCAAGGCGGAGCATGGAGTCGACTACCTCTGTGCCCCACGCCGTACCGTCATCGACCGGATTCTCGTCGAAGCCGCCGAGGCGGCTGGTGCTGAAATCCGGCACGGCTTCGGGCTGTCGGGTCTCCAATTCGACTCGACCGGACGTGTAATTGGCGCGCGGTTGAGCTCCAAGGATGATTGCCCCGTCGGTGTCGGAGCAGACCTCGTGATAGGCGCTGATGGACGTCAGTCCACGGTTGCCAGACTGACCGCTGCAGCGACGTATCTCGAAAGCCGATTTTCCACTGGGTATGTCTACGGATACTTTGATCGAATGCCTGACGACGGCCTTCATTGGTACTTTGAGACAGATGCCGCTGCCGGGAAAATACCCACAAACCACGCTCAGCATTGCGTGTTCGCCAGCGTTCCCCAGCATTTGTTCGCCTCGACCTTTCGCGGCGATGTCGAGCAGGGCTTCGCAAACGTCCTCGCAGCGTGCTCACCCGATCTCGCCGAAGCCGTTCGACGTGCGGGTCGCGTCGGCAAACTGCGCGGATTTTCTGGCGCAACAGGCTTCCTCCGCCAACCCTACGGTCCTGGCTGGGCTCTCGTAGGCGATGCTGGCTATTTCAAAGACCCGATTACCGCTCACGGCATGACGGACGCGCTGCGCGATGCCGAGTTGCTGGCGCGGGCCGTGATCGCAACCGACGATCGCGCCATGGCTGCCTATCACAGGGAACGCGACGTTCTCTCCATTCCACTCTTCGAGGCGACCGAAGCGATTGCCTCGTTCGACTGGACGCTTGCCGGGGTGAAGGGCCTCCACGCCCGCTTGAGCGCGGCCATGAAAGCCGAGAGTCGCGCTGTCGCACGATTGCATGAACTCGAAACCAACCGACTGACGAAAAGGGAGAGCAGAATGGACAATCAAGACACTCCGTGGCTGAGGACTATTTCCGGTCGCCCCGAGATCGGTGCCACCGCGGAAAGGGTGCGCCAAACCTCGATGCGCGACGTCGAGATGTTCACCGAGATGACCGGAGATCGCAATCCGATCCATTACGATACGGAGTTGGCCCAGCAATCGCCCTTCGGCGGCCTCATCGTACAGGGCGGCGTCACAACCGGCCTGCTCAATGCGGTGGTAGCGGAAGAGCTCCCCGGACCGGGCAGCGTTTTCCTGGAGACCAATTGGAAATTCCTGAAGGCCGTCCAAGTCGGCGAGACAATTCATGCGGTGGTCAAGGTCGAACACGTTCGCGAAGACAAACCGATCTGTCGACTGGAGACCGTCGTTCGCAACGCGAAAGGGGAAGTGTGTGTCACCGGAACGGCAACGACCTATACCATGCCACTCAAGCCTGCCGGCGCCGGACACGCGCAATCCAAGGCAGCCTGATGTGCGGGCGTCGGACCATTGAACCTGCTAACGACTGGCGCTCGCACCGTCGTTCGCCAGCTCGCTCATTCAATGATCTCGTCGGCCGAAACCAGAAGCGATTGCGGTATCGTTACGCCTATCGCCTTCGCTGTCTTCAGGTTGATGCCGAATTCGAACAAGCTGGGCGATTGAACAGGAAGGTCGCCCGGCTTCTCGCCGCGCAGGATACGGCTCACGTAGCCAGCCGCTCGTCTGAACTGATCGGCAGCATTGAAGCCGTACGCAGTGAGCGCTCCGTCTCGGACGTAGAAGCGAAATGGGTATATTGCGGGAATTCGAGCCGCGTTTGCCGACTCGATAAGCTTGCGCCTGTTGACGGTGTTGATCGGACTGGGGCTCACAATCAGTCCCGGCATTTCCTGCTTCGAGATCACCGCCAGTGCGGCCTCGATCTCCTGCAAGCTGCTTGCACGCGCGGCGTGCGGCACGATCCCGTGGCGCGGGGCGATCATTTCGACCGCTTCCAAGAGCGAGTTGAAGCCTTTGAAGTTGGGATCGAGCAGCATGCTCACATTTCGCAGGCCCGGCGAAATCTGACGCAAGATCTGCAACCACTTGCCCGCAATTTCCGGCTCGAACGTGCTGAAGCCGGTGATGTGGCCCCCTGGACGGGACAGGTTGGGCACGTAGCCGGCTCCCACGGGATTGCTGACGACGACGAAAACAGTCGGAAGCTTGGTCCCGCTCGCCCGAATGGCGTCCATGCCTGGTGTGCCGTTAACGACCAGTATCTCGACATCGCGGCCAATGAGAGCCAGCGTTTCCTTCTTCGCCACCTCGAAGCTGCCATTGTACCAGATGACATCGACGTCGACGCTGCCCGGCTGCAGCCCGGCCTCGACCAACCCTTTGCGAAAAGCTTCGACCCGCGCCTGCCCTTCGCCGTCTCCAGACGAGACTGCCATCATAAGGCCGACGCGCCTGCCGCCCTTCGGTGGCGATTGCCCCCAGGCGTTGGCCACTGGCATCGTCGCTGCGGAGGCGGCCAAAAGACCGAATCTACGCCGGTCCAGAATGGGCATGATACAATTTGCTCCAATCCGCTCGAGAGCGTGCTTCGCAACGCCAGTCATGCAAGTATAATCTAGCACGCCCTTTGATCTGACGCCGAGGAAACCTTTATGCGGCCCAGCCAAAGGAGCGCCCCCTGGGCGGCGCGGCTGCGTGGAGGACCGACGGTGGAGGACCGGCCATCGCCCCCCGGAAGTGTCGAAGCGACAGGCTCGGTCGTTAGACCCTTTGCGCAAGGCGGACTGTTCCGGAAGTACGTTGCGATGTTCGCCGCCGTGCTGGGCATTGCACTCCTCGGCAACGGCCTGATCAACATCTCGTTCATTTACGGCGAGAGCCGGTCGAATCTCCATCGGCTGCAATCGGAGCAGGCGGCGGCCGCGGCCAGCAAGATCTCACAATTCATCGATGAGATCGAAACCCAGATGGGCTGGACCACCCAAATTCCTTGGGCTGCCTCGACTGTGGACCAACGCGAACTCGATGGGCGGCGCCTGATGCGACAGGTCCCCGCGATCACGGAGCTGACGTTGCTGGATCCTGACGGCCGGGAACGGCTGCACTTGTTCCGTCAAGCCGAGGATAGCGTAGGCAGCAATGCGGACCATTCACAGGATGAGAGTTTCAGAACTGCCATAACGGGTCGATCCCACTACGGCCCCGTTTATTTTCGTCGGCAGACAGAACCCTACATGACAATTGCGGTGGGCGGCCCCCGAAAGGATGGCGGCGTTTCCCTTGCAGAGGTGAATCTCAAGCACATTTGGGATGTCGTCAGCCAGATCCGCGTTGGCCGTGGCGGAAGAGCTTACGTGGTGGGACCCAAAGGCTCGCTGATCGCACACCCGGATATCAGCCGCGTGCTGCGGAACATGGATCTTTCGAACCTGCCTCAGGTCATCGAGGCACGGAGCATGAAGCCCGAGCAAGTGCCGTCGATGCTGGTAGCACATGACCTCGATGGCGATCGCGTGTTGACGACCTTTGCCGTCGTGAAGCCTCTCGACTGGACGGTCTTTGTCGAGCTGCCGGAGCACGAGGCCAATGCGCCGCTCTACTCTGCACTGACCCGATGGTTCATCCTGACGATTGCCGGCCTCGCTCTGGCTCTCGTGGCCGCTCTACTACTCGCCCGCAACATGGTCGTGCCCATTCGCTCTCTGGCCGCGAGCGCTCGACAGATCGGTGCCGGTTCCCTCGACCATCGCATCGAGATAAGCACCGGGGACGAGTTGGAGGCCTTGGCCGACCAATTCAACCACATGGCACACGCGCTGCAGGGCTCCTACGAAGGCCTCGAGCGCAAGGTCGACGAGAGAACACAAAAACTTCAAGAAGCGAACCTTGCGAAGTCGCGCTTCCTGGCCGTCGCGAGCCATGACCTCCGTCAACCATTGCACGCGCTCAATCTGTTCGTCGCGCAGCTGAGCAGTTCTGCTGAACTCACCGAGCGCCAACGCTTGATGCGAAATATTTCTACGTCGATCGATAGCATGAACAGGCTCTTCAATGAGCTCCTGGACATCTCTCGCCTCGATGCAGGCGCTATGACGCCGCACGTCGCCAGTTTCGCAATCGACGACGTTCTTTCGAGGATAGAGACGACCTTCTCCGCGCCAGCGCATGAGAAGGGGCTGCATTTTCGGGTCGTCCACACGTCTGCTTGGGTCAAGAGCGACCCGGTACTGCTTAGCCGGATCCTGCTCAATCTCGTCTCTAACGCCGTGCGCTACACCTCCCTCGGCGGCATCGTCGTGGGCTGCCGCCGGGTCGGGAGCAACCTTCGGGTCGACGTCTGCGATTCAGGCCCCGGCATCGACAAGGATCAGCAGAGCAACATATTCGGTGAGTTCTACAGGATAAATGCCGACGGACAGGATGCCGGAGAGGGATTGGGCCTCGGCCTCGCCATTGTCGAACGCTTGTGCACACTGCTCGAGCACCCTTTGGAATTGACCTCGAGCCTTGGTCGGGGATCGCGGTTCTCCGTAGTCCTGCCAATGGTCCCACCAGAGGCGCGGCGCATTCGCACCGAGCAGCCAGCGACGCCTGTCGATGCGCTTTCTGGCAAGGTGATCGTGGTCCTAGATGATGATCCGCTCGTCCGCGAAAGCACACTCGGCCTCCTTCGCGGATGGGGCTGCCACGTCGTGACGGCCGAGTCGAGCACGGAGGCGAGCGCCAGCCTCGGCGGGCTTACGCCGCATCTCATCATATCGGACCTGCATCTTGCGGGAGGGCGGACTGGCGTCGAGGCCATCGAAGACTTGCGTCGTAAGTATGCGTCGCAAATACCCGCCTTCCTGATCAGCGGCGACATATCATCCGGTCAGACGGGCAAAGTTGGAACCCACGGTCATGCGCTACTGCACAAGCCAGTGACCCCGATGGCGATACGAGCCATGATTGCAGCAATGCTGCTTCGATCCACTGCAGACGTAGATCAATAGAATTCTACTTGTTGGACATCGGAAAGGACCAGCCGAGCGCGGTGGCAGCCACAACCGCTTCTGTTCGATTGTTGACTTTGAGCGCTTTCAAAATCGCGGAAACGTGGTTCTTGACGGTCGGCTCAGCGAGCTCGAGCTGCCGGCATATCAGCTTATTGCTCTTACCCTGCATCATCAGGGCCAAAACATCGAGCTGCCTGCCAGTCAATCCAAGATCGGCGGGCATCGAACGGATGTGATCCGGAACAGTCGAAATCAGCGTTGCCGAAGGTTCTAACGTCCGTACGAGCACCTCGGGCGGAATATAGACACCTCCTGCCAGCACCAATTTTATTGCGCTGACGAGCACATCGCGGCTCGCCGTTTTGGCGATAAACCCCTGCGCGCCCGCGTCGAGCGCCTTGAGTACATTGTCGCGATCGCTGAAGGCCGAAAGCATAACGACGGCGATTGCCGGATGTTTGTCGCGCAGTTCGGCCAGCATCTCGAAACCGTGGCGATCCGGCAAGTTGAGATCGAGGAGCACCAGTGAGATATCCGGGTTCACGGCAATCAGGCCTTCGGCATCTCGAGCGCTCCGCGCTTCGTAGACTGCTGCCGACTCATCAACCTCACGGAGCACGCCGCGCGTCGCATCTCGGATGAGGACGTGATCGTCCACCACCAGGATCTTCACCTCCGCGGCTCCTTCATTTCAATCGCTGCTTATACGAAACGCACCCTCTAGGGGACCATCGATCGATCAGCAGAAAGACAGAACGAATATACCGCGAACCAGCTTGCATCACTACGGCCTGCTCGCGTCCAGGATCACCGTGAGCGGAAGCCTTGAGCAGTAGGGTGAAGCACCAGCGGGAAGTACTGGTGGCTGACACCCCCCCCGCGCCAACTTCCCGGAGAGCTTAGCGCGGATGAGCGTCAGTACACTGAGGGCAAGTTCAACCGCTGCAATTGCTGAAGTCGCCTTTTGGGATGAAGCGACGACACGCCAGCGAAGTCTCAGACCAGTGCTCGCGGCGTAGGCTAGGCAATGGCATTCGCCTGCTCATTTCCCCAGATCCACTAAGTGGCAATCAACTCTCAACGGCGAAGCCCACACCAAGAGCGGATCAACTCTTCGTAGATCACTGCGGCCTCATCGATGCGCGCGCATTCGCACCATTCGTCCGTCTGGTGCGCCATATGAGTGGGGCCGGGGCCTAGGATGACGGTGGGAATATTCCCCAGAGCGGGGGTGAGCGCTGAGGCGTCTGTGAAGTACGGTGCAGCCTCAACTACGGGACTGTTGCCGGACACGGCGCCGTAGATCTCAAAGACGTTGCGCATCCATGGATCCTCAGGCGAAGTCCAGACGCTGGGCACATCCACCACTCTTTCGAGCGCTACGTCAGACCCGAGATAACTGGCGAGTTGCTCGAGCAGGCGGTCGTGACGCATTCCGGGGAGCGTTCGCAGATCAATGCCGATCTCTGCGCGGTCAGGTACTGAGTTCACGTTCAAGCCGCCGTGGAACGTTCCGACATTCAACGTCGGCGCGCCCATGATAGCGTGTCTGGCAACATTGAAATCGAACACCTCAAGCTTCGAGACCGCGCGTGCCGCCGCGTAGACGGCATTGACACCTTTGTCGGGCATGGAGCCATGGGCTGTGACGCCGCGAGCCGTCGCCCTCAGCCAGAGAGCGCCCTTGTGACCGCAGAACGGACGATTATCCGACGGTTCCGCTACGACGAGCGCTCCGGCCTCGCCTCGCATTCCGCGGTGCGCCAGGACGTACGCTCCCTCGCTGCCTGTCTCCTCGCCAGCCGTGATGTAGAGGATCAGGCCCGGCGTCCCATTGAGGCGATGTGCGAGCTTGATGGCCGCGGCGACGAAGGCCGCAACGCCGCTCTTCATGTCGGACGCGCCACGTCCCCACAGACGCCCATCCTTGATCAGACCTTCATGTGGCGGGACGGTCCACTGCTGGGCGCCGAGTGGCACGGTATCCGTGTGCCCGGTGAATGCAATGGGCGGCTTGTCGCTGTTTCCACCGATGCGGGCGACTAAATTCGGCCGCCCGTCGCCGAGCATCACCTCCTCGCACCGGAAGCCCGCATCCAACAAAAGTCGCCGGAGGTGCTCGGTGCAGGCGGCCTCGTTGCCCGGTGGGTTGATCGTGTTGAAGCGAATGAGCTCCGCGGCCAATTCCACGGCACCAATGGGCATTTGATGGTCCTTGTCCGCCTAGTCGGTTGGTCGCATCTGTCCGAACCGGTTGAGAGTCCGGACGGGCATTATCAAAGCGTTGAGAGTTACACGGAAAACGCAGATGTGTCGGACGAAATGTACCGAACGTCCATCGACCACAGCTCCCCTGCGCTAGGGGTACACGAAGGGGTAAAAAAACGTGACCGCAGAGAAAAGCTCGGTAGATCAATGCAGAGTGGCGCACCCGGTAGGATTCGAACCTACGACCTTCGCCTTCGGAGGGCGACACTCTATCCAGCTGAGCTACGGGTGCTGAGACCGCCTCTGATACAGCATTGGCGGGGGCAGGGCAAACACGCCGTCAAACCGGCGGACAACCACCTCATTCATCATCTCGAGAGCGGCGAAGCAGGTGCTCAGCAGAGCGCGGTGCCCGTCGGGCCGGTGTTCCCGGGCTTGCGGCCGGGGGCGACCGTCAGGCTGTCGGCGGCGAGAGCCGGCAGCGACAGGCAGGGCTCGGTCCGCGACCACAGTTGCTGGAAGCCGTACGCAGCGGCACGGGCAGCGTCGGGCGCATCGGAGAGGAACTGCTCGAAGAGATCGCGTCGGTGAATGTCGCGACGCAGGCTGTCGCCGAACCAGACGGCAGCGCCAGCGACGATGAGCTGCTCATGG
>JAEZAW010000020.1 GCA_023430315.1 Pseudomonadota bacterium | reverse complement strand
TGCCCAACCTCCACAGCCACATTCCCAATGCGATCTCGATCGATCCGAGCAACCTGCCGGTCGATGCTGATATCCCGACGACGAAAGAGGTCGTCGTGCCGATGCAGGGCTCGGGTGTCGTCGTCGGCTTCGGCGTGGGGCAGGAGAGCCGCGCGGCACTGGTTGGGTTCGTCGATGCTGTCGGCAAGCCTCTCAAAGCCGGCGCGACCGTGCGCCTCGAGGGTGTGAAGCAGCCTTCCATCATCGGGTATTCCGGTCAGGCCTTCCTCGATGAACTCTCCGAAAGCAATGTGGCGACCGTCGAGTTGACGGACGGCGCGACATGCCGAGCCGAGTTCACCTACCGGCCCGAGCCCGGCGTGCAGGTACGCATCGAAGGAGTGGTTTGCGGATGAAGGTCTCTCGCATGTGCTGCGCCGTGCTGGCGCTGCTGGTCTCTGCGCTCCTGCTCGCGATGCCGGCGCGCGCGCAGGCGACCTGCGGCGTGACGATCTCGAATATGAACTTCAGCAACGTGGATGTGCTGTCGGGATCGCACGAAGATGTGACGGCTGACATCACCTATAACTGTAATGGTGAAAGCGCCGAGCCTGTCCTCATCTGCATTCATCTCGGTAGCGGCAGTGGTGGCGCAACCGGCGACGGTACGCGCCTGATGTCGAGCGGCGGCGATCAACTCTCCTATCAGCTCTATCGCGGCCCCGACCGGACCGTGATCTGGGGTAGCAGCGCATCAGGCTATCCGCCGGAACCGATCATCGTGCCACCGTTCAGTGGCACGACCTCGGGTCCGGCCATCATCTACGGGCGTGTGTTCGGCAACCAGTCAACTGCGGCGCCGGCATCCTATGTGTCGATGTTTTCCGACGTGGACGTGCGCTACCGCGAGGCCGATCAAACCACGTGCAACGACCCGACTGGCACGCCGGCGTCGTCACCCTCTTTCACTGTACAGGCCACGGTGCCGAAAGACTGCCTCGTCACGACCGAGCCCGTCAGTTTCGGTTCGCAGGGCGCCCTGAGCAGTAACGTCGATGCGACCGGCGCGGTCAATGTCACCTGCACGACGGCCACGGAGTATGCGATCAGGTTGAATGGCGGCGATGCCCATGCTGCGCCGGACGCGCGGGAGATGCGTAGGGGCGCTGAAGCGATCACTTATGGCCTTTACAAGAGCGCGACGCGCAACGAACCCTGGGGGGACGCCGAGGGTGCCACGGTCACGAGCAGCGGCAACGGCACTCTCCAGCGCCACGTCGTGCATGGCCGCGTTCCGCCCCAGGCGACCCCGCCGCCTGGGGAGTACACGGACATTGTCGTCGTTACGGTGGACTACTGAAATAGCCGCGAACTCAGCCCGGCGAAATCATATTCTCCGGGCGCACGATGGCATCGAAGTCCGCTTCAGAAATGCCTTCCTTCAGCGCTTCCTCGCGCAGTGTCGTGCCGTTCTTGTGTGCCGTCTTGGCAATCTTGGCGGCTTTGTCGTAGCCGTATTTCGGCGCGAGCGCCGTCACCAGCATGAGGCTGCGCTCGAGGCCGGCCTTGATGTTGTCCTCGCGTGCCTCGATGCCGACAACGCAGTTGTCGGTGAAGGACACGGCGGCGTCCGCGAGCAGCCGCACGGACTGCAGGAAGTTGTACGCCATGACCGGGTTGAAAACGTTCAGCTCGAAGTGGCCCGACGCGCCAGCGAACGTGATCGCCGCCTGATTGCCGAACACCTGCGTGCAGACCATGGTGAGCGCTTCGCACTGCGTCGGGTTCACCTTGCCCGGCATGATGGACGAGCCGGGCTCGTTCTCCGGCAGGCTCAGCTCGCCGAGGCCGGAGCGGGGACCCGAGCCGAGGAAGCGGATGTCGTTCGCGATCTTGAAGAGGGACGCCGCGACCGTGTTGATCGCGCCGTGCGTCATGACCATGGCGTCGTGCGCGGCGAGCGCTTCGAACTTATTCGGCGCGCTCGTGAAGGGGAGGCCGGTGATCGCGGCAATACGTTCGGCGACTTTCTCGGCAAAACCGACCGGCGCATTGAGGCCAGTGCCGACGGCGGAGCCGCCCTGCGCCAGTTCCATGAGGCTCGGCATGGTCTGCTCGATGCGCGCAATACCGTTGCGCACCTGCGCCGCGTAGCCGGAGAATTCCTGGCCGAGCGTGACGGGCGTCGCGTCCTGCGTGTGCGTGCGGCCGATCTTGATGATCTTCGTCCATGCCGCGGCCTTGGCGTCGAGCGCCGCGAGCAGATGGCGCAGTGCCGGCAGCAGGTCGTGGTGGATCTGCTCGGCGCAGGCGACGTGCATGGCCGTCGGGTACGTGTCGTTCGACGACTGGCTCATGTTGACGTGGTCGTTCGGATGGACGGGCTTCTTCGAGCCCATCTCGCCCCCGAGCATCTCGATGGCGCGGTTCGAGATGACCTCGTTGGCATTCATGTTCGACTGCGTACCCGAGCCCGTCTGCCAGACGACGAGCGGGAAGTGGTCATTGAGCTTGCCGTCGATGACTTCCTGCGCGGCGGCGATGATCGTTTCGCCGAGCTTCTTGTCGAGACGGCCGAGCGCCATGTTCGTCTCGGCAGCGGCGCGCTTGACGATACCGAGGGCGCGCACGACCGAGAGGGGCTGCTTTTCCCAGCCGATCTTGAAGTTGCCGAGCGAGCGCTGGGCCTGCGCGCCCCAGTAGCGGGTGGCGTCCACCTCGATCGGGCCGAAGGTGTCGGTTTCGATGCGGGTCTTGGTCATGGTGGCGGTCCGATCGTTCGTGGTTCGGGGCGGTTTTCCTTGGCTGGCTGAGGGATTAAGCCGCGAGGACGGCAAGCGCAAGGGGTGGGTGGTCCGCCGAACCAGCTCCACCAGCGCAACTTCAGGTGGCGTCAAGCCAAGCCCTGACTTAAACAGTTTGGATCAGGTCATTATTCAAAGCGTTGTCCTGGGGGGAGTATGTGGGGGTGGTATCAGTCGCTTAGTGGCGACGCAAAGACGCTGATTCTAGCTGTAGGTGGTCCGGTAATTGGCGCCGGCCTCGGCGCATTTCTAAAGTGGCTTTTTGAGCGGCGTGCCAGACGCCAGCTGGAGCGAGATCGAGAAGATGCTCGCCAGGATCGACAAGCCGCAATTGAGAGTCGAGAGGCAGCTTTACGCGAACGAACTCGAGCGCTGGAAGAACTTGCGGAGCGTGAGGTAGAGGCGCGCATCCGACAAAGAGATCTTGATAGCGCTCATCGAGCGCTGGAACGAATGCGAGATGGGGTCGATCGGGAGAAAAGCAAACTGGAGCAACTTCTGACGACACTACGCGACAATGAAACTGGTATTTGGACGACCTTTCCCAAGAAGCCTCCTTTTGAGGATTTCGATGCACGCATGGGCGAACGAACGCCGTTGGTTCTGACTATCGCTAACAACAAGGGGGGTGTTGGAAAAACAACGCTCGTCGGCAATCTAATCGCCCACTTTGATGCTGGACGAGAGCTCAAGGTGCTCGCCATCGACTTGGACTATCAAGGCTCGTTGTCAACCATGCTTAGGGCTGAGTATGGTGCAACAGAAGAGCGAAAGTCTGCTGTCAATGGCCTGCTTGAACGAGGAGCAAGCATCGGCACAGTATATGAAGCGACGCGGCGGCTTGGAAAACGTCTCCATCGCAGTGAACTGGCGCCTGCCTTCTACGAACTCGCCCTGTTTGAAGATCGCCTATTAGTTGAATGGCTTGTTCAGGCGGGAGGTGATGACGTCCGTTATCGGCTCGCTAACGTTTTGCATAACTCGGCGATCCGAAACAAGTTTGATATCGTGGTGATAGATGTACCTCCGCGACTGACGACAGGCACAATTAATGCGTTGTGCGCGAGCACACATGTTTTGGTGCCAACGATATTCAATCCAATTGCAGCGGAACCGGTCGCCAATTTCCTGAGCGCCTCGACGCTTTTGATGAACAATTTGAATCCAAAGCTCGAATTTATTGGAGTTGTCGAGACGATGACACCGGCTAAGGGTACCGGCGAGAGGGCAAGATCAGAAGGCAGACGCATGATCCAAGAGGCATTGGATCTTTCGTTTCCCAACATTACGATCTTAGAGAACAGTGTGCCCCGTCGAGCAGCGATCTCTGATGGTGGTGTAGCCTACTTTGATGATCGCACCGGTGGAGCAAGGTCAATTTTCGATGCTTTAGGGCGAGAACTCGGCGCGCGTATGGGGTTGAGATGAATATTGGACAACTGAAGAAGGTGCTGAAGGTTGCTGCCGACCACTATCGCGACGCTGGCAACGATGAGGCGGCGCGCGATCTCACAGCTCTGGCCGCGAATCTGCTAAGGGATCGAGAGAATGAGACGGTTGGATCATTCGTGAAGCGAATCGAAGCGGCGCGCAAACCGCTTCCCAGCGCTTCGAAGCGGAAGTCTAAGCGATAGAAGTTGCGTCTGACCAAGTGCGAGGAATTCATCCTCAGACGCGAGGTAAGCGATGAACGTAGCAGAACTGAAAGCAGTTCTAGAACGCCTGGAAGATCTCTACGCGGCGGGTGGTGCTACGGCTGCCGCAAAGGATCTCCGTAGCATCGCGAGTCTGCTAGACGGCTACGAATCGAAGAGTGTCGATACATTCATTGCGGAGACGCGCGATCTGCTCGATCGTCCAAAGACGTCGACAGTCAAGCCTTCGGCAAAAGCCGAATTGGTGGTCCTCTATTCGGACAAGCTCCTAGCTGCCAAGACCGATCAGCGAGGTTTCGAGGCAGCCATGTTTGAGATGGACGACGATAGCCGCGTCGGGAAGCTAGAGTGGTTTGGCATCGCGAATCGGTATCGCAATGAGCCGACCAAAGGTACCTACGAGTTCAAGTTCAAGAGCATTCAGGAAGCCCGAAAGGCCATAAGAGATACCTTCATCGAGCGCCACGAGGCTGCGAGCAAGCGTGGCGTGATTGAGCGTCTTACGAAGTGGGCGTCGTAGCGCTCCTACCCGCCTTCACCGCTCTGCGCGCTTTCGGATGCGCACTGATTTGCCGTCGAGTGCGACTTGGAAGCGTGACAGGAAGCTCATGCCGAGCAGCCCATCTACACCGGGGCCGTAGGTGCCCTTGGCGTCGCTCTGCACGATGATCGGCACGTCGCTCGCCCGCAGCGAGCGTACCTGGATGGTGGCAGCGCGGCCGCGGCGGCCCTCGGCGACGCCGTTGGCCGTGTACAACTGGATCTTCGACTCCTGATCGATCTCCACCTTGGCCTTGGCGGCGAAAGAGGACTTCAACGATACGAAAGATGCGCCCGTATCGAGAATGAAACGTCCCTGCACGCCATTGATTGTGACCGGCAACGTGACCACCTCACCGCGGCGAGGACGCGCGAATACTTCCTCCTTGCCTGCTGTGGCGCTGGCGCAATTACCCTTCCTTTCGTAGGCCGCGATGATTGAGCGGGTCTTAGCGCTCTCGTGTCGGCTCGGGTTGAGGGCCACCCACGACTCGATCGCCCCGGCGGCGTCGCATGGCTGTCCCAATTTCTCATAGTTGCGCGCCAAGCCGACAAAGCTGACGTCGGCGATGAGTTCCTTCCGGGTGAAAAGCTCGATCGCCGTCGTGTAGTCATCGACGGCCTTTCTGGCCTGGCCCGACCTGTCGTAGGCGACGGCGCGCAGGAAATAGCCGTTGTCGTTGAGCGGCTCCAAGACGGTCATAGCGGTCGCCGCCTCTGCAGCGCGCTCGTAGTCGGCAATGGTCAGGAAGATGTTGGCGGCAATCTGCAGTGACTCGGAGTGACCGTTGCACGTCGCCGAGAAGCGGAGATGAGCGTTGGCTGCGTCACGCCGTTGGCCCGCGGCCTGCAAGGCTTTGCCGAGGTTGACGATCGCAACCTCGTCGCAGCGTTCCCGGGTCACCTCCTCGAGGGCCTGGAGCACGGCAGCACGTCCTATGGGATTAACCGGGACCGTAATCCCAAAGCGGTCAATCGCCGGCGAAACACGCTGCCACATGGGGTCGAGCCCGACCTGCGCCGATGCGGCTGAGAGTAATGCTGCGAGCCCGAATAACGATAATCCGGTGACAATTCGAACGATAAGGCAACGCATCGCACCCCCAACGCATGCGCAACTTCTCCTTTCTTAAAGGCCCGCGCCGGACCCAGCAATGGCGATTTGTGTTTCTGAGGTGCCACTACGAACGTGCGTGCTCCACGCCCTCCGGCAGCTCTTCCAATCGCGGCACTTGTGATGCGACGATCACGAGCAGCTGGATCACGAAGCCCATCGCCGACAGCACCAGACATGCGCCAACGCCATAACGCGCTGCGACGAGTGCACCCAAAGCCGCGCCGATCGGTCGGGCACCGAACGTTGCGGTCATGACGAGCGCCGACACGCGGCCCAGCATGGCAATCGGCGTCACGGCCTGCCTCAGCGTCGTGGTCGTGATGGTCCATACGATCGGGCCGGCGCCGAACAGGAAGAAGCTCGCGCCGGCGACGATCCCGGACGGCAGCCACAGCGTTGCGAGCATGACGAGTGCCGCGAGCAGTCCTGCGAGTGGACCCAGAACGATCGTCGTGCCGAGCGAGAGGCGTTGCATGAGGCGCGGCGCGAGGACGGCACCGAAGATCATGCCGCCGCCGTAGATGCCGAGCGTGATGCCGACGCCAGTCGCGGCCAGTCCGAGGTTCTGGATGGCGTAAGCCACATAGATAGCTTGCAACACGAACCACGATGCATTGAAGAAAATCGCGGTGACGAGGATCGGCCGCAGCAGCGGATGCGCGAGCACGAAGCGCGCGCCATCGCTCACCTCCTGCAAGAGGTGCCGGCGTGAATGCGGAGCCGGCGCGCTGTCGGGCAGCTTTGAGAGGAGGACGACCGCGAGGAGCGAGAGCACCGTCGCGATCACGAAAGCGGATGGCGCGCCAGCCCATCCGACAATGGCGCCGCCGAGCGCCGGACCGCCGGCATAGGCCGTGCTGCGCGCAAGCTCGAGCCAGCGGTTGGCCTCGCCGAGCTGATGCCGCGGCACCATGGAGGGCAGCAACGCCGGCGCGGCGACGCTGTAGCAGACCGTGCCGATGGCGCCGATGAACCCGAGCGCTGCGAGCAGGCTGAGGTCGAGATGACCCGATGTGAGCAGGACGAGTGCGGCCATGAGTGACGCGGCGCGTAGAGCTTCCGAGCTGACCATGAGCCGCCGCCGGGCCATGCGGTCGGCCAGCACGCCGGCCGGGAGGGCGAGCAGGAGAAAGGGCAATGTCTGCATGGTCTGCAGGAGGCCCGCTTCGGCCGCGCTGGCGCCGAGCAGGAGAACGGCGACGAGAGGTGCGGCCGCGAGCGAGATCTGCTCCGACAGTTGAGCCGAGAGATTGGACCAACTGAGCTTGGCGAAGCCGGGCGGCAGTGCGGTGGATCGAGCGGACATTTGGCCTCCGTGATGCAATCGGAGGCTGAGAGAAATCAGGCCGGCCGAGATGCCGCGATCCGTTTCCTGGCATCGAATTCCTTAGCCACGATTTCCGCACCCGGACACGGCACGCTGCCGGCAATCGGCAATTGCGCTATTCTGGCCGCGCAATACGACTCGAACCCCGGACCATCGCCTTGCGACGCGGCTACCATCACGGCAATCTCAGGGAGGCGCTGATCGAAGCCGCGCTCTCGCTCATCTCCGAGAAGGGATCGGGCGGCCTCACGTTCGCCGATGCCGCGCGCGCAGCGGGCGTCAGTCCGGCCGCGCCCTACCGCCATTTCCGCGATCGCGAGGCGCTGCTCGCCGAGGTCGCGCAGCGCGGTTTTCAGCTCTTCGGCGACACTCTGGCCAAGGCCGCAGCAGATGGCTCGCCCGAGCCGTTGAAGGCCCTCGATCGCGTCGGCAAGGCCTATTTGCGCTTCGCCCGCGAGGAGCCGGCCTACTACGCAGCCATGTTCGAGTCCGGTGTCGCGATCGGCTCCAATCCAGAGCTCCGGGCCGCGGCGGAAGCCGCTTTCGCCGCCGTCCGCTCGGCCGTCGAGGCGGTCATCGCGACGCTGCCAGCGGCCTCGCGCCCGCCCGCGCTGATGATGACCCTCCATATCTGGTCGCAGGCGCACGGTATCGCGAGCCTCTTCGGCAGGGCGGATGGCGCGCGGCGGCCTATTCCGATGAGCCCGGAGGAGCTGCTGGAGGCGGCCGTGCTGATCTACCTGCGCGGGCTCGGTACGGCGAAGGGTTGACGGCGCGATCAGCAACTCCAGCATCAGATTAGGGACTTTACTTCCTTTGCGCTGGGGTCGGCCACATCGCCATAGCGGCGCGTGCAGATGGCGCCCTTCATGAAAGTAGCGGCCCTCAAGTGGGGCAGGATGACCGCGAGCAAAGCATCGGCGTCCGTGCCGTACATGTAGAGCCCGCCGTCTGAGAGATCGACGGCGATGTCGTGGCCGTCATACTCGCCGACGTTCGCGGCCCCGATGGCCTCTTCCAATTTTTCTTCGAGAGCGAATAGGGGATCGAGGTCGTCGAGCCCATATTTGAATTTGACGATGACTGCTTGCTCGGCTGGCATCGGGCCCTCCTGGAGTTTACTGGCGCCGCACAGGCCCAGGCCCTTAGAGACCAATCTGCGGCGGTGCCGTGTACGCCCGGAGATCAGGAAACCATGGATCCGCCAAAAAATTCCTATCAGAACCTCTTGAAGTGATGTAAATGTTCGTTACATTCACATCGAGAGTTTGCTCCAGATGGGGCGACCTCTTTGACACAGAGCGAATGCCGGGAGAGCGCGATGCATCAGATGGCCATGAGAGTTGATGATTTCGGCAAGCCCGCCTGGATTGCCCTGATGGTGATCGGCTTCATCGTGTTCTGGCCGATCGGCTTGGCCATCCTGGCCTACATGATATGGAGCGGACGAATGGGATGTGGACGGCATCGGGGTGAGTGGCGCGGGCAGCACTTCCGCGAGAAGTTCGGCAAATGGGCTGGCCCGATGGGTCCGCAGTACTCGACCGGCAATCGCGCCTTCGACGAATACCGCGCCGACACGCTGCGTCGCCTCGAGGAAGAGGCGCGCGACTTCGAGGGTTTCCTGGGCCGCCTGCGCATGGCCAAGGACAAGGCGGAATTCGACGACTTCATGCAGCAGCGGCGCAACAACCCACCGCGGCCGGAGGCGCCCGAGAGCGACAAGCCAGCAGGCGCTTGAAGCAAACAATCAGCAATGATCTGAGCCGACAAGGCGGGCCTTCGAGCCCGCCTTGTTTTGTCGCTCAGCTAGCCACATCACTTCTTCGCTTCGAGCAGGCCTGATGCAAAGAGGAAGCCCGCGGCCGCGGCGCCGATCGCCGGCGCGACAATGAACAGCCAGAGCTGCGAGAGCGCACTGCCTCCCACGAACAATGCGGGCCCAAGGCTGCGCGCCGGATTGACTGACACGCCCGTAACCTGGATGCCGACAATGTGGATAGCCGTGAGCGTCAGGCCGATGGCGAGACCGGCCATCGCGCTCGGTGCACCTGTGCCCGTCGAGCCGAGAATGACGACGACGAATAGGAAGGTTGCCACGACCTCGAAGATGAAAGCAGCGCCGAGACCGTAGCCGCCGAGATAGGTCGGTCCCCAGCCATTCTGGCCGAGCCCTTGCTTTACGATGTCGAAACCCGCGAGCTTGCCCGAGGCGATCATGTAGAGCACGGCCGCGCCGGCAATGGCGCCGAGGCACTGCGCGATCACGTACTGAATGAAGTCGCCGCTCGACATGCGCCCCGCGAGGAGCGCGCCAAGACTGACGGCGGGATTGACGTGGCAGCCCGAGACGGGGCCGATGCCATAGGCCATGGCGACGATGGCCAGACCGAAAGCAAAGGCGATGCCGAGGTTGCCGACGACGCTGCCGGCGATGACGGCAGCGCCGCAGCCGAAGAATACGAGCGTGAAAGTACCGATGAACTCTGCAACAGCCTTGTTCATGTGCGTCCCCCATGGTGTTTACGGGACAGCCGATAGCACACCGGCGATGGCTGATTTCAGCGACTCGGACGATAACTCTTTTTGCGGAATGTATGAGAGAGGACCGTCTCGCAGCTGCTCAGTCTCTCCCGGCAGCGCGGGCCGCGAAGTCGCTGCGCTCGAGAATGCGTGAGACGAGTGCACCGAAGACGAGGCCCCAGAATGGTGCGCCGATGCCGGCGATCGAGATGCCGCTGACTGTCACCAGAAAGGCGACGAGCGCCCCAATCCCGAAAGCGCCTTGGAACGCTGTCGAGAAAGCACCCTGCAGGACGCGCAGCATGGCAAGCCCGGCGAGTGTGGCGATGAAAGCCTGTGGCGTCGCCAGCAGCAGTTTTGTGAAGAGCGGCGAGAAGAGTCCGAACACGACGGCGAGAAGGCCGACGAGAATGCCGCCCGCATAGTGCGTGTGCTTGTCCCGTCCCGTCGAGAGCATCGCATTCGTCGGTCCGGTGAGGCACGTCGATACGGTGCCGACGATACCGGCAAAGAGGGACCACAACCCGCAGGCGGCGGCGATCGCGTTGACGGGTGGCTCGTGCCCCGACTGCCGCAGAACAGCGATGCCTTGCCCGTTCTGTACGACGAGGACGGTGATCGCGAGCGGCATGACGAGCTCGATCAGCGTTGCCGGATTGAAGTGCGGCATGACAAAAACCGGCGCTGCAAAGATTGTGCTGCTGTCGAACGGAGGCAGCGTTCCCGTTCGCGTGAGTGCGATCGCCGCGATACCTACGGCCATTGCGATGATCAGCGGCGGCAAGCGCCTCGCAACGCTCGGCAGTGCCGAGAGCGCAAGGAAGGTCAGCGTCATCGAGAGCGCGATCGGAAGGTCGCTCTCGAAGGCTTTGACCCAGTCGAGCCCGAAGGGCAGGAACACGCCCGCGACCATGCCCATCACGATCGACATGGGCACGGCATCCATGACGCGGCGCACCACGCCCGAGAGGCCGAGCGCGAGCATCAGAAGTCCCGTGACCAGGAAGGCGCCGACAACCTCGTTGAAGCTCGCGTGCGCAAGTGCTGGACCGACCAGAACCGTGCCGGGAATGGTCCAGAAGATGGCGAGAGGCTGTCGGTAGGCGGCACAGAAGGCGATCGTGAGCAGGCCATTGATGAAGAACGCGCCGAAGAGCCAGGAGGCCGCTTGCGCCTCGCTGAGACCGCCGCGTGCTGCAACGGCCAGGATGATGGCAACGGGGCCTGAGATCGAGAAGGCGAAAGCGACAAGGGCATTGACCGCGTTTTCGGCTGAAAGATCGCGCACGAAGGCGGCAGGGCCGGCGACCGGTCGGGCGATCGGCTCGAGAGCCATGTTCATTCCTCGGCATTCCCCCCGCAGTGCGGGCTTATTTTGCGCGGTCTCCCGGCAGGGCTGACATGCAAGTGGCTTATTTCCACTTGATCCGGTCGCCGCGTGGCTTCAGTTTCCTCGGTCGGGAAACGCACAAACAGCAATCCAAGCGCAAACGCTGTCCACGAGGGAAGGGCTCACTCATGAATGCCGCAACTCCCAGTTCGGTGCTCAACTATGACGATCTGCGCCGATTGGCCAAGCGGCGTCTGCCGAAGGTCGCCTATGATTTCATCGAGGGCGGCGTCGATGACGAGACCGGTATGGACCGGAACATCGAAGGCTTCGCACGCTATAGCCTCGTGCCGCGTTATCTCGTCGACATCACGAAGCGCGACCAGAGCACCGAGCTCTTCGGCCGCCGCTATTCGAGCCCTTACGGCATAGCGCCGACCGGTCTCGCCGCGCTCTTTCGCCCCGGCGCCGATCTCATGCTGGCGCGCGCCGCGCGTGATGCGAATGTGCCCTTCATCATGTCGGGAACGGGCACCGGCTCCATCGAGGATCTCGGCCGCGAGGCGCCCGATCACGGCTGGTACCAGCTCTATGCCGCCAAGGACAAGACAATCTCCGACGACATGATTCGGCGCGCGAAGGACGCGGGTTTGAAGACGCTCGTCTTCACCGTCGATGTCCCCGTGCATTCCAATCGCCTGCGCAACAAGCGCAATGGCATGTCGCGTCCGCTCAAGCTGCCGCTCAAGACCAAGCTCGAAGCGCTCATGCATCCAGGCTGGATGATCGACTACTACCGTAATGGCGGCCAGCCCATGTTCCCGAACTGGGCGCCCTATGCTGGACCTGGCGCGCAGAATGATGCCGACAAGGTCGCAGCCTTCGTCGCCTCGCAGACCACGCCGCCCATGACTTGGGACGATGTCAAACGCTTCCGCGATCTCTGGCCTGGCAATTTTGTGCTCAAGGGCATCATGCATCCGCGCGATGCGGAGTTGGCGCGGGACGCCGGTGTTGATGGCCTCATGGTCTCGAACCATGGCGCACGGCAGCTCAATGCTGCGCCTTCGCCAATCGAAGTGCTGCCGGCAATCCGCGATGCGGTCGGTGACAAGATGACCGTCATGCTCGACAGCGGCGTCCGCAGCGGCACCGACGTCGCGAAGGCGCTGTGCCTCGGCGCCAAGTTCGTCTTCGTCGGACGTATGACGCTCTACGCGGTCGCGGCCGGCGGCGAGAGGCTCGCCGGTCGGGCGCTCGACATCGTCCGCAATGAGCTCGATCTCGTCATGGGCAACATGGGCGCGCCGAACATCACCTCCCTCGGCCCCGACTTCCTCATGTGGGATGATCCCGAGGACCTGAAGCGTAACCGCCGACCCTGAGCCGGCGCGCTTAAGAGCCCTCAGCCTTGTACTTCTTGAACTCGACGACGAGCGCCTGCAGCGCGTTCGCGATCTCGAGACCCGATTCGACCAGCGTCTTCAGGTTCGCGCGCTCCTGCACGAGCTTGTTGAGCCGGTCCTGCTGCTCGCCGAAGCCGAAATAGAGCGGCTCGGGCGCGACGATCTCGCCATCCTCGACCGCGCACATGACGTCGAAGGCATTCTGCGAAGCCAGCACCAGCATGGACGCGACGTCGTTCATGAGCTGGTGGTAGGTGCGCGCGAGCCCTGAGTCGATTCGCGGCCCGTGCACGCCGAACTTCAGCGGTGCTGCGGCGGCTCCACCTTCACCCGCAAAGAGGCGGGGATTGCGGTTCAGGCGCTTGAAGACCTCCTGAAGGCCGAGACAGCACGACTCGAGATCGCGCAGCACGAGCCCGACCTTGCGGCGACCGCGCGTGCTCTCGGGCGTGCGCTCCTGGCCAACCCAGTTCACAGCGGCAATGGACGCGATCGCGGCAAGTGCGGAAAGCGCCGGCAGCACCACTGCGAGTGGATCTGGCGCGATGCGGGTGTCGGCTTCGCTGTCGCCATCCCTGGGCTTTCCTGCCGGTGATGGTCGTGGCGGTCGTCCCAAGGCGGATTCCTCTGAGTGGTGGCCGGGCATCCCGTCCGGTACATGCGATGCAAGCGTGTAGTGCAGGAATGCGGCAAAGGACAGCGCGCGCGAGCGCTTGTGCCTCTTGCGCGGCATCAATGCATCACACGCTCCGCGCGCCCACTTTCGAGCCACACAACAAGGGAGCCGTCGCTCATGGCCCGGGTTGCCATCATTGTCGGCCACGCGCTCACGGATACCTTCTGCGAGGCGCTTGGCAGGGCTTACCAGCGCGGCGCCGAAAGTGCGGGGCACGAGGTTACCTTCTTCAACACCGCGAGCATGGCTTTCGATCCCATCCTGCGCGGAGGCTATCGCATGCTGCAGCCCCTCGAGCCCGATCTCGCGGCAGCTCGGACGGCCATTGAGGCCGCCGACCATCTCGTGCTGATCTTTCCGCTCTGGCTCGGCACGCTGCCGGCGATCTTCAAGGGCTTTCTCGAGCGCGTCATCCAGCCCGATATTTTCGAGCCGGCAAAGACAGGCAAATTCGCGACACCATGGAAAGGCAAGTCGGCGCGGGTTGTCATTACCATGGGTATGCCCGGCTTCGTGTATCGCTGGTACTACGGGGCGCACGCATTGAAGATGCTGAAGAGGAACATTCTCGGTTTCGTGGGCATCGCGCCGATCCGCAGCACTATCCACGGCATGGTCGAGGGTGTGACGCCCGAGCGCCGCGCGCGCTGGCTCGCCGATATGGAGGCACTCGGCCGCGCCGGGCAGTAGGGCTATTCGCAGAAGCTCTTGTAGCGGCGCTTGGCCATGTCGAGGTGGAAGTGATTGCGGTGGGCCTCATTGGCCTCGGGGCCGAGTACCGTGCCGAATGTGCCGCACGCGGCTTCGTGGATCTCGCGCAGGAATTGCCCACGCGGTCCGGGCTTCTGCGCTGCGGCAGCGAGCGAGGCCGAGACGGGCATCACGACCGAGGGTGCATCATTGGCCTTGCGCGCCGCCTCCTTGGCCAGCTCTCTGGCCTCTTCACGAGCCTTCTGTCGCTCGGCGCGCTTGAGGCGCCTCAACTCGCGCGGTGACAAATCTTCATCGGCCTCGGGAGCAGCATTCTTCTTTTCCTCGGCCTTCGGGTCGGACCTGAGCACAGCCTTGGGATCCGATTTTGGATCGGCCTTTGGCTCCGCTTTGGTCTGCGATTGTGATTGAGGCTTGTCCTCTCCCTTGGCGTTTCCTTTTGCAGCCTTCTCGGCAGCAGCTTTGGCGGCCGCTTCCTTGGCAGCTCTAGCCGCGGCCTCAGCGGCTGCTGCCGCAGCTTTGCGCGCAGCCTCTGCAGCTTTCTCGGCGGCAATCTGGGCCGCGATGTCGCGTGCGGTCGGCCCCCAGTCGCGCGTGAGGTCGGCTACCTCGCCGCCTTCCATGATAAAATCCCGGACGTCGAGTGCATTGGCGAGGGCGTGCTCGCTGAGCCGAGACGTCGTGCGCGACGGGGCGTTGCGGCACGAATAGTCGCTGATGTTGCTGATCTTCGCCACGGGCTTGCCGAGCAGACGCCGCGCGGCCGGCTGCACGTCCTTCTCCATCCAATGCACGAGCGCGACGACGAGGTCGCAGGTCATGGTCGCCGGCGGTGAGATGCTGACCTTCGCGCCCTTGCCGATGCTGATCAGCTTGACGGGACCGGCTGAACCGCAGCCGCCATTGCGGACAGGATCGGCCTCCTCGTATTCCGCGTCGACGTCCTTGAGGACTTCAGTGCAGCGCGCCCGCTCGGCTTTGATCTCCTCCTCGGACCAGGCATTGAGGATCTCGGGCTTGCCGGGGAGCAGCTTGGGCCAGCGTCCGCCCTTGTCGCGCTCGGCCTCGGTGCTTGCCTTGGGCACGACCCGTAACGGATTGCGCTCAGGAATTGGCAGCTCGGCCTCGCGCACAGGATTGCGTTCGGGCAGCAGGAACTCGGGTTCGCGTGCGGGATTGCGCTCGGGCAACGGCAGGCCGGTCTCGCGCAGGGGATTGCGCTCGGGCAGCAGATCCTCGTTGACTGCGGCCGCGCTGCCCATGAGACAGAGCATGAGAACGAGCGCCACGACCATCGGGCCGCCGGGCATCAGAATGCGCATCCGGTCGTAGCGTTCCAGTGACATGGCCTCATGCAACGCGTGGTGCCCGGAGGCGGTTTCCAGCGGGAAGATCGGCGAAGGTCTGCCCATACATCATCGCGCAGCACTCCGGCCATCCAATGGCAAAGGCCGGTCGCGTTCGCTAAGGTGCTTTTCCGGTGACAACGAAGAGGAATGTGCAATGAGCGAGCAGACCGCCGCGGCCGACGCTGGCGACGGCCTTGCCTGTGAGAAGCGCGGCGCAGTTGGGCTCATCACGCTGACGCGGCCGGAGAAGCGCAATGCGCTCACCATTGCCGGGCGCGCGCGGATCGCCGAGGCCTTGCCGAAGTATGCGCGCGATCCGATGATCTATGCGGTGGTCGTCCGCTCGGCGACGGCGGGCATGTTCTGCACTGGCGGCGATATTGTCGAGATGGCCGCGCTCGCCGATCGGGATATGGAGGCCGCGGAGAAGGCACTCGGCGACGAAATCCAGCTCATCTGGCTGGCTGAGTGTTTCACGAAACCGACAGTCTCGCTCATCGATGGTCCGGTCATGGGCGGCGGCAACTGCATCAGCCGCTACGGCACGCATCGCGTTGCCGGCGAGCGCTACAGCTTTGCCATGCCCGAAACTGCGCTCGGGTTCATACCCAACAACGGACTTGCTCATACATTCTCGCGCCTGCCGAAGGACATCGGCATGTATCTCGCGCTGACCGGGGAGAGCCTTGGGCCAGCGGATGCCTTTCGCTTGGGGATCGCGTCGCACTGCATTCCCGCTGCCGAGTTCGAGGACATCACGGCAGCACTGGCCGACGCCGAGCCCGTCGATTCCATCATCGACCCGCGCCACCAGGATCCAGGCCCGGCGCCGATCATGGCGTTGAGCGATGTCATTACGCGCACATTCAATGCCAGCTCCGTCGCGGAGATCATCGCGCGCCTCGAGCGCGAGAAGGGAACACATGCCGCCTGGGCGGAAGCCACGCGCGCGCGTCTACTCGAGCGGTCGCCGACAGCGCTGATGGTGACGCATCGATTTGTGCGCGAGGCGTCCGCCATGCAACTCAACGAAGTGCTGGAGCTGGAGCACGCCCTCGTCTGCCGAATGATGGAGCTGCCGGACATCCACGCCGGCGTGCGCGCCCGGCTCACCGCGCGCGGGGAGGCGCCAGGCTGGCGCCCGTCACGGATCGAGGATGTAAGTGCGGCGATGCTCGACGCTATTTTCTCGAGCCCCGAGGGGCACCATGTGCGGCTGCCGGAGCGGCGCAAGATGCAGGAAATGCTTGCCTGATGATCGAAGAAATACGCGGTTGTCCGCATGTATTCGAGCGTGTCAAAAAGAGAATTACTAAATTGTTTGTTTAGTATGTCTATTAGCGCAAGATTTAATTTGCTGATGTAGCTTGCCGGTTAATTCGGATCCCATCGGTTGGGACGCACCCACTGAGCCGGAGGCTGTGTAATGAGTGCTGTGCTGGAGAAAATTCGTCCGCGCGAGGCTGCGGCGGGTGAGGATTTCCGGAGCGAATATCTGCAGGCACTGCGCCTGATCGAGCGGCTTCACCGCTTGCTGCTGGACGTGATCAAGGACGAGTTCGACCGCGAAGGCGGCGCCGAGCTCAACAGCGTCCAGGCGCTCCTGCTGTACAACATCGGCGAGAGCGAGCTGACGGCGGGCGAGTTGAAGACGCGCGGCTATTACCTCGGCTCGAACGTGTCATACAACCTGAAGAAGCTCGTCGATATGGGCTATCTTCACTACAAGCGCTCTGAGGTCGACCGCCGCTCGGTGAAGGTCAGCCTGACGCCCAAGGGCATGGCGGCCTGCGAGGTCGTCGACAAGCTCTATCATCGCCAGCTCGGCTCGCTCGAGGTCGTCGGTGAGGTGAACCAGGGCGATGTCCAGGGCCTCAACCGCTCCCTGATGCGCCTCGAGCGCTTCTGGTCGGACCAGATCCGCTATCGGCTGTAGTCGCGGCGGATATCACAGAAATTCAGGCGGGAGCTGCGCGGCGCGGCTCCCGCTTTTGTTTTTGAATTAGCCGAAGCGACCGGTGATGTAGTCGCGCGTGCGCTCCTCGCGCGGGTTCGTGAAGATCGCCTCCGTCTCGCCCTCCTCGACCAGGACGCCGAGATGGAAGAACGCCGTGCGCTGGGAGACGCGCGCGGCTTGCTGCATCGAGTGCGTGACGATGATGATGCAGAAGTTCGAGCGCAGCTCGTCGATCAGCTCTTCGATCTTTGCCGTGGCGATCGGGTCGAGCGCGGAGCACGGCTCGTCCATGAGGATGACATCGGGGCTGACGGCGATCGCGCGCGCAATGCACAGGCGCTGCTGCTGACCGCCCGAGAGACCCGTGCCGGAGTCGTTCAGGCGATCCTTCACCTCCTTGAACAGTCCTGCCTTTTCGAGGCTCGTCGTAACGATCTCGTCGAGGTCGGTCTTGCTCTTGGCGAGGCCGTGAATGCGCGGCCCGTAGGCGACGTTTTCGTAGATGGACTTTGGGAAGGGGTTCGGCTTCTGGAAGACCATGCCGACGCGCGCGCGAAGCTGCACGACATCCAGCGCGGGGTCATAGATGTCTCTGGTGTCGATCTCGATCTTGCCCGTCACGCGGCAGATCGGGATCGTATCGTTCATGCGGTTGATGCAGCGCAGGAACGTGGACTTGCCGCAGCCCGAGGGGCCGATGAAAGCCATGACCGCCTGGTCCGGAATGTCGACGTTCACATCCTTGATTGCGTGCTTCTCGCCGTAGTGCACGTTCACATTGCGCGCGACGACCTTCGCCGCGGTCGCCGGCTTCGCGGGCACGTACGGTTGCGCCGTCGGGATGCCTTGGGTGGTCATATCCATGTTGGTCTACTCTCTGAGAGACGTTTGAGCTACCAGCGGCGCTCGAAGCGCTTGCGCAGCCAGATAGCCGTGCCGTTCATGACGAATAGGAAGACGAGGAGGACGACGATCGCAGCCGCCGTCTTGTACTGGAATGCCAGCTCGGGCAAGTCCGACCAGAGGTAGATCTGCACGGGTAGAACCGTCGCCGCGTCCGTGATGCCGGTTGGCACATCGACGATGAACGCGACCATGCCGATCATCAGCAGCGGCGCCGTCTCGCCGAGAGCTTGGGCCATGCCGATGATGGGGCCGGTCATGATGCCCGGCATGGCGAGTGGCAGCACGTGATGGAAGATCGCCTGCTGGTGCGAGGCACCGACGCCGAGTGCGGCCTCCTTGATCGATGGCGGAACCGCCTTCAGCGCGGCCCGCGAGGCGATGATAATCGTCGGCAGCACCAGCAGGGCCAGCACAAGACCGCCGACCAGCGGTGCCGATCGCGGCAGGCCGAAGAAGTTGAGGAACATGGCAAGGCCGAGCAGGCCGAAGACGATCGACGGCACGGCCGCCAGATTGTTGATGTTGACCTCGATGATATCGGTGAAGCGGTTCTTCGGCGCGAACTCCTCGAGGTAGATCGCCGCGAGGACACCGATCGGCAGACAGAGTGCGAGCGTGACAATGAGAGTCAGCGCCGTGCCGACGACTGCGCCGCGGATGCCGGCGAGCTCCGGCTCGCGGCTGTCACCGGATGTGAAAAAGCGCCAGTTGAAGGCTTGCTCGACCTGACCCTTGACCTTGAAGCGCTCGAGGAAGGCGACCTCGAGGTCGGTCACCTTGCGCGCGCTCTCCGGTCGCGTGTAGGTCACGATGCGCCAGTCGCCGGGCTTCGCCTCATTGGCGGATGTCAGCGGTAGCAGCACCTCGCCTTCGATACGGTCGGCAGCGAGCTGGTTGATCTTAACGAGGCCACCGTTGATCTCGACGAGTAGCGACGGGAGTCGGCTGTCGAGCGTCTCCGCGGCCGCTTGGTCCTTGGCGCGCTCAGCGAGTGCAGTGGCTTCGTCCCGCAGGGCGCCGGCGCGAGCTGCGGCGTCTGGCGCCGTGCTGCGCGCGACACGACCTGCCTCGGCGGAGAGTGTGGCCGCGCGCTCCGACATGGCGAGCTTTGTGGTCACGAGGTTTTCGGAGAAGTCGTTGGCCGATGAGGTTACCGTGATCGAGCCGTTCGTGTCGCTCGGTGTGGCAGTGCCGCGGCTGATCCGCGCGGTGATCGGCGTGCCGGCACCTTTGAAGTAGAGATCGGCGTCGTCGGACAGCAGCAACGGCGCCTTGAGGGTCGTTCCGATCAGCGAGGGGTCGGCAGCAAGACGCTCGCGGATGCCGTCGGCGGCACCGGTGCTGAGGAGCCGGATGAGCGTCCGCTCGTTGCCGCGACCCTGGATGCCAGGGATGGCGGTCTTCAAGGCATTGCGCATGACAGGGAGATAGTCTGCCGATCGTATGGCCGCGGGATTGTATTTCTGATCTGTCGGCACGAGGTCTGCCGGTACGGCCACGTCGAGCTGCAGCGAATGGGTGGTGAAGGCCGGAAGGGCTTTCATCACGGTATCAACCAGCAGTACCGCGAGGAAGATCGCCGCCGTGGCGATGGCGAGCAGGCCATAGGTCCTGAACCGCGCCTCGGCGCGGTAGCGCCGCCGTACCGCCGCCTGCGCAGCTGGCGATGTGGTGTCAACGCGCCGGGGCCGTGCCGCGACGGTCGGTTGGGCGGTGGTTTCAGTCATACTGCTCTCGATATCTGCGGACGATCTGCTGGGCGATGAAATTGAGTATCAGCGTGACGAAGAAGAGAACGAACCCGAGCGCGAACGCGGCGAGCGTCTTGGCACTGTCGAACTCCTGGTCGCCGACGAGGATGGTCTTGATCTGGACGGTGATGGTCGTGACGGCATCAAGCGGATTGAACGTCAGGTTGGCGGCAAGCCCGGCCGCCATGACGACGATCATCGTCTCACCGATGGCGCGGCTGATGGCGAGCATGAAGGCGGAAACGATGCCGGGCAGCGCCGCAGGCAGCACCACCTTTTTGATCGTCTCCGACTTCGTTGCGCCAAGCGCATAGGCGCCGTCGCGCAGCGACTGCGGCACCGCATTGATCACGTCGTCGGACAGCGAGGAGATGAATGGGATGATCATCATGCCCATGACGAGGCCGGCGGCAAGCGCGGACTCAGAGGCGACGTCGAGACCCATGCTCTCGCCCCAGCCGCGAATGTAGGGAGCGACGGTCAGGGCGGCAAAGAAGCCGAGCACCACCGTCGGTATGCCTGCGAGGATCTCAAGGATGGGCTTCGCCCAGGCGCGGAAACGCGGCGTTGCGTATTCCGAGAGATAGATCGCCGAGAACAAGCCGAGTGGCCCGGCGATGATGATCGCGATGAGCGTGATGAGCAGCGTGCCGGTCAGCAGCGGGATGGAGCCGAACGCGGTCTTGATGTCGCCCTGGTCGGCGCGCAGCGCGGCCTGCGGGTTCCACTCGGTGCCGAACAGGAAGTCCGTTACGGCCGGCCGTCCCTTGAGCGCCGGATCGAAGAAGAAGCGGTAGGTCTCCCAGACGACTGAGAAGACGATGCCGATCGTGGTCAGGATTGCGACCAGTGCGCAAAGAACCAGCACAACAACGATGAACCGCTCGAAATGATTGCGTGCGCGGAAAGTAGCGCTGATGCGGCTCAGTACAACGAACAGCGATACGAGACCGAGCAGAACGCCTGCGCCGAGCACCGCGAAACGGCCGGTCGAGAAGATCTTGGCGTAGCTTGCCGCCGCGTCGCGCAGCGCCGATGAGGGGTCGCCTTGGTGGCGGCCATCGATGATATTCCCGACATCGCGGAGAATGACGCCGCGCTGGAGCGGGTCGCTGGCTGTCTCGGGCGGAAAGAACGAGAAGGCGCTTTCAGTCGCAAGATATTTGACGAGCGGCGTACCGATTGCGAACACGAGGATCATCGGCACGATAAGGGAAACGGCGGCAAGCAGACCATGGTAGGTCGGCAGGGAATGCATCGCCGGTCCGCTATCCGGGCCGGCAGCCGGACGGACCGCTCGTGCACGGCTCGCGGCGAGAAAGTAACCGCCAATGACCAGACAGGCGAGGGTGATGAAATAGATGGCCGTCATGGTCTCTGTCCTGGAAGCGGCAGCGCCGCCGCCGCTGGGGCCTGAAACGCTGGTATCGATAACCGGCGGCCAAGGACCAGAGATCCCCGGCCGCCGAGACTTTCAGTCGCTCGTACTTAGTGAACCTGAGACGCCTCGAGGGGCTTCATCGCCTTTGCCGTCGCGGCAACCTTCTCGGCTTCTGCCGCGGGGAGAGCAACCAGACCCTTGTTGGCAAGGTAGCCGTCCTTCGACATCGCCTTCGACGAGACATACTCGGCGACGAACTTATCGATGCCGGGCACGACGCCGACATGCTGCTTCTTCACGTAGACGAACAGCGGACGCGAGCCCTTGTACTTGCCTGCTGCGATCGCATCATACTCGGGCTCAACGCCGTCGATCGCGACACCGCGCAGCTTGGCGAGGTTCTCCTCGAGGAACGAGAAGCCGAAGATGCCGAAGGCGTTCTTGTTCGCCTCGAGCTTCTGCACGATCACGTTGTCGTTCTCGCCAGCCTCGACGTAGGCGCCGTCCTTGCGGATCGACTTCCACAGCTTGTCGAAGCCTTTCGCGTCAGCCTTCTGGAGATCCTTCAGGGCAGGAACGCTCTTGGCGCCGACTTCCATGAACAGCTCATGGAAGCTGTCGCGCGTACCGGACGTCGGCGGGGGGCCGAGGACCTCGATCTTGATGTTCGGCAGGGAAGGATCGACGTCCGACCAGCTCTTGTACGGATTGGCGACCAGCTTGCCGTCCTTGTCCGGAACCTGCTCGGCAAGAGCGAGGAACACCTGCGCCATCGTCAGCTTCATCGTCGGGCCGGCTTTCGACTGGGCAATCGTCAGGCCGTCGATGCCGACCTTGATCTCGACGATGTCCTTGACGCCGTTCTTCTGGCAGTCCTCGAACTCGCCCTTCTTGATCGCCCGCGATGCGTTCGTCAGATCAGGATGGCCGACGCCGACGCCGGCGCAGAACAGTTTCATGCCGCCGCCCGTGCCGGTCGACTCGACGACCGGCGTCTTGCCGCCACCCGACTTGCCGAATTGCTCGGCGACGGCCGTGGTGAAGGGATAAACCGTCGAAGAACCGACGATCCGGATCTGGTCGCGTGCCGATGCCGCATCGGCGAAGCCTGCGATGCTCGCAGCAGCGACAGCCGCCGCGGCAATCATGAATTTCGTGCTCATTGTAATCTCCCAAGAGCATCAAAGCCGAGGCGCGCACTCCCGCTAATCCGCCTCGCCGGACCCCATTGGCCCTGGGCTGACTCGTAGCGGAGGGCCATAATCGTTTTGTGACACTTTAAGCATTTGATATGTATTGCGGTTATGTGACAGGCGCCGCGCGTTGGAGCAGTCCGCTCTACCAGCCGTTCACATCAGCGTGCGAGCGCCCATGACATTGGGCGCGCCAGGCAGTATGGATGCGCAAAACGCCTTTTGGGGCAGGACGGACAAACCTCATGGCAGCTCAACAAGATGGCGGCGGAGAAGGAGGCTCGAGCACGGTGCTCGAGCGCCTCGCGGCGACAATCCGCGAGCGGCGAGCCACGCCGGCCGATACGTCGTACACCCGCCAGCTTCTCGATGGCGGGGTGGCACGCTGCGCAAAGAAGCTCGGGGAGGAATCCGTTGAGGTTGTCATTGCTGCTCTTCGTGAGGGCGATGAGGCACTTAAGGGCGAGGCCGCAGATCTCGTCTATCATCTGCTCGTGCTGCTCGAGGCGCGTGGCGTTAGCATCGACGCCGTGCTCGCCACACTCGAGAAGCGCATGGGTCTCTCTGGACTAGAAGAGAAAGCAAACCGTGGCCGCAAAGAGGGCTGACGCCATGCGCGATTTTCTTCAACAGGAGGATTACGCGGCGCGGTCCGGCGTCCTGTACTCGCCCTACCGCACATTCAGCCGCGAGGACTGGGCGCGCCTGCGAGCCGACACGCCGATGACGCTGGTGCCGCGCGATCTTGCAGCACTCTCCGGTCTCATCGAGGAACTCTCCATCGACGAGGTCGAGCAGATCTATCTGCCGCTCTCGCGCCTGATCAATCTCTATGTGGCCGCGTCGCAGGAGCTCTATGCCGTCACGTCGAAATTCCTCGGCAGGCAGGGGCGCCGCGTGCCTTTCATCATCGGCGTGGCGGGCTCGGTTGGCGTCGGCAAGAGCACGACGGCGCGCGTTCTGCGCGCACTGCTCGCGCGCTGGCCCGATCATCCGCGCGTCGATCTCGTGACGACCGACGGCTTTCTGTGGCCGAACCAGGAGCTCGAAGCGCGCGGCATCATGCACCGCAAGGGCTTTCCCGAAAGCTTCGATCTCGCGCGCCTGCTGAACTTCCTCGGCGACGTCAAGTCGGGCCGAGAGAAGGTCGTGGCGCCGGTCTACTCGCACTTCCACTACGACATCATTCCGGGTCAGCAGATCGTCGTCGACCGTCCCGACATCCTGATTGTCGAGGGTCTCAACGTGCTGCAGCCGGCGCGTCTGCCGAAAGATGGCGCGGCCATCCCGTTCGTCTCGGATTTCTTCGATTTCTCGATCTACATCGACGCCGATCCGGCCGTGATCGAGGCATGGTGGTTGAAGCGCTTCATGCGGCTGCGAGCCACGGCCTTCCGCGATCCGGCGGCGTACTTCCACCGCTATGCGCACCTCACGGACGAGCAGGCGATCGCCAAGGCGCTCGAGATCTGGAATGGGATCAACCGGATCAATCTCGACGAAAATATCCTCCCGACGCGCCAGCGGGCGCGCTGCATCCTGCGCAAGGGGACGAACCACGCCGTCGAGAGCGTTCTGCTGCGCCGGCTCTGATCAGTCCTTGCGGGGGTTCTGCTTGCGTGGCTGGACAAGGTCGAGCCACGCATTGAAGGCCTGCGCACTCTGTCGCATGGCCGTCGCCGCTGGCGGCAATTCGAGAGCCGCCTTCGCCATGCGGGCCTGCACGGCGAGACTCGCGGCCGTCATCCGCCAACCGAGCGTCATCCAGGGGCGCGCCAGGGCCATCATATCGAAAGCAGCGGGCGGCGCGACGGCGCTGGCGCGAGCATGCACAGGGCTCGCTGGTGGCTCGGTCTTTGGCTGGTAGCTTGCCCGTGCCGATGGCCTGTCAGTAGGGGCGGCCTTCCCGACAGTGCCGATTTTCTGCGGAGTGCGTGCGAGCAGCGGCGCGGCGGCCTGGGCGCGGGCATGTGCGCGGCTCGGCGCGCGGGCTGGCGCTCTGCGCGGAGGTGGCTCGGCTTTGACCTTTCTCGCGGGCGTCGAGAGTTTGCCGGCCAAAAGGCGCAGCTTGCGCGCATCCTCGATGCCGACCTGGCGCAACGCTGCCCGCTTCGAGAGGGTTGGATCCTTGCTGATGAGGGCTGCCGCACGTTCGAGGGCGGGGGCGTCCTTGTCGGATGGCGCGCCCGATTTCCGGGTTTTCGGCTTCTGCGCTTTGGGTTTCTGGCCGGTCATGTGCGTACCCTGCAATCGAACCTGATGACACTCGCGCCGGGTATTCTACGACGCCCCGCGGGGACATTTTTGATGCAGCGCAAAATGATATATTACCCAGGGCGCGCTGGCCACCCTCAGTTCAACGCAGGTGCAAAATGAAAAGTTTCAGAGGCCGCGGGCTGCTGCCAGCGAGGCGAGCGAGGTCTCGGGCCGCGCACCGATATGGCTGATGATCTCGCCGGCCGCGAGACTGCCGAGGTGTCCGCAGGTCTCAAGCGGCTTGCCGTTGGTGTAGCCGTAAAGGAAGCCGGCCGCGTAGAGATCGCCGGCTCCGGTCGTGTCGATCACCTGACGCACGGGCGCGGCAGGCACGCTCACAGCCTTCTCACTCTTGAAGATGACGGATCCCTTGGCGCTGCGGGTCAGTACGGCGACCTTGGCGTCGGTCTTCGCCTGGCGCGCGGCTTCCTCGAAGGTGGCGGCGCCGTAAAGCGCGGTGATCTCGCTCTCGTTGGCGAACAGGATATCGACCCGATGGCGGATCAGCTCGAGGAACTCGATGCGATGGCGCTCGACGCAGAAGCCGTCGGAGAGGGTCAGTGCGACCTCGCGGCCGGCGCGTTCGGCCATGTCGGCAGCATGACGGAACGCCGCCTGGGCGTCCGGCCGATCGAAGAGATAGCCTTCGAGATAGACGATGCGCGATGCCTCGATCAGCTTCTGATCTACGTCGCGCGGGCTGAGCTCCGGGCTCACGCCGAGGAAGGTGTTCATGGTGCGCTGGCCGTCGGGCGTGACCAGGATGAGCGAGCGCGCGGTCGGTGCGCCGCCCGTCGAGGCCGGCGTATCGAAGGCGACGCCGGCGGCCTGTATGTCATGACGGAAGATATTGCCGAAGTCGTCCTCAGCGACCTTGCCGATGAAGGCCGCGTGCCCGCCGAGCGAGGCAATGCCGACCATGGTGTTGGCCGCGGAGCCGCCGGAGATTTCCACTGCCGGACCCATCTCCTGATAGAGATGCGAGACCCGATCGGCATCGACCAGCGTCATGTGGCCCTTGGCCAGATCGTGCTTGATGAGGAAGTCATTCTTGCAGCGGCCGATGATGTCGACGATGGCATTGCCGATGCCCACGACGTCGTGCTCGATCCTGGCCATGATGAGGTTCCCCGTGTTCTCTGTGCGGCCGCACTATAGTCGCCGGGGTTGCCGGAGCAAGCCGACAGGTTGTCCTGTCCCGCGGAAACAACCAACTATCTCAATGCTCAAGTTCGGGGCGCCGACATGTCGCGGGAGGCGGCAAGGCGGGCAAGCTCCATGAGCAGGCGCTCGGCGTGGGCATCTTCGAGGCTGGATGCTGTGCGCGCGGCGAGTGCGCTCGCACGGATGCGGGCGAGGGCCGAAGCGAGCTTCGGTGCCGTCCAGCGCCGGCATTGTGCCTCGACGGCGGCCCGACGTTTGAAGTGCAGGGGCGGGCGGATCTGGCGCATGGCGTCATCCATGCTGCGGCCGCCCTCGATGCTGCCCCGGATGCGATGAAGGCGGGCGAAGTGCCATTGCACGGCCGCGATCACCGACTGCGCTCCCTCGCCTGATGCGAGCAGGCGCTGGCAGCCCTCGAGAGCGCGCGTGCCATCGCCGGCGGCCGCCGCGTCGATGACGCGTTCCATGGCCAGCTCCGAGGCATCGCCGACAATGGCCTCGACGGCCTCAGCTTCGATGGTGCCGCGCCCTGCGGCATAGAGAGCGAGCTTCTCGACCTCGCCGCGCGAGAGCCCGCGATCGGCACCAAGTCGAGCAAGCAGCATCTCGCGTGCGTCGGGCGTGATGGTAAGCCGATGCGCGCCGAGCACCTCGTTGATCATCGCGTCGAGCGACTGGGCGTCATCGGCAAAGCAGGGAATGGCCGCGGCGTGTGCGGCTTTCTCGAAGGCTGCGCGAGCCGCGTCATCCGGGCGCAGGTTACCACCTTCGACGATCAGCACGCCCGCGAGCGGCGGCCCGTCGAGAATGCCACGCAGCAGCGCCCCGTTGATGCGTCGGCCCATGGTGGCGCGCACGATCTTGCGACCGCCGAACATGGGCATGGTCAGCAGCTCGACGGAGAGGCGCTCGCTGTCCTCCTCGAGTTCGGGATCGTCGATGCGCACGATCTCGCCGGGTGGCGTATCGCGCGCCGCAAGCGATTGCGCGAGGCGCACGACGCGCTCGCTTACTAGGCCTGCATCGGCGCCATAGATGAGGAATGCCGTCAGCGTCGTGTCAGGACGAGAGAGGACGGCATTCGCTTGTTGGGATTTTATCGCAACCATGAGGACGGCTCGCCTGTATGCGCGACGCCTCTTCCCCCTCTCCCCATTGCCTTCAATGGGGAGAAGGTCGG
>JAEZAW010000366.1 GCA_023430315.1 Pseudomonadota bacterium | reverse complement strand
GGTCGCAAGGCATCGCCATCGATCAGTTCCAGCAGCCGCGCATCGCGTCGCTTCCGGGCAAGGTGCCGGCCGAGGCTGTGGCCTTCTATCAGGATCTGCTGCGTAAAGTCGCCGAGACGCCCGAATGGAAGGAGTACGTCGCGCGCACGGCGCAGTCGGGCCGCGTGCTGATCGGCGGCGAACTCACGAAGTTCATCGATGCGGACTACGCGCGCTTCCAGGCCGTGTTCAAGGAAGAAGGCTGGCTGGTCCAGTAAATCGCCGACGAGGCACATCGGGGCGACGGACCATCGCTCGTCAGTCGCCTCGTTTGGCACCAGTGGCCATCTTCCGAGGGTCGGAATTGGATCAGCAGGAAACATCGTCCAGCCGAGCGCTCGTCACGCGCCGCGCACTCGAGGTCATCGCGGCGCTGTTCGCGCTCGCGTTCGGCGCAACCATCATCCTTGGCGCGCTGGAGTACCACGTCGGCTGGGGCGATCGCGGACCCGAGCCAGGCTACTTCCCGTTCTGGATGGGATTGATCGTCGTCGTCGGTGCGATCGGCGCGTTGCTCGAGGCTTTGCTCTCACGGCGCCACGAGGATGCACCGGTGGCGATCAATGCAGATCAGGCTCGACGCATTGTCGCGTTCCTGCTGCCGATGCTGGGCTTCCTCGTTTTGGCCCTCGTCTTCAAGCTCGGGCTCTATATCGCAATGGTGGCCTACATGCTGACGGTTATGCTCTGGCAGGGCGGCTATCGTCTTCCCGCAGCGCTGGCGGTCAGCTTCGGTACGGCCGCCGCCTTCTACTTCATGTTCGAGCTCTGGCTTCATGTGCCCCTGTTAAAGGGGCCTGTCGAAGCCTGGTTCGGCATTCACTGACGCGCCTGGAGGTCGGGACTTGGACAACATCGGCGACCTCCTCCACGGCTTCCAGGTCGCACTGACCGGCTATCACCTGATGCTGATGGTGGTCGGCGTTCTGTTCGGCATTCTTGTCGGTGTGCTTCCCGGCCTCGGCGCGCCCAACGGCGTGACGCTGCTGATCCCGCTGACCTTCACGATGGACCCGGTCTCGGCGATCATCCTGCTCGCGAGCATGTACTGGGGCGCACTGTTCGGCGGCTCGACCACCTCCATCCTGTTCAACATCCCGGGTGAGCCATCCTCGGTCGCGACCACGTTCGATGGTCACCCCATGGCCAAGCAGGGCCGCGCCACCGAGGCTCTTTCGTACGCGTTCCTGTCCGCCGCGTTCGGTGCGCTCTTCGGCGTGGTCGTCATCACGCTGCTCGCCGGACCCGCGGCCTCCTTCGCGCACAAGTTCTCCTCGCCCGAGTACTTCGCCGTCTACTTCCTGGCGTTCGCCTGCTTCGTCGGGCTCGGCGGCGCATCGCCATTCAAGACGCTGGTGTCAGCGGGTATGGGCTTCTCGCTCGCGGCCGTCGGCATGGACACGATCTCAGGATCACTACGGCTGACGTACGGGCTGCCGGATCTGATCAAGGGCGTGAGCTTCCTCGTCGCCGTCATCGGTCTGTTCGGCATTGGCGAGCTGATTGCCACCATGGAGGAGCGCCTCGAATTCCGCGGCGTGCGTGCACGTGTCTCGCCGCGCGATGTGCTCAAGACGATCGCGGCATTGCCCTCGTACTGGATCGTGCTGATCCGATCGAGCCTTGTCGGCTGCTGGATGGGGATCACGCCCGGCGGGCCGACGGCAGCGTCCTTCATGAGCTACGGCCTTGCCCGGCGCTTCGCCCCACGCACCGGCGAATTCGGCAAGGGCGCGCCGGAGGGCGTCATCGCGCCCGAGGCCGCCGACCATTCTGCGGGCACCAGTGCGATGCTGCCGATGCTCGCGCTCGGCATACCGGGCTCCGCGACCGCGGCCGTCATGATGGGCGGCCTCATGATCTGGGGTTTGCACCCTGGTCCCATGCTGTTCGTCGATCAGAAGAGTTTCGTATGGGGCCTCATTGCGTCGATGTACGTGGCGAACGTGGTGGCGGTCGTGCTCGTGCTGTTCACCGTGCCGCTGTTCGCCGCCATCCTGCGCATTCCCTTCGCCATCATCGCGCCGGTGATCGTGGTCGTCTGCTTTGTCAGCGCTTGGACGGTGTCGAGCTCGCCGTTCGACCTGTGGCTGGTCTTCATCTTTGGCCTCATCGGCTATCTGTTCAAGAAATGCAACTATCCGATCGCACCGATGGTGCTGGCCATGGTGATCGGCGACAAAGCGGAAGACGCCTTCCGCCAGTCCATGATCATCCACGGCGGATCGCTCGGCGCCTTCTGGTCGAACTGGCTGTGCGGGACGATCATGACGCTCGGCTTCGTGCTGCTGTTCTGGCCGCTCCTGTCTTCCCTGATGCGGCGCGTCAGCAAAACGGTCCCGGATCGTCCACTTCGTGCTGGTGATTGAGAGGTCTGAAATGCCGAAGAGCTTTTCCGGGGTGTTTCCAATCGCCCCTACGCCGTTCGCGGCGAACGGTGATCTCGATCTCGACGGCATGCGCCGCGTGATCGACTGCATGATCGATCAGGGCGTAGATGGCATCTGTATTCTCGCCAACTACTCCGAGCAGTTCCTCCTCACCGACGAGGAGCGTGACATCCTGCTGGATCTTTCGCTGAAGCATGTCGCCGGTCGAGTGCCTGTGATCGTCACGTGCAGTCATTTCAGCACCCGCATTGCCTCGGCCAGGGCACGTCGCGCGGCCGAAGCCGGCGCGGACATGCTCATGATGATGCCGCCTTATCACGGCGCGCTGCTCAAGGCCGACGAAGCCGGCATAATCGAGCATTTCGCGCGCGTCGCGGATGCGGCGCGCCTGCCGATCATGGTGCAGGACGCGCCACTCAGTGGTGTTGCATTGTCGGTGCCGTTTCTCGTCAGGCTGGCGCGCGAGGTGCCGTTGGTCAGCCATTTCAAGATCGAGGTACCGGGAACGGCAGCCAAGTTGCGCGCCCTGATCGCGGCCGGCGGTGATGCCATCGTGGGGCCACTGGACGGCGAGGAGTCCATCACGCTGATGGCGGATCTCGATGCGGGTGCGACCGGCACGATGCCGAGCGCGCTGCTGCCCGATCTCATCAAGCCAGTGGTGACGAGCTATCGCGCGGGCAAAAAGGAAGAGGCCGAGACGGCCTATGCGCGCATTCTTCCGCTCATCAACTACGAGAATCGGCAGTGTGGTCTCCGCGCGACCAAGACTGTCATGATGGAGGGCGGCGTGATCAAGAGCGATGCGGTTCGCCATCCGCTCGAGGCCTTGCACCCCGCGACCCGCGACGGGCTCATGAGGCTCGTTCGTCAGTTGAAGCCTCTCGCGCTGACTTGGGGGAAATAGCTTTCGCGTCTTCGACGCGAGCGAGGCTAGCCTCGCGCTCCCGGTTTCTTGTGGCGCACCTTTGGCGCGACGAGGGACACCCTCCCGAACCCACCCGCCTTTATGAGCAGATCGTTCGCGGCGATCTCGAAGTCCACAAAAGGCGGGGGTTCGGGGGTGTCCCCCGAGCGGGGTTGAAGGGGCGGCAGCCCCTCTCGCGCCAGAGGCGCGGTCTACACCTCCGCCTTCCCCGCGATCTTGATCGCGAAGGCATAGTCGAGCGCGGTTTCTTTGAGCGCTTCGAAGCGCCCCGACGCGCCGCCGTGTCCCGCTTCCATGTTCGTCTTGAGGAGCACGAGATTGCCGGACGTGTTGCGCTCGCGCAGGCGGGCGATCCACTTCGCCGGCTCCCAGTACGTGACGCGCGGATCGGTGAGACCGCCGTAGGCGAAGATGTGCGGATAGGCTTTGCGCTCGACGTTGTCGTAAGGGCTGTAGCTGCGGATGAGTGCGAAGGCTTCTGCCGAGCGGATGGGATCGCCCCACTCGGGCCATTCGGGCGGGGTGAGCGGCAGGGTCTCGTCGAGCATGGTGTTGAGCACATCGACGAACGGCACGTCGGCAATGATGCCGAGGAAGAGATCGGGCGCGAGGTTGGCAACGACACCCATGAGCATGCCGCCGGCAGAGCCGCCATTGGCGACAATGCACCCGCGCTTCGTCCAGCCGAGCTTCACGAGATGCTCGCCGGCCGCGACGAAGTCCGTGAAGGTGTTCATCTTCGTCTGAGCTTTGCCGCCCGTGTACCAGCGATAGCCTTTGTCCTTGCCGCCACGCACGTGCGCGATGGCGAAGATGAAGCCGCGATCGACGAGCGAGAGACGCGTCGTCGAGAAACTCGCGGGTATCGCGATGCCGTACGAGCCATAGCCGTAGAGGAAGAGTGGCGCCGAGCCGTCGAGCGGCGTGTTCTTGTGATAGAGGACGGAGATCGGAACCATCTCGCCGTCGGCAGCTCGCGCCTCGATGCGGCGTGTGACGTAGTCGGCGGCATTGTGCCCGCTCGGCACTTCCTGCGTTTTGCGCAACACCCGCGTGCGCGTTTCCATGTCGTAGTCGAAGACCTGCGCGGGCGTGGTCATGGACGAGTAGGAAAAGCGCAGCGATGTCGTGTCGTACTCGTAGCCCGACGACATGCCGAGGCTGTAGGCCTCCTCGTCGAAGGCAATGGCGTGCTCCGCGCCATCTGAGAAGCGGCGTATGACTATGCGCGGCAGGCCGGCCTCGCGTTCGAGACGCGCAAGATGATCCTTGAAGGTCGTGTGATCGAGGATCAGCCTGCCGGGCTTATGCGCTAGCAACTCGCGCCAGTATGCCTCCTGCGGCGTCGCGACCGGCGCCGTGACAATGCGGAAATCCTCGGCGCCGCCGGAGTTCGTGAGGATGATCAGATCATCGCCGTGATGATCGACCGAATACTCGTGGCCGAAGCGTCGCGGGCTGATGAGCTGCATGGGGCCGGTCGGATCGCGCGACTCGATGAAGCGAACTTCGCTCGTCTGGTGATCGTGCGCATCGATGAGGATGAAGCGGCCTGACTGCGTTTCGCCGACGCCGACATAAGAACCCTTGTCGGCCTCCTCGTAGACGAGCACGTCGCTTTCGACTGGCGTGCCGAGCGCGTGGCGATAGACGTAGAGCGGGCGATGGTTCTCATCGAGGCGGACGTAGAAGACGGTCTTGCTGTCCTCGGTCCACACGCAGCCGCCACCCGTATCGGGGATCGTGTCGGCGAGATCCTTGCCCGTCGCGAGATCGCGGAACTTGATGACGTAGTATTCCGAGCCTTTGTCATCGACCGCATAAGCGAGAATGCGGTGGCTGGGACTGTGCGTGGCGCCGCCGAGCTGCCAGTAGGGCTTGCCTTCGGCTTCGAGATTGCCGTCGAGCATGACCATCTCGCTGGCGTCGTCACCACCGCGCGGGCGCCGCGTGAGACGCGGATACTGCGCGCCGATGAGATAGCGCGTGCCGTATTCCCAGGGGCCATCGGGACTAGGCACCGAGCTGTCGTCCTCCTTGATGCGTCCCTTCATCTCGGCGAACAGTTTTTCGCGCAGCGCTTTCGTGTCGGAAAGCATGTGCTCGGTGTAGGCGTTCTCGGCTTCCAGATACGTGCGAATGCCAGCATCCAGCACGCTCGGATCACGCATCACCTCCTGCCAGTTGTCGGCGCGAAGCCAGGCGTAGTCATCGACGATCTCGACGCCGTGGTGGACTGCCGTCACGGGATGACGCGCAGCACGTGGCGGCACCGGTGCGATGGCCTGGGCAGATGCGGGATCGGCTGGCATTCAGTTAGCTCCTGGCGCGTGGCGCCTCTGGAAAGAGGGCGCCGCGCAGCCCCGGGTCGGGCTTGGCGCGGCGCGCTTCGTTGCAGACATGTCGTGGGCGCCGGGAATGGCCCGTCGGATTGTTACTTCGGCTCGTGTTTGAGGGCCGTCCCGTTGATGCAATAGCGCAAGCCGGTCGGATTGGGGCCGTCCTCGAAGACATGGCCGAGATGGGCATCGCACTTCGCGCAGCGCACCTCGACGCGGCGCATGAAAAGCGAGCGATCCTCATGCTCAGAGACGGCCTCGGTACCGATCGGCTTGAAGAAGCTCGGCCAGCCGGAGCCCGAGTCGTACTTGGTCTCGGAGGCGAAGAGCGGCTCGCCGCAGGCCACGCACTTGTAGATCCCTGCTGCCTTCAGGGCATTGTAGGGGCGGGTGAAGGCGCGTTCCGTGCCGTGCTCGCGGGTGATGTAATACTGCTCCGGCGTCAGCTCGGAGCGCCACTCCGCGTCCGTCTTGATCACCTTGTCAGGGCGCGCCTTCGTATCGGACATGACCCGCTCCTCGGCTGATTAAGGTTCACTGACGATGGCATGATGTGCGGCCGGCGCAGCGAAACGCGCGTCCGCGCGCCTTTTTGCCCATGAGTGAGATGTTTAACAGTCTGGACGAATTCAAGGGCGTGCGCCAGTCCCCGCCTTGACCTCGCTTGAGCGGCCGCCGGTGGACTAAAGCAAGAAAGAGCGTCATCTGAATTCCTGAAAGCTGGGGGAAAATTCAGCAACGCGGGTCGAGGATATTGGCGAACACGCGGCTTTTACTATACCGTGCGCTGCAATTGCCATTCTCGGCGAAGTGGAGTATTGGCGATCTCTGATCTTGGACTTCAATCAGCCGGGCTATTTTTCACGCGATGTCATGAGTGATCGAGCGGGGCCTATAGCCCCGGAAGACATCGCGGCATGATAAGGAGACGATATCCGATGGAAAACTCTGGCGGAAATCAAATGGTCGAGCTGACCGCCAAGATCGTCTCCGCGTATGTGGCCAACAACACGGTTGTTGCTTCCGATCTGCCGTCGCTGATCCGGGATGTGCATGATGCGCTCAACAGGGCATCGAACCATGAGCCGGTGGTCGACAACGAGGAGCTGAAGCCCGCCATCCCGGTCAAGCGCTCGGTGACGCCGGATTACATCATCTGCCTCGAGGACGGAAAGCGCTTCAAGTCGCTCAAGCGGCACCTGCGGACGCACTACAAGCTTTCGCCCGAGGAATACCGCGCCAAGTGGAAGCTCCCGAACGACTATCCTATGGTGGCGCCCAACTATGCTGCCGCACGCTCGCAGCTTGCCAAGAAGATGGGTCTCGGCACCCGTAAGGACTGAACGATCAACTCGTGAAGGTCGGATGCGCCAGGGGGATCGCGCATTGAGGTCACGCAGAAGGCGCTGCCGCGTGCGGTGCACGCGAGCCGCGCGCCCATGACCCGGCTCGCCCGCTCACTCGATCATGCCCGCCCGCGCTACGACGTCATCGTCGTCGGATCGGGCTATGGCGGCGGCGTATCAGCCATGCGCCTCGCCCGCGCCGGAAAGCGTGTCGCCGTCATCGAACGCGGCCGCGAGGTCGTGACGGGCGAGTTTCCGAGCCGCTTCCCGGATATGCGCCACGAAATGCGCGTGACCGGCGCGCGCATGGCCATGGGCTCCGAGACCGGTCTCTTCGATGTCCGCATCGGTGAGGACATGCACGTGCTTGTCGGGCGCGGGCTCGGCGGCGGCTCGCTCGTCAATGCCGGCGTCGCGCTGAGACCCGACGCGCGTGTCTTCGCCGATCCCGTGTGGCCGGGGCAGATCCGCCAGGATGGCCTCCTCGACGCGGGCTACGCGCGCGCGCGCCGCTGGCTCAGGCCCGCCCGCGATCCGGATGCCGCGACGCTCACGAAGTATAAAGCACTGGAGGCTGCCGGTGCGGCGCTCGGCGCGGCGCCCATTGCGCCCGAGGTGGTCGTTGGCTTCAGCGAAACGGTCAATCCCGCAGGTATCGCGCAGCCCGCCTGTACGCGTTGCGGTGATTGTTGTGCTGGTTGCAATGTCGGTGCCAAGAACACGGTCGCGCTGACCTATCTCCCCGAAGCCGCGCATCATGGCGCGGAGATCTTCACGCACGGCCGCGTGGCGTATGTGACGCCCGCGCCAAGTGGCGGATGGCGTGTTCACATCCAGCGCGTGGATACGCCCGGCGCGGGGCACACTCAGCAGCTCGATCTAGATGCCGACATGGTGATCCTGGCTGCCGGCACGCTCGGCTCGACGGAGATCCTGCTGCGCTCGCGTGAGAAGGGTCTCGCACTTTCCGATTGCATCGGCGCGCGCTTCTCGGCCAACGGTGACATCATCGCCTTCGGCTACGGCGCCAAAGTGCCGGTCAATGCCGTCGGCGTCGGTCATCCCGCGAAGATCGAGGGGATGAACGTCGGCGCCTCCGTCTCCGGACAGCTCGAGATCGTCGATCCCGATGACCTCGCGAACTCGGTGACCATCCAGGAAGGCGTGATGCCGTCCGCGCTCGCGCCGATCCTGCCGGTGATGTTCGTGCCCAATGGCCGCCTGCTCGGCGCCCTGCAGAGTCTCGTCAGCGGCGTCTACAAAGGGCCGTTCGCGAGCCTGCAGACATTCTTCGCCGTCTCGCATGACAGCGCATCGGGCCTCTTCCGTCTCGACGGCGATCGTCTCGCTCTCTCCTGGCCCAATGCAAAAGACGAGGCCGTCTACCAGCGCCTCGACGCAGCGCTCGCAGCTCTCGTCGGCAAGGTTGGCGGCAGCTACGTGAAGAACCCACTCGCCGGCAGCGTCATGGGCAACCAGCCCGCGACCGCGCACCCGCTCGGCGGCTGTGCCATGGGCACGGATCGCATGTCCGGCGTCGTGGACCATGCCGGGCGCGTGTTCGATGGCAGCGCGGGCAAGGATGCGAGCGCCGTGCACGCCGGCCTGCATGTCATCGACGGCGCCATTATTCCGCGCTCGCTCGGCGTGAACCCGCTGCTCACGATCGCGGCACTCGCCGAGCGCGCCATGCTGCACGTCGCGCGCGAGCATGGGCTGGCGTGCGAGGATTAGGTCGCGTTTTCGTTGCGGCTAACGGCTCGCGCCTGCGGCGCGACGGGGGTTTAGCCCCTGGGCCCCAGGGGGGGGGGGGGGGGGGGGGGGGGGCGCCGGCCGGGG
>JAEZAW010000283.1 GCA_023430315.1 Pseudomonadota bacterium | reverse complement strand
ATGTCGTTCACGGGCTCGCCGAGGAGCGCATTGCGTACGGTGCCACCGACAATGCGCGCTTCGTGTCCAGCGGCCGCGAGTGATGCAAGAACCGCGCGCGTCTCCGGCTGCTCGAGCCAGGGCGCGCCGGCGAGCGATGACGGGATCGGATTGGTCACCTCAGGGGGCATGGCGCCTGACCAGGATTACTTCAGTCCACCAGGATCGATCTTGCCGTCCGTTCCGATGGAGGGTGGCGTGTAGCTCTGGCCGGGCTTGCCGCCCGATGTCGAGCCGAAGGCAACGAGCACGAGCAGAACAAGTCCGGTTCCGGCCAGCATAAGCCAGAAGAAGGGCGCGTCGTCGAATACGCCTGTGCCCTGCTCACCCTGCTTCCGCGTCAGCAGAATATAGATGGCGTAGACAGCCGTCGGCAGGAGAAACAGGACGATGTTCTCGATGATGACCCGTATCATCCCCCGTAGAGCCTCTCGTGGAGGTTCTTGAGCATGCCCGCCGTTGCGCCCCAGATGTAGTGATCGCCGAAGGGCAGGGCGTAGTAGTGCCGCTCGCGGCCGCGCCAGGGGCGCGCGTGGTGCTTGTGATTGGCCGGGTCCATGAGAAAGGCGAGCGGCACCTCGAAGGTGTTCGCGACCTCGCCCGAATCGAGGGCCAGGACGAAATCGGGCTTCACGAGCGCAACCACCGGCGTCACCAGAAAGCCGGTGCCGGTGCGGTATCCATCGAGGAAGCCGAGCGGCTCGACGAGCGTGCGCGACAGGCCGATCTCCTCCTCGGCTTCGCGCAGTGCCGTGTGGACTGCATCGATGTCCGAGGCCTCAGCCTTGCCGCCCGGAAAAGCGATCTGGCCGGCGTGCGTCGAGAGGTGGGCCGTACGCTCGGTCAGCAGCACGGTAAGCTCGGATCGCGCAATGACCGGTACGAGCACGGCAGCCGGCCGCGGCGGCTCCATGACATCGAAGTCCGCCAGCATCTCGGGATTGAGATCCCAGTCGCTGCGCGACCATGAGCGGCCCGTCCGAGGGTCGAAGATCGCATCGCTCGGACTGTGATGCAGCGCAGTCCGGGCCCGCACACGGAAGTCGGGTTCCGTGTAGATCGTTGCGGGAACGGGTTGGATGATCATCATGGCTGACGAGATATGGCCCTACTCGCGCGCGTTGGCAATCGCGGCTTGGTGCGCTGCGGCGGACGCGCCACATAGGCACGTGTGGGGCACGTCTTGCGGGGCAACCTACTTGACGGCGGGGTGTGGCGCAGCTGGCGCATCCTCGTTCGGGAGCGGACGGAGGATGCGCACCTTTTTGACGCGCCGTGGGTCGGCGTCGATGACCTCGAACTCGATGCCGCTTTCGTGGCGCACGATCTCACCGCGCGCCGGCACGCGACCGACCAGCGTGAAAACGAGGCCGCCGAGCGTGTCGATGTCCTCCTCCTCCCCGTTCTTGAGCAGCTTCACGCCGAGATGCTCCTCGAGCTCCTCGATGGGCGTGCGTGCCTGCGCGATCAGACCGAGCTTGCCGTCCTCGACGATGTTGGCGGCCTCGGCGACGTCGTGCTCGTCCTCGATCTCCCCGACGATCTGCTCGACGAGATCCTCGATCGTGACGACACCGTCGGTGCCGCCGTATTCGTCGACGACGAGCGCCATGTGCACATGCGTCGCCTGCATGCGCACGAGAAGGTTCACTGCCGGCATCGAGGGCGGGACATAGAGCACGCGGCGGCGGAGCTGCGCGGACGCGATCGTCGCCGAGAGATCGGCCTTGGCGAGATCGATCTTCAGCACCGGCGCAGCAACATTCGCGCTGCTGTCGGTGGCCGATGTGACGCCGGAACGCGCAGCCGGCAAGCCGCCACGCGTCAGGTACGCCATGAGGTCCTTGATGTGGATGACGCCACGTGGATCGTCGAGCGTTTCGTGGAACACGGGGATGCGTGAGACGCCGGACGTATCGAAGAGATGGAGCAGCTCGGCGAGTGACGCGCCCTCATCGATGGCCGTGATATCGGCACGCGGCACCATCACGTCCTCGACCTTGAGCGTGCCGAATTCGAGCAAGCGCAGCAGCATCTCGCGTTCAGCCGGCGAGAAACCGGTGCCCGTCTGGTCCTCGACGCGCAGCGTCTCCCCGAGCGTGTCGCGCAGCGTCGGCTGCGTGCCGAGGCCGAGGCGATTGCGCAAGGCGGAGAGCCAGCCATCGCCGTTTTTGGAAGCATCACCGCCGTTGGTACTTTCGGGGCGGGGACTAGTGTCGTCTGAGAGTGCCATGGCCTGTTTGTCTAACTGATGAACACAATGTGCGAATGCGGGGCGCGTCAGGAGTGGGCGTCCGCGTAAGGATCGGGAATGCCGAGGCGCGCGAGCAGCGCCGTCTCGAGGGCTTCCATGCGCTCGGCCTCGCCGTCCGTCTCATGGTCGTAGCCGATGAGATGCAGGAGGCCGTGGATCAGCAGATGCTGGAAGTGATGCGCGGGGGGTATGCCGGCGGCCTTGGCCTCGTCGAGGAGCGTCTCGATCGCTAGCACGACATCGCCGAGTTCGCGCGCCTCATCGGCCGGCATACCGGGCGGCGGCTCGGGAGCAGGAAAGGAGAGGACGTTGGTCGGCTTGTCCTTGCCGCGATAGGCGGCATTCAATCGGCGCACGGCTGTATTACTGCTGAGGGCGACGGCCGCAGCCGCGGGATAGGCGCCGGAAAGCTCTGCCGCTTCGGCGAGCACGCGAGCGACACCCGCAATCAACTCATCGACCGGGCCGAAAGCCGTCCAGTCGCCGTCATCATCCACACGTTCGAGCGCAAGTCGCAATCGCGACGGAGGTTCTTCGTCGCAAGATCGCTCGTCGCCACTGGCGGCATCGCCGCCGGGAACTGCGGGTTGGTCCAGAACCGTATTCATTTTCCTATTCCGTGCGGCTCTGTCCCCGAGCGAGGGTCGAGGCCACACCTGCGTCCAGTCCTGACGAATCCGCCGCGCCGTCGTAGGCGGCGACGATGCGCGCGACGAGCTCGCTGCGCACGACGTCCGCACCGGTAAAGTGCGTCACGTCGATGCCGTCCACGCCCTCGAGGAGGCGCACGGCCTCGTCGAGACCCGACTTCTGCCCGGGAGGCAGGTCGATCTGGGTCGGATCGCCGGTAACAACCATGCGCGATCCTTCGCCGTGGCGGGTCAGGAACATTTTCATCTGCATGCTCGTGGTGTTCTGCGCTTCGTCGAGGATGACGAACGAATGCGCGAGCGTGCGGCCTCGCATGAAGGCAAGGGGCGCGATCTCGATGATCCCGGATTCGAGATCCCGCTCGACCTTTTCGGGCGGCAGAACGTCATAAAG
>JAEZAW010000233.1 GCA_023430315.1 Pseudomonadota bacterium | reverse complement strand
GGCGTGCACATCCTTGCCGACGCGCAGATCGAAGAGCGCATCCGGCGGGCCGATCTGCCGTCCCTTGCCATTGATCTGCACAGCCGTGCTGGCCGCGAGCATGGTCTCGGCGAATTCGCCCGGCAGGTACTCGCGCCCGCGTTCGAGCACCGCGCCAGTGAGGCCGATCCTCGACAAGCGCGACGCCGCAACGCCGCCGCCATAGCCGGAACCGACGACGACCACGTCATAGGTCGGCTTCGCTTGCGCGACCGGGCGCGCGAGACGCGACATCTGCTTGAACTCCCACCCGTAATGCGAAACCCGCCAATTCCCTGGCGGCAGTATCTAACGGGCCATAATGGCATTTGCGAGAGATGCAAGCGCCCCTTTGTGACCATTGCGCGCACAAAGCGTGGCGGAACGGCAACAGGGGTTCATGTGGGCGGCTCACGCCTTCCGGATGCTCTTGATCGGCTGACCGGTTTTCTTCTCGAGGCGGGCGAGCAGGCGGTTCAGCTCGGCCATGTCGATGGCATCGAGCTTCGGGCCGGGCGCGCGGATCGCGGACGAGCGGATGGCGCCGCGCTGGCGGAGAATTTCCTTGCGAATGGCGAGGCCGACGCCCGGCTGCAGCTCGTGGCGCATGAGCGGCAGATAGAGATCGTAGAGGTCCTCGCCCTCCTCCGGCTTGCCGGCGGCGAAGAGGGCGTGCATGGCGACCATCATGTCCGGGAAGGCAAAGCCGGTCATGGCGCCGTCCGCCCCACGCAGGTACTCCTGCGGCAGGTGGATGCCGCCGTTACCGCAGAGGATCGGCATGTAGCGCCGCGCCTTGCCATCGCAGGCCTTACGGATGGCCGAGAGCTTGGAAAGGCCCGGCATGTCCTCGTGCTTGAACATGGCGATCTGCGGGAAGGCATCGACGAGGCGGATGAAGCAGTCAGCGCTGAAGTAGACGTCCGTGAGCTTGGGGTAGTCCTGGATGCAGACCGGGATGGATGGCCCGAGCGCGGTCAGGATCGAGCGCAGGTAGTTCTCGACGGAAGGCTCCGTGGTGAGACCGCGCATGGGCATGGCCATGACACCGGCCGCACCCATCTCCATGACGGCACGGGCGGTCTTCACGAGCTGATTCGTACCGGGATTGGAGACACCGACGATGATCGGCACCCGCCCCGCCGTCCGCTTGATAAAGCGCTGCGAGACTTCGAGCGTCTCGCTCTCGGAGAGCTTCTGGAACTCACCCATCACACCGAGGATGGTCATGCCCTGCACGCCGCACGCGAGGTAGAAGTCGACGAGGCTGTCGATGCTCTCGAAGTCGATGCGGCCATCGTCGTGGAAGGGCGTCGCGGCGATGACGTAAAGGCCCTTGGCGTCGGCAGTGAGCTTGGCGGACATGGCGTTCCCTCGAATGTTCAGCGATAGCCTCTAAGATCAGCATAGCGCTGACGCTGGTGGTCGGATAGCAGCTCTGCCGAGGTCAGGTGATACTTCAGGTGCACCGCTCGCAGGCGGCCTTGCGCCTCGCCGATGCGGCCGGTCAGAGAAGCCAGCATGTCGGGCGTCATCTTGCCTTCGGCGAAGGCGCGATCGAGCGCTCGTTCGCTGGAAATCAGCACTTCGCCGGCCTCGATGGCCTCGGCCTTCATGCTCTCGAAGAGGTGCTGAAACTGCCGCTGCTGATCCGCTGTCAGATGCAATTGATCCTTGAGTTCGAGCACATGGATCGGCCCCGGATAGCCATTCAGCTCGGCCGCAAGTGCCAGTCCCATGCCGCGGCCTTGCTGCAGATCGGCGACCTGCTGCTCGCTGAGTGCCTTGATATCGCGCTGCTGCTGACCGGCATAAGGCGAGGGCGCGTGCTGCTGGGGGCGATGATGGTGCTGGGCTGCTGCTGGCCCCGCGAAGACTACAGCGAGGAGCATAGCGATCGCGAATTTCATGGGCACTCCTCAGGGTTGTTGGCGCGTGGCAATGGTGCTCAAATAATGCTGGAGCCAACGCCGGGCTGTAAACATAGATAGCAGGAAAGCAGGCATGTTCTCCGAAAACCTGATCGCCAAGGCTGAAGCCCTGCTCGCGACGCTCCGGGCGCGCAAGCTCCTGCTGGCGACGGCAGAGAGCTGCACGGGCGGCCTCATTGCGGGCGTGCTGACCGAGATCGCAGGCTCGTCCGATGTCGTCGAGCGCGGCTTCGTCACGTACTCGAATGAAGCCAAGAACGAGCTCATCGACGTACCCATGGCCATGATCCGGGAGCACGGCGCTGTCAGCAAGGAAGTCGCGCTCGCCATGGCCGCGGGCGCACTCGCCCATTCGCGCGCGGATATCGCGGTGGCAGTGACCGGCGTCGCCGGCCCCGGCGGCGGGAGCGCGGCAAAGCCGGTCGGTCTCGTACATCTTGCAGCTGAGCGGCGTGGCAGGCCGGCGATCCATCGCGAATGCCGCTTCGGCGATATCGGCCGGCATGGCATCCGCATGGGGACGATTGTTGTTGCCTTCGAGATGGTGGATGAGCTCGCGCGTGCGGGCTGAAGGCGGCCCTACTTGGTCAGCTTCACATCTTCAGCGTTCGTGATGCAGCGCGGGCGCGGGATGTTGAAGTGAAAGCATCCCGTCTTCATGCAGTCCACGCGTCTTTGGCGACATGTGCCGACGCAATCGGCAGACGTGGGGCACGTGCGCGCGCATACCTGGTTCCAGCCGGTGCAGAAGCGCTGGCGGGTCATGCCTTGAGCTTCGACCCTCTGCGGAACGACCAAGGCAATCGCAAGAAATAAGCCGAACATCGAGGCAATACGCATGCCGCTCTCCATAAAGGAAAGCGGCATCCTACTAGAACAACAATAGACCCACTAGGCCGAGCTGACGCGGCGGCCGTAGATCGCGTGTGCGCGCTCTTCGAAGGCCTCGGCAAAGCGCCCGAAAGCCTGCTGGAAAAGCCCACCGACGAGCATCTGCAGCAGCATCGACTTGAACTCGTAGTCGATGAAGAACCTCACTTCGCAGCCGCCGGGCGTCTCGGTGAAATCCCACTTGTTGACGAGCTTCGTGAAGGGCCCCTCGACCAGAACCGTGCGCACGCCCGGAATGATGGCATCGAGCGTTACGCGACTGGTGAAGGTTTCCTTGAGGCCCTTGTAGCCGACGTCCATCACGGCAACGAGCGTCTCCTGATCGCCCTCGCCATTGCGCGAGAGCACGCGCAGGCCCTCGCAGAGCGGCAGGAACTCGGGATAGCGCTCGACGTCGGCGACGAGAGCGAACATCTCCTGCGGCGTAAACGGCACCTGCCGGCGGGTCTCGAAGGAGGGCATGGCTCAGCGCACTCCCTCGCCACACACTGCACCTGTCCCCTCCCCCCTTGTGGGGGAGGGCAAGGGAGGGGGGGATTGCAGAACGCCGGCGATAGGGATTTCCCCCACCTCTAACCCCTCCCCACAAGGGGGATCGTTGCGAAATCGGTTTTGCTGCCGGGTATTGGTTGGCGGCGGCGCGGTGGGCGGCATGACTGCGGTCTCGTTGGCTGCGCGCGGAGGCCCAAACGGCCCCCGGGTCTGGCGCTCAGAGGACTTTGAGCGCCCGGTTCATGTTGTAGGCCATGGCGAGCAGGTGGATGTGGCTCGCGTTCTTGCGCAGGCCACGGTAGCGCACGCGCGCGAAGCCCATCCATCGTTTGAGCGTGGCGAAGACACCTTCGACCTCGGCGCGGATCGGCGCAATCAGCGCGTTGTGCCGCTTCTGCCAACGACTGAGCGGCGGGCCGCCGCCCCAGCTCTTGTGCATGATGCGCGGCTTGATGCCGAGGCTCTTGAGCCAGAGGCGCCGGGCCCGCTTGGCATAGCCTTTGTCGGCATAGACGGCGCGCTCGTCGCCGCACACAAGCTCATCGGCCGGCACCGTATCGTTGACGTTGGCCGGCGTGAGAGCAAGCCGGCGGATCAGGCGGCTTTTCTGGTCCACGCCCGCGTGCAGCTTGTAGCCGTACGGCTGCCCGCGCCGCCCTTCCCGCGCCGTGTGTGCGGCGTCCGCGTCGACGGCCGGACGACTGCCGTCAGGGGCCGGCGGACGGTGCGCCGTCTCGACGATCGACGCGTCGATCATCGTGCCGCGCTTCAGCAGCAGCCCGCGCTGGTCGAGCTGACGTTCGAACTCCGCGAACAGTTTCTCGCTCAATCCCGCCTCGGCAAGACGATTGCGGAAGCGGCACAAGGTCGTGTGGTCGGGCGAGGCCACCTCCAGCGGCAGGCCGAGGAACTTGCGAAACGACATGCGGTCGTTGATCGCTTCTTCGAGATCGGCATCGGAAAGACAGTACCACTGCTGCAGCAGCAGCGCCTTCAGCATCAGCAGCGGATCGAAGGGCGGCCGGCCGGCGCCTTCCGGCCGCAGCCGCGCCAGCAGCTTCTCGAAGCGGTACCACTT
>JAEZAW010000206.1 GCA_023430315.1 Pseudomonadota bacterium | reverse complement strand
GCATCGTGATCGGCCTCGGCTTCCCACTGCGCTGAGGACCGCGCGCATCAGGGCGGGCTCGCCCCATGGCGACCACAACGGGTTACGATGTCCCGGCGATCGAGCTGACGGTCGCTCGCCGCCAGCTGGTGCTTTTCGTGATCGTCCTGGGCGCGGCCAGCTACAACGCCGCGACTTTTACCGCGACGGCGATCCTGCCGCAGATGCAGGGCGCGATGGCCGCCACCCAGGACGAAATCTCCTGGACGGTGACCTTCAACATCCTCGCCACCGCCGTCGTGACGCCGATGACGGGCTGGCTCGTCGCCTCGTTCGGGCGGCGCAACGTCATGGTCTGCAGCCTCGCGGGGTTCACCATCGCATCGCTTCTCTGCGGCCTCGCGCGCGGTCTCGATGACCTCGTGCTCTGGCGCGTGCTGCAGGGTGCCGCCGGCGCGCCGCTCTTGCCGCTCGGTCAGACTCTCATCCTCGACGTTTTCCCACGGCGCCAGCACGCCTGGGCGATATCCGTCTTCGGCATGGCTAATACGGCAGGTCCCATCATCGGCCCCACGCTCGCTGGCGTGCTGTCCGACTACTATGGCTGGCGGTGGGGCTTCTATATGATCGTGCCCGTCGCCTTGCTGGCGACCGTCGGCTCTCGGCTCGCGCTCCCGTCGGACGATGATCGGCGACCGGTCTCGCTCGATTGGACAGGCTTCCTCTCCGTCTCGATCGCCATCGCGGCCATGCAGTGGGTCCTTGCGCGCGGGCCCCGCCTCGACTGGTTCGAGTCGAATGAGATCATCGTCATTACGTTGATCGGCCTCGTCGCGTTCTATGTCTTCGTCGCGCACAGCTTCACCGCGCGCAACCCGTTCCTCAATCTACGCATCGTGCTCGACCGCAATTTCGCGCTCGGCCTGCTGCTCGTCGGCACATTCGGCATGGTGAACATCACGCCGATGGTGTTGTTGCCACCGCTCCTTCAAACTCATCTTGGCTACACGGACCGCCTTATCGGCATCATAGTCGGCTGGCGTGGCGTGGGCGTCCTGACGGGCTGCTTTCTCGTCATGCTCATGACGAGGTTCGATCCGCGCATCACCATGGTCATCGGCTTCGGCATCCAGATCATTTCAGGCCTCTGGCTGATGGCGATCACGCTCGACGCGGACTTCGCAACCTTCGCTCTCAATACTTTCCTGCAGGGGGTTGCGGTCGGTCTCATCTGGACGCCGATCGCGACAACTGCCTTCTGGACCCTGCCGCCGGCTTCCCGCGCCGAGGGAACGTCGGTCTTCCATCTGACGCGCAATATCACATCGAGCTTCTTCATCTCGGTCTGCGTCGCGGAGATCCTGCGCTCCACAGGTGCCAACTACAGCCGCCTCGTCGAGAACGTCACGCCCTATAGCAAGGCGCTCCTGATGGCGCCGGCAACGGGCGGCTGGAATGTCGATACAGCTTCGGGACTGGCGTCGCTTTCCAAGGAGATCAATCGTCAGGCCGCACTGATCGCTTACACGAACGTCTTCTATATCTATACGCTGGTCTCGCTCGCCGCGATCCCGATGGCAATGCTGGTCAGACGCCCGCAGATGCGATGACAGGATGTTGATGGTGGACGCGGGCAAGGACAAGGCGTTTAACTCGCACCCCTTGGAACCTGCATCAGCATGACTGCCGACACTTCATGACGCCATTCAACTCCGTACTCGACCGTTTCGGACGCTGGCTCGCCCGCCAACTCGAAACCCAGACGCCGAGCGAGGCGCCGTATGTTCCATCCGACCGGCAAGCGCTGCGGCGCACGCTCCGGACGGGCGACGTGCTCCTCGTTGCCGGCAGCAGCACGCTCTCGACGGCCATCAAGTACCTGACCCAATCGACGTGGTCGCACGCCGCGCTCTATGTCGGCGATGCCATCGAGCAGCCGGCCAACGGCGACGAGCCTCACGTTCTGATCGAAGTGACGGCGACGGACGGCTGCATATCGATCCCGCTGTCGAAGTACGAGCACTTTCACACGCGCATCTGCAGGCCGGTCGGCCTCACCGAAGCCGATCGCGAGGCGCTGGTCGAGTTCATGATCTCGCGGCTCGGATCAAAATACGACATGCGCAACATCTTCGATCTCGCGCGCTATCTCCTGCCGACGCCGCCGATACCGTCACGCTTCCGCCGCCGCATGATTGCCTTCGGCTCCGGAGAGCCGACCCGGACTATATGCTCGACGCTCATTGCCGAAGCCTTCGGCCGCATCGCGTATCCGATCCTCCCGCGCATCGAGCGGCTCCGAGACGAGGAGGGCGGCGTCTCGCGCTTTCGTCGTCGCGAGATCCTGCACATCCGCCATCACAGCCTCTATGCGCCCGCGGATTTCGATCTTTCGCCCTACTTCGAGATCGTGAAGCCGACCATCGCCGAAGGCTTCAACTACAAAGGACTGAGGTGGGCGGGCGTGGAACCCGACGAGAGCCCCAGAAAAAGCCGCAGCGCCTGATCATGAGCCCCTGAAGAAAAGGACTTCGCCGATGACGACCACGCCTCCCAATGCCGCCGATAGCGATCCCAAAAAACTCGGCTGGATGACCGGCTTTCCGCCGTCGCCCGAGAAGGCGGTCACGTTCGCAGACAGCCGCTTCCGCAGTTTCCCTGAGCTGCGTTGGGCGTGGAGCAACATCCGCCAGCTCGTGCCGACCATCAATGTCTGGCGCGGCGCTGGACCGGCGTCCGTCCTGCCGCGCGACGCGCAAGACCTCGGCAAGGTCAAGGCGACGACCATGGACGGCCGCGCCATCACGTTCGACGAGGCCCTCGGCCTGACCTACGCCGACGGCATCGTCGTGCTTCATCGCGGCCGCCTCGTCTTCGAGCGCTACTTCGGCGCGCTCGAGCCGCACAAGCAGCACATTGCCATGTCCGTCACGAAGTCCTTCACGGGCACGCTCGCGGGGATGCTCGTCGCCGAGGGCAAGATCGATCCCAAGGCGCCCGTGACCGAGTACGTGCCGGAGCTTGAAAAGAGCGCGTTCGGCGATGCCACCGTCACGCAGGTCATGGATATGACCACGGGCCTCAAGTACACGGAGGTCTACACCGATCCCAACTCCGACGTCTGGCCCATGCGCCGCGCCAACGGCATGGCACCGCCGGAGCCGGGGAAGCCGCCGACCTCGCTGCTCGAGTACCTCACGACCCAGCAGAAGAAGGGCGAGCACGGCGAGGTCTTCGCCTACAAGACCGTGAATACCGATGTGCTCGCCTGGATCATCCGCCGTACGTCGGGCCAGTCGCTCTCGGGCCTTCTCTCGGCGCGCATCTGGCAGCCCATGGGCGCCGAAGAGGACGCCCACTACACGGTCGACCGTCTCGGCATCGAGAGCGGCGGCGGCGGCCTGAACACAACGACGCGCGACCTCGCGCGCTTCGGCGAGATCATGCGCAACCGCGGGCAGTTCAATGGTCGCCAGATCGTGCCGGCGAGCGTGGTCGATGATATCGCCAAGGGCGCCGATCCGAAGAAGTTCGCTCCCGCCGGCTATGCGACGCTACCCGGCTGGTCGTACCGCAATCAATGGTGGGTGAGCCACGATCCGCACGGCGTGTACATGGCGCGCGGCATTCACGGTCAGTCCATCTACATCGACCCCAAGGCCGAGGTCGTGATCGCGCGTTACGCCTCGCACCACGCAGCGGGCAACGTGAACAATGATCCTGTCACGCTGCCGGCATTCGCCGCGGTCTGCCGTGCGCTGATGGGCTGATCATGGCAATTTTCGCCGACTCGCCCGATACTTGAGTATCGGGCGGGCGCCCCTGTGGCCGCTCTGACACGGCTTGTGCTTTTGCTGGTAGGGCAGGGATTAAGCTGGTCGGGGCAGCCCGCGTTCGACTATGCTGGCGCCGATTTCGCGGGGGGCATCCGCGACGACACGGGGGCTTGGGTTGCGTAGCTCGTTGGTGGGGCGTTGGATTGTTGTCGGCGTGATTGCCCTCGCGGCAGGCGCATGCGCGCGCGCCGCCGAACGTGATCCCGTACCAGTCGGTCTGGTATCGCAGGCCAGAGTGCCCGTCTCTGCCGCTACCCGCTTCTGGGGCGACGAGGTTCCCAAAGACATCATTGCCTTCGTGCACACGCACATGCCGAGCGTGCAGCGCATGGCCGCCGGCACCACCCTGAAGAGCGGGCGGCCGCACGTCGAATATCTGGCGCTCTCGGGCGGCGCGGAAGATGGCGCGTTCGGCGCGGGCCTGCTGACGGGCTGGTCGAAGCGCGGCGATCGCCCACGCTTCGAGGTCGTGACCGGCGTCAGCGCCGGTGCTCTCATCGCGCCATATGCCTATCTCGGCTCCAGCTACGACAACCAGCTCGCCGAGCTCTGGACGAGCTTCGACGCGAACTCCGTGGCGACGCCACAGGTGATCGCCGGTCTTCTCGGCGCAGACGCGCTCGCGGATTCGACGCCCCTGCGCAATCTGATCGCCAGGCACGTCGACCGGCGCATGCTGGCCGACATCGCACGCGAATATCGCAATGGCCGATTGCTTCTGGTCGGAACGACCAACCTCGACGCCCAGCGCCAGGTGATCTGGAACATGGGCGAGATCGCCGTCGCAGCTCAACGCGATCATGAGGCGGCGCAGCTCTTCCGTGACGTGCTGCTCGCCTCGGCCTCACTTCCCGGCATCTTCCCGCCCGTGCATGTGAAGGTGCGCGTCGGCGACAAGGTCTTCGAGGAGATGCACGTCGATGGCGGGCCGACGCGCCAAGTCTTCCTTGCGCCGTCACAGTTCTCGCTGAAGACCTTCGACAAGCTCTATCCGAAGCCGCCGCATCGCACGATCTATGTCATTCGCAATGGCAAGATCGGCCCCGAGTACGAGCCAGTTCGATCGAACGTTCTGGCGATCAGCGCACGCTCGCTCTTCACGCTCACGAAGAACCAGGGCATGGGCGATCTCAATCAGATCTTCGCCATGGCCGAGCGCGACGGCGCCGCCTTCCGCCTCGCGTCGATCCCGCAGAGCTTCAACGTCAAGACCACGCAGGCCTTCGATCCCGCCTACATGAAGGCGCTGTTCGAGGTCGGCCACAACCTCGGCCAGAGCGGCAGCGCCTGGGCCCGCACCCCGCCCGAAGCGATTGTGCTGGCCGCGCAGAGGTAGGTGGTGGAGACGCGGAAGGGCTGCGCAAGCCTATGCCGTCATTTTATCTTGAGCACCAGTTAAAGGATGAATAATGTCCCCATGCAATACACGATTGCATTTCGATCGCCATATAAGTCCATAACCGCACTGCCGAGCATTACTGCGCCCCCCTTTGTTGTATTAACAGGCGCTAACGGATCCGGCAAAAGCCATGTGCTCGAAGCGCTTAAAGCAGGTCACCTGCAAACCTCTTTGACCTCATCGCCGGACACGGAAATCGCCCTATACGACTGGAATAGCATTATCCCAAAAGATACCGGGGCCCATATCCCCGCTCAAGAAAAAGTGAGACGATCAAATTTGTTCGTCCAAATTACAAATCACCGCCAGAATGCACTAACCGGATTACAAGCCCTCGCGGCAAAACACGGCATTCCGGCGAAGAATTTTTCGTCCTGGGAGGAAATTCAAAACCTACTGGGCCCTGACCACTTAGTAGAAATCCTCGGCAACACTGGGCGCGCCGAAACCTTCAACGATGCTTTACGCGACCAGTTGAAACAAGCAGCCACGCGCGTTCGCAACGAGACGCTAAAGAGCAACAACGACCTAAGCAAGGCAGCCCAACGATTGTTTTCCGCTAACCCGCTGGCCTTTTTATTCGATGATGAGACTTCATTCTTTCACCATGATCCGTTTTTATGGGGAGAAGTTGATCCTTTCAAACAGGCCTTCGCTAGCCTCTTCACAACCTACCGGAGTCTGCAGCGCTCAAACTTGGTCCTTGTGGGCGCTAAACAGCGAGGCATCCCAGGTCAACCACCAATGGACGAGGCCGAATTTCAAAAGACCTACGGTCGACCACCGTGGGATTTCGTCAATTCCATACTAGAGATAAACAAGCTAGATTTCTCCATCGATGCACCGAACTTAATCGACGAAGCCGCCTATCAGCCGCGCTTGACAAAGCGCTCTAGAGGCGTCGAGATGAAGTTCGCGGATCTATCCTCTGGAGAGCGCGTGCTCATGTCCTTCGCGCTCTGTCTCTATAATTCTCTCGAGAAACGTCAAACTCGAACATTCCCAAAGTTGCTCCTGCTCGACGAGGTCGACGCGCCGCTCCATCCCTCAATGGTTAGGTTCCTCCTTAAGACTATCGAGGAGACCTTAGTACGCGAGAACAACGTCGCCGTTATCCTCACTACTCACAAGCCCACAACCGTTGGGCTCGCGAGTGACGAAGCCGTCTACTTAATGTCTCCCGACGGGCCGGCGATAGAAAAGACGACCAAAGGCAAAGCCCTTTCCATTCTCACGGAGGGCGTTCCTACGATGTCCATATCGTTTGATGGCCGGCGTCAAGTATTTGTAGAAAGCTCGCGCGACGCGAGAATCTACGATCGACTTTACCAGCGATACAAACCAGAGCTTTCCAGCGAGCGCTCCCTCACATTCATCTCGGTTGGACATACTGATGCGAAAGGGCAAGACAGAAACGCCGGCTGCACTCAGGTTCGAGCGCTGGTCAATGGCCTAGCTAAGGCTGGCAACCAAACTGTCCTAGGGCTCGTTGATTGGGACGCCGAGCAAAGTCAGACAAGTCGCGTGCACGTTCTCTGCCATGCAAGACGCAACGGTCTCGAAAACTTGATCCTCGACCCCGTGCTCGTAATCGCAGCACTGGCCCATCACGATGCACAATATGCGCGCGACCTTGGCTTTCTGGAGTCCGACGAGAAGTTCGCGGAGCTAAGTCAGCGCTCTCCGGACCTCTGGCGGAAATCTGTGAATATGCTTGTTGCCAACGTGCTGGAGGATGAAGGAGGTCTTGGCAGCAAGACTAGGGTCGCTTATCTTTGTGGTATGACGCTTGAGTTCTGTGAACTCTGGCTCACCATGGACGATCACACGCTAGAAGCGAAGCTTCTCTCGACAATCCATCCTCTGAACAATCCGAAAAAAACGCACCGCAGCCTTAGCGAGTACATCAGCAAGGTGATCCTCGACGAGCATCCGAAACTTGTCCCAACCGATCTTCTAGACACCTTCAGAGAACTACTGCGGGTGGATCTCAATATGCTCTAGATTGATGCAAATATTCTTTTCACTTAGAACCTACACACGCATATTCAATCAGATTGATACCAGTGGACAATGAGAGTGGATAAGCTTCACCTTCCCCCTCAAGCCCCCGGCATCCCATGCGCGATGACCTTGCGCATGACGCTCGGCAGGGCGACCTCATCGAGGTCGCGGCGATGCACCCAGCGGCAGCGCTCGGGCTCGGCCCAGAGGTCGACGACGGCTTCGTCACGCACGAGCGCGCGATAAACGGTCAGCTCCAGGCGGAAGTGCGTGAAGACGTGCACGACCGTGCCGACCACAGGCCACCAGTCGCCGCGCACCGGGGCTCGGCGCAGCGCGTCCTTGGTCACCGGCCGCATTTCCGTCCATTCCGTCGAAGGCACTTCGAGCATGCTCGCGAGCAGCCCCGTCGGCGGACGCTGGCGGAGCAAAATGCGGCCGCCCTCGCTGATCGCGAGAAAGGCCGTACCGAAGCGCTCCGGTCGCGGCTTCTTGATCGCGCGCGCGGGCAGGCTCGCCTCGATGGCCATGGCGTGCGCCGCGCAGTGGCTCTCGATGGGGCACACCATGCATGAAGGCCGGCGCGGCGTGCAGATGCTCGCGCCGAGATCCATCATAGCCTGCGCGTAGTCACCTGCACGCTTCTTCGGCGTCAGTGATGCCGCGAGACGGCGCAGCTCCGCCTTGGCGCCCGGCACGGGCTCGGCCACGGCACACAGGCGCGCGATCACGCGCTCGATGTTGCCATCCACGGGCGTCGCGCGGCGACCGAAAGCAATCGCCGCGATCGCCGCGGCCGTATAGGGGCCGATGCCGGGCAACTCGCCGAGCGCAGCTTCGGTATCGGGAAACTCACCGCCGTGCAGCTCGACGACGGCGCGGGCACAGGCGTGCAGATTGCGTGCGCGGCTGTAGTAGCCGAGACCCGCCCATGCCGCGAGGACGCTATCGGGATCGGCCGCCGCCAGCGACAACACATCCGGCCAGCGCGTCAGGAATTTCAGATAGTAAGGGATGACCGTCTTCACGGTCGTCTGCTGGAGCATGATCTCGCTCAGCCAGACACGGTAGGGGTCCGCCGCCTCGCCCGGCGCCATCCGCCAGGGAAGGTCGCGGCGCTCGCGCTCGTACCAGTCGAGCAGCGCCGTCACCGTGCCCGGACCGGGGGCCGGCCAGATGTGTTGCAGTCTTGCCGCAGCGGTCATGCGATCGCCCCGCGCCCGCGCCCCGAATCATTA
>JAEZAW010000201.1 GCA_023430315.1 Pseudomonadota bacterium | reverse complement strand
GTGGAATAGTCGCGTCTTCGACGCGACCGGGGCTCAGCCCCGCGCCCCGATCGGGGGGACACCCCCGAACCCCCGTCTTTTATGATTGGGAGGACGCGGCAGCGTTAAGAAAACAATCAAAAGCGGGTGGGTTCGGGAGGGGGTACCTCCCGATTGGGGTGTGGGGACCTAGTCCCCACTCGCGAAGCGACCGTCGCTTTCGACTCGCGATACGGCCACCACCCTTGCGATGGATTACAAGCACTGACGGGCGTGGCAGCATGTTGGGATCGAAGTCGGGCCAGCGCGTTGCGGGGTCCTCGAATGTGGAGGGACGGCCGAACCCCTTCCATTCGCGCACGCCGTCGGTCGCGGGATGCTGCACGGCGACGAAGAGCGTCTCCCCGTCCGGTGTGAAGTACGGACCGCAAAGCTCGGCGCCAACGGGAGTGCGGAAAAACAGGCGAGACTGCGCTCGCTGAGCGCCTTCGGTGCCGACAGCATAGAGACCGTCGGCCTTGCCGGTCTTCGGCCAGGAGTTGCCCTGGTCGGTCGTGACCCAAAGCCGCCCCTCGCTGTCGAAGGCGCAATTGTCCGGCGAGCCGAACCAGCCATTGGCCGTCGTCGCGGGGTTCCACATGGCGCCGACCTCGGCGACAGCGGGATCGCCGCACTTGATGAGCAGGTCCCAGGTAAAGCGCTGGGCTGCGTGGTCTCCACCCGGCGCCGTCATTTCGATGATGTGGCCGAAGGTGTTCTCGGCGCGCGGGTTGGCGACGTTCTCACTGCCCTTCTTGCGGCTCGCGTTGTTCGTCAGCATGGCATAGACCTTGCCGGCGCTGGGCGTGCCGGCGGGCGCGGGCTGCACATCCTCCGGGCGATCCATGGGCGTGGCCTTGAGCAGGTCGCCGGCAATGCGCGCATCGATCAGGACATCCGCCTGCGAATAGAAGCCGTTCTCGGGCGTGAGCGGGCCTTCGCCGAAAACGAGCGGCAGCCACTCGAGCGAGCCGTCCTCGTTGAAGCGTGCGACCGAGAGCGTGCCTTCCGAGAGAAGGCGCATGTTGTGTGCCCGATCGCCCTCGCGATGACGCTCGCGGCTGACGAAGCGATAGATGTACTCGAACGTGCCGTCGTCGCCGGAATAGACCACCACGCGGCCGTCGGCATTGACGAGGCTCTCCGCGCCCTCGTGGCTGAAGCGGCCGAGTGCCGTGTGCTTGACGGGTGTGGAGGTCGGATCGGTCGGATCGATCTCGACGATCCAGCCGAAGCGGTTCGGCTCGTTCAGCTCCTTGTCGACATTGAAGCGCGGATCATAGAGGCCCCAGCTGTACCAGTTGCTAGGGATTCGATAGCGCGCGTAGCTCTTGGCTTCCGGGCCGCCGTGACCGCGCAAGTTCGGTCGGCCTTCAGCGTTCTTCGCATCCGTCCAGAAGTAGCCGTGGAAGTTCTCCTCGGTCGTGAGGTACGTGCCCCAGGGCGTGTTGCCGCCGGCGCAGTTGTTGAGCGTGCCGAGCACGCGCGTGCCGCTCGGATCGGCTGCGGTTTTGAGACGGGCGTGGCCGGCAGCGGGACCGTCGACAGTCATCGGCGTCGAGGCCGTGATGCGGCGGTTGTGGCGGCTGTCGAGCACAGGATGCCAGCGCTGGCCGTCACGAGTGATCTCGACGACGCTCACGCCGTGCGCCGCCATCTCGACGCCCACATGCGCCTCGGTGATCATCGAGAAATCGAGACGGCTCACGCGCTTCACACCGGGGAACATGACCTCCGGGCTCGTGTACTCGTGATTGACGCAGAGCAGGCCGCGATCGTTGGCGCCACCGAGCGGAAAGAACGCGACGTAGTCGTTGTTGTAGCCAAAGCGGCGCGCCTGCTCCTCGCCGGTCAGGGCGCGCGGGTCGAACGGGCTCATGCCTGGAAACAGTGGGTCGCCCCAACGCAGCAGGACGTCAGCCTCGTATCCTGCGGCCACGTGATGGTACTCGTCCACGCCCGCGGCAAGTTCCTCGAACACGGCGCCCGTGAGGCCCGACGCCTGTGCCGGCGTCTGCGCCTCGGCGCGGCCGGCACTGAGGGCGCTCGCGCCGAACAAGGCCGTAGCAGCGGTCACGCCGAGGCTGCCCTTCAGCATCTCGCGGCGGCTGAAGCGGCGCGCGATGACGGCGCCGATGCTGCGTTCGGTATCGGGGTTGATCGAGATATCGTCGGCGGCTTCGCAGGCAGCCGCCTTGCTGTCGTAGGTGTTCTCGTCGTCGTGCATGGTGCCGCTCATGTCGTGCATCCTCGTAGGGGCCGCAGAGGCGCGGCTTCCTCGCATCATGATCGCATGATGCCTCGGGAATTGTGACAGTGCATTTACGGCAGGATCAGTTATTCGATCGGCACGGCCACGAAGCGCAGCTCGCCCTTGGCATCCTCGACCCTGAGCAGTACGGCCTTGCGACCGGCCTTGCGGATCTTCTCGATGCCGGCTTCGACATCGGCAACGGACGCAACGGCATCCTGCCCCGCCTCGACGATCACATCGCCGACCTTGATGCCGCGCTTGGCCGCCGGGCTCTGCGGATCGACCTCCGTCACCACGACGCCCTTCGTCTTGGCATCGAGGCCGAACTGCTTGCGCAGATCCTCATCGAGCGGCGCGAGGCCGAGGCCGATCAGGCGCCCGCTCTGCGGCGTATTGTCGGCGGGCGGCTTCTGCTGTGCAGCCTCCTCCTCCATGAGGCGCGCGACCGTCACTTTGAGCGTGCGCTTCTCGCCCTTGCGCAGGACCTCGACATCGACCGTCTTGCCGATCGGTGTTTGCGAGACGAGGCGTGGCAGCCCGCGCGTCGTCGTGACCTCGCGGCCGTCGAAGCGCACGACCACGTCGCCGGCCTCGATACCCGCCTTCTGTGCGGGGCTGTCCGGTGTGACCGCGGAAATGAGCGCGCCGAAGTTCTCCTTCACGCCGAGCGTCTCGGCGACGTCCTCGGTGATGCTCTTGATGCGCACACCGAGCCAGCCGCGCCGCGTCTCGCCGAACTGGCGAAGCTGATCAACGACCGATATGGCGGCATCCGAGGGAACGGCGAAGCTGATGCCGACCGAGCCGCCCGTCGGCGAGATGATGGCGGTGTTCACGCCGATCACCTGACCGTCCATGTTGAAGAGCGGCCCGCCGGAGTTGCCCTTGTTGATGGAGGCATCCGTCTGCAGGTACTCGTCATAGGGGCCGGAGCTGATATCGCGCTGCTTCGCCGAGATGATGCCGACGGTCACGGAGCCGCCGAGCCCAAAGGGATTGCCGATCGCCATCACCCAGTCGCCGACCTTGAGATCGTTCGAGCTGCCGAAGGCGACCTCGGGCAGCGGCTTTTTGGGCGATACTTTGAGGAGCGCGAGATCGGTCTTGGTGTCCTTGCCGACGACGCGATCGACCTTGAGCTTCGTGCCGTCGTGGAAGTTGATGACGATCTCGTCGGCGCCCTCAATCACGTGATTGTTGGTGACGATCAGGCCCTCTTTGCCATCGATGATGAAGCCCGAGCCGAGCGAGGAGACCTTGCGCTGGTCATCCGACTTGCCCTTGCGGTCGAAGAAGTCCTCGAAGAACTGCTCGAAGGGCGATCCCTTGGGCACCGAGGGTAGCGGCACGCCGCTCTGTTTGCCCTTCACGCTCTGGCTCGTCGAGATGTTGACGACGGCGTTGATCAGGCGCTCGGCGAGAGGCGCGACCGATTGCGGACCGCTCCGCGCGGTCGCCTCGATGACCGGCACGGCGAAGGTCATGACCAACGCGCCCAGCATCCCGACGGACAGGCGGCGCAAGGCCGTCCTTTTCGCAGTAGGGCGCCGGGCTTCATTCATCGACGTGACCAGCATGGTCATTCTTGCCTCGTAGTTGATCGCACAGCCATTCTTCGAAGGCCGCGCCGTCAATTTATGCTTCGGATATCCATCCAGCCGTATCCGCAACCTGTCAACGTCCGCACCGGCAGGCGCAGGATCACAAGCACGTTGATCCCCGTTTGGATGGCAATTAGACGCCCATCTGGCCACGGAGTTGCGTCAACTTGGGGGCAGGTGGCGCGGATCGCGCCTTCGGCGCGAGCGGGGCCTCGGCCCCGCCCCCCGATCGGGGGACACCCCCAAACCCTCGTTCTTTATGAATTTGGGGAACGGGGTCCATGCTGTTGAAGATTTCAAAAGCGGGTGGGTCCGGGAGGGTGTCCCTCCCGGTTGGGGCGTGGGGCGAAAGCCCCACTCGCGCCACAGGCGCGATCGATCAGGCAGCGCGACCTTCCTCGGGCCGACGGCTCGTGGCATCCATCGGGAGCTGCCAGGCCGGGAAACCGAATACATTCGGGAAGGTGAGCAGATCGCGCTCGCGGGCGCGTCGCTCGCCGTTCTCCGGGATGCCCGCTTCGCCGTCGAGCGAATGCAGCATGGAGACCATGCGCTGCGAATACTCGGCGTAGTCGCGCACCATGGACTGCCAGAACCGCGCCTGCGCGGCGAAGAGGTCCTGAGGACCGCGGCACTGGGCAAGCTCGTTCGGAATATCGAGGTAGGCCTTGGTCCGCCGCCCGGCGAGCGAGACGAACTCCATATTGGCGCAGGCCGCGCACTTCATCATCGGCGCGACAGCCTTGGCTGCCTGCTCCGTCGATGCGACCAGCTTTTGAAACGGCACGTTCTCGGACCGTCCCGGCTGGGCTTGCTTCGGATTGGTCATGACGCCCACTCCCTATTGGCCCGGCGCCAAAGCGAGCACCGGCACCGGCTCCCCGCATGGTGCCGGTATTTACCATGATATACCAGAGCCGGAACTTGCGCATTGATCTTGCGCAAGTTCTGGATTCTCAGGAGATGTGAGGAGCTTAGCGGATCGGAGCTAAGACGGCGTCACGCCTTTCCGACGCCCGCCATATAGTCCGCGAGGAGCTGCTCGGAGATACGGCCCGGCTGATAATTATAGGGCCCGATCTCGCGTACGGGCGTCACTTCCGCCGCCGATCCGGTGATGAAGCACTCCGAGAACGTCGAGAGCTCTTCCGGCATGATGCGGCGCTCGACGACTTCGAGGCCGCGCTTCTTCGCAATGTCGATCACCGTCTCGCGGGTGATGCCGGAGAGGAAGCAATCCGCGAGCGGGGTGTGCAGCTTGCCGTCCTGCACGAAGAAGATGTTGGCGCCCGTGCACTCGGCGACGCGGCCCTGCCAGTCGAACATCAGTGCGTCCGAATAACCCTTCTTCTCGGCCTTGTGCTTCGAGATCGTGCAGATCATGTAGAGGCCCGCCGCCTTTGCCATGGCCGGCGCGCAAGCCGGATCGGGCCGGCGGTATTCGGCGATGTCGAGGCGGATGCCACGCATGCGCTCGGCAGGATCGAACATGGAGGGCCAGGTCCAGGTCGCGATGGCGACGTGGATCGGGTTCTGCTGAGCAGCGACGGCCATCATCTTCTCGCCGCCGCGGAAGGCGACCGCGCGCACGTATTTGTTGCCGCCACCGTTGAGCCGCAGGATCTCGGCCTTCGCCTTCTCCAGCTCGTCGACGGAGTACGGGATCTCGAAATCCATGATGTTCGCGGAGCGGTGCAGGCGCTCGCTGTGCTGGCGCGACTTGAACACATGGCCGTCATAGGCGCGTTCGCCCTCGAACACGCAGGAGCCGTAGTGCAGCCCGTGCGTCAGCACGTGCACCCGGGCATCCGCGGAGGGCATGAACTTGCCGTCGTACCAGATCTGACTGTCGCCGAAATAAAGGAACTCCGAAGCCATGCGCGTATCCTCCCGCGGGACAAACCTGGAAAGTCGGCGCTCCGGCGTTTTCTGCCGGCTCGCGGTCAGGCGAGGTTGCTAGACCCGAGTTGTGCGCAGATCGATCCTTTGGCGCCTCGTGCGACCTTCCTCTCTCCTCGAGCGGTTAAGATGCTCAGGGAAATAGGAAAAATCGCCCGGCGCCGCTCGCCCTAGGCGTCACTCGCGTATCGAAGTCACCACTGTGCGATGGTATCTGATACGGTGGCGCGCCAAGGCCGAACGGCCCAACAAAGCGCTTGCCACGGGTATCAATCGACTTCAAATATGTCAATATGACTGACGTAAATTCAAGCCGCCCATCGACGCCGCGCATGACGGTCGCGGCGGCCTCCTCCGGCACGCCCTCGCACGACGTTGCGGACGAGCCCTCGCCGGAGGTGGTGCAGCTTGTCGAGCTCCTCTTCTTCGCCTATCGCGACTTCACCGGCGATGCCGACGCCATCCTCGCCGAGTACGGCTACGGTCGCGCCCATCATCGCGTGCTCCATTTCATCACGCGCTATCCGGGTCTGCGAGTCGCCGACCTGCTCCTGATCCTCAACATCACCAAGCAGAGCCTTGCGCGCGTGCTCCGCCAGCTCGTCGAGAGCGGCCTCGTCGTGCAGTCGGCCGGCGATACCGATCGCCGCGAGCGCCGCCTGCACGTGACACCGGCTGGCCGCGCGCTCATGCGCCGTCTCGTCGGCGCCCAGGTGCGACGCATTCGCGGCGCTGTCGGCCTCAGCGGCAACGGCGCCGAAGCGGCGGTTCGCCGCTTTCTTACGGCCATGATCGAGCCTGAAACGCGCGACATGGTCTCCACCTTGCTGGATCTTCCAAAGCTGCCGAAGGACATCAACGGAGAGCTTCAGCCATGACGCTCGCAAGCAGTCTCGCCCGTCGGGAACCCCTGCCCGACAATGCCCCTCACGTGCTCCTCGTCGACGACGATCAGCGCATTCGCGAGCTGCTCGGCCGGTATCTCCAGGACAGCGGCTTTCGCGTAACGACCGCACGCGATGCCGAGACGGCCCGCGCGGCCATGCGCGGCCTCTCCTTCGATCTCGTGATCCTGGACTTCATGATGCCGGGCGAGAGCGGCCTCGATCTCGCTCGCGACCTGAAGAGCATGTCCCCCATCCCGATCTGCATGCTGACCGCGCGCGCCGAGCCCGAGAACCGGGTCGAGGGTCTGGAAGCGGGCGTCGACGACTACGTGACGAAGCCCTTCGAGCCGCGTGAGCTGGTCCTGCGCCTCAACAACATCATGCGGCGCGGGCGCATCGGACACGAGCCGCGCGACGAGATCCGCATGGGCGACTACGCCTTCAGCGTTGAGCGCGGCGAGCTGCGGCGCGGCGACGAGACCATCAAGCTCACCGAGCGCGAGCGCGATCTCCTGCGCCTTTTCGCCTCGCGGCCGGGCTCGCCCATTGCCCGCCACGAGCTCGCGAGCGATGAATCCACCGGCAGCGAGCGCGCAATCGACGTCCAGATCAACCGCCTGAGACGCAAGATCGAGCTCGATCCTTCGAACCCCGTCTACCTGCAGACGGTGCGCGGCAAGGGCTATATCCTCTACATCGATTGAGGGATGCGTCGGCGCGGAAGCCGGTGCGGAGAGACGGGATCGATGGTTGCGGCACGCGACTCGGCTGAGGAACTGGCGTTGCCCCCCGCCCGCCGGGCATGGGGGCGGCAGCTCAGGGCGTTTCGCTGGCGTACAG
>JAEZAW010000184.1 GCA_023430315.1 Pseudomonadota bacterium | reverse complement strand
CACGCGCCGTGCCGCGGCGCTTTTGTTTGTCGAGGGCCCTCAGCTGCCAAGCCGATAATCAAAGCCCTTGGCCACCGGACACCTCGATGCGCTGTGCATTCACCCAGCGATTGTTCTCAGTGAGCAGGCTCGCCACCATGGGTCCGATGTCGTCCGGCAGGCCGACGCGGCCGAGCGCCGTAATGCCGGCGAGGTGCTTGTTGATCTCCGGGTTGTCGCGCACCGCGCCACCGCCAAAGTCCGTCTCAATGGCGCCCGGCGCGACTGTGTTGACGGCAATGCCGCGCTTGCCGAGTTCTTTGGCCATGTAGTTCGTGAGCACCTCGACGGCGCCCTTGCAGGCGGCATACGCGGCGTATCCCGGATAGCAGAACCGCGTCAGGCCCGAGGAGAAGTTCACGATGCGGCCGCCGTCCGCGATCAGCGGCAGCAGGGCCTGCGTGAGGAAGAAAACGCCTTTGAAATGGACGTCGACGAGCCTGTCGAACTGCGCCTCCGTCGTCTCCGCAATCAACGCAAAGTCGCCGTGGCCGGCGTTGTTCACGAGGTGGTCGAAAGTCTCGCGCTGCCAGGTCTGGCGAAGCGCCGCCCGAAGCTGCTCTGCAAACGAGGGAAAGGTCGCCATGTTTGCCGTGTCGAGCTGGAGGGCGACGGCTTTGCGGCCCATTGCCTGAAGCTCGGCGACGACAGCCTGCGCGTCCTCAGTACGGCTATGATAGGTCAGAACGACATCGCCGCCCTGGCGGGCAACGGCGAGCGCCGTATTGCGGCCGAGGCCGCGGCTGGCGCCCGTAATAAGGGTGATCTTGCTCATGGTCCCAACTCCTCTTGGGTTCGTGTTGGACCACCCTGATGTCGCTCCGACAGCCTAGACTTTGTTGCCGGAAGCTCGACATTCTTTGCCTAATCCTCCAAAAGGGGATGTGCCACGCCCCCGGCGCACCTAGATTGAGCGCATGACGACGCTTCTTGATGCCGTCCGCCGATATGGCGAGACCCACGCCGACGAAACGGGAATCGCAGAGACCCCAATCCCGGGGCTCATGGTCGTGCGGGTTCCCGCGCGCAGCGGGTTGATGCACGACCTCTACCGGCCGCTCATCTGTATCGTCGTGCAGGGGAGCAAGTGCGTCACCGTTGGCACGCAGGACTTTTCCTACAGTGCCGGGGACATGCTGCTGGTCACGGCGGACATCCCGACGGTGAGCCAGATCACGCGCGCCAGCGTCGCCCAGCCGTACCTCTCGCTCGTGCTGGAGCTGAACCCGACCATCATCGCCGAACTCGCTGGAGAGATGGGCGGCGAGCCATCCGGCACACACGTGCAGGTGAGGGTGGATCCGACGGAGAGCGAGGTCGCAGATGCGGCTCTGCGCCTGATGCGCCTCCTCGATCGTCCGGCGTCCGTGCCGGTACTGCAGGCGCAGCTTGTGCGCGAGATGCACTACTGGCTGCTCGAGGGCCGGCACGGTCCTGCCATTCGGCAGCTCGGCTGGCCGGAGGGGCATGTGCAGCGCATTGCCCGCGCTGTCACCGTGCTCCGCGGCGCGTACAAGAAACCACTTCCTGTCGAGCAACTGGCAGCCGTTGCCGGCATGAGCCCGTCCTCGTTCCACCAGCACTTTCGCGCCGTGACCACCCTATCGCCGCTGCAGTTCCAGAAGCATCTGCGCCTGATCGAGGCACGCCGGCTCATGGTATCGGAGGACAAGTCAGCGAGCAGTGCCGCCTTTGATGTGGGCTACGAGAGCGTGTCTCAGTTCACACGCGAGTATCGACGCATGTTCGGCCAGCCGCCTGTGCGAGATACGGATGCCCTGAAGCGGCTCGCGGCAGCCGGCACGGCACGCGCCTAGTTCAGCAGCGACTGTTCCCGCCAGGCGAAGGCGGCCTGCTCGGCCTTGAGGCGGTCGGCGCGCGAGAGCTTCTTGGCGATCTCCTCGAGTGAGGCATCCTCGACGCCGGCCGCCTTGGCAATGAGATGCCATTTCACGGCCTCGACAACGTTCATCTCGACGCCTGCACCATGCGCGAGGCAGCGCGCATAACGGTTCTGCCCGACCGCGTTGCCTTTCTCGGCGGCGATCTTGAAGTAATAGGCGCCACGCACCTCGTCAGGCGTGAGGCCGTGTCCCTTGAAGAGCAGGATGCCGTATTCGACTTCCGCTTCCGTATGGCCGGCCGACGCGGCACGTCCGATCCAGCGCGCGGCCTCGAAGATGTTTGCGCTCGTCCCCGTGCCCGTCGCGTAGAGCGTCCCGAGGTCGTATTGGGCGGCGGGCAAGCCCTGCTCGGCGGAATACTCCATGAGCTGGAAGGCGCGGATCGGATTCTCGGGCTTGCCATCGCCGGCGAGGAACAGCAGCGCGAGGTTGTAGGTCGCGAGCGGATTGCCTTTGCGGCCCGCTATCTCGAGATACTTGGCGCCGAGACCTGTGTCCTTGGCGACACCGCTCCCCTGCACGAGCATGGTGCCGACGGCAAGCGCGCCCTCGGCATCGCCGAGCTCGGCTGCCTTGGCGTACCACTGCGCTGCCGTCACGGGGTTCTGCGGCACGCCGAGACCTTCGGCGTGAATGCGCCCGATGAGCGTGTGAGCCTGGGGCTCGCCTTTGGCCGCCGCCTCTTCGGCGAGCTTGAGGGCCGTCAGGTATTTGCCGAGATCGAAGGCCGTGTAGGCCGGATCGCTGTCGGGCTTGTTCGGAATGTCCGTTGATTGCTTGAGCGGTGCCATCTTGGCCGAAGACTTCGGCGTCGCCGACGTCTTCACAGATCGCGCGGCACCCTTGCCTGGGGTGATCTGCCCGGGAACAGGCGCTTGCGGCGTTGCTGCCTGTGTCGGCGCGCCGCGTGAAGCCTTCGGCGGCGGTGATGCGCTCTTTCCCTTCGGCGATTTGTTGGGAACGGGCTCGGGCGTGATCGTCTGGCTCCAGCTGCTCGTCTGCGCAAGCGCGACGGCTGGAGCAAGCGAGACCGCGAACAACGTCGCGGCCGCAATGTGCGCGATCCGCACGCTCATGCGACAGCCTCGCCGGTAATGGCGGCATGGGCATTGCGCACGAGCTCGCCGGAGGCGGCCGGCGGTTCGCGCGCGGGAAGGCTGAGGCCGATGAAATCCGCGCCCGCCGCAGCGAGCTGGCCCGCTTCCTCGGCCGTCGCAACATCGAAGGCCACGACCGGTACCTCGAAAATCTCCGACCACCACGCGACGAGTTCGCAGCGGCGGCGGTGCGCTTTCACGCGATCGTCGACATGGTCGGGGATGCCGAAGGCGACGTATTCGGCGCCTCCCTCGCCGGCCGTCATGGCCTCATGACGCGAGCGGCCGGCGTCGACGCCGACAATGCCGCGGCTGCCGACGATTTCGCGGGCCTCCCCGAAGGCCTTGCCGTTGCCGGCCGAGAGGTGCACGCCGTCCGCCTTGAGCGTGCGTGCGAGGCGGGCATCATCGCGAATGAGCGCCGCGGCGCCGGCCGCTTGTGCGGCACTGATCAGAACCTGCACATCCGCAGCGGGCGTGCCTTCGGGAACGGTGATCACAACCGAGGCCACGGCCCCTGCCGCCAGCGCCGCCGCTAGCCGGGCGGGCGCACCAGCCCCCGTCTCGATCGTCACCATCACCTGAACTGCTGTCACAAACCCCCTCCTGCTCTATGGGTCGAGCGTATCATGATCGAATAGGGCAGAAATCGGACCCCTACCAGACGAAGGCGCCTTCAAGTTGCTTAGCCATCCAGAAACATTTCAACCGAATGGTGCATTGCAGCAAGCGCAAGACATTGTCATAGTTGGACGACAGGGGTGGGGGCGTCCTGGCAGGAAGCTTGCTCGCGGGATAAGCGCGCGTCGCGTAACCGTCCCGACTGTCCGGAGTTGAGACACGTATGTCATTGCTGAAGAGAGTTTTCATTAAGACTTACGGCTGTCAGATGAACGTCTACGACAGCGAGCGCATGATGGAAGCGCTGGCTGGCGGCGGCTATGCCGAGACCGACGCCCCCGACGATGCCGACCTCATCATCCTCAATACCTGCCACATTCGTGAGAAAGCTGCCGAAAAGGTTTATTCCGAGCTCGGTCGCCTGCGCGCCATCAAGGAGCAGCGGGCCGAAGCAGACCGGGAGACGGTCATCGCGGTCGCCGGCTGCGTTGCCCAGGCCGAGGGCGACGAGATTGTCCGCCGCGCGCCCGTCGTCGATCTCGTAGTCGGCCCGCAGAGCTACCACCAGATCAACGGGTTGATCGCCCGCAATCGCGCGACCGCCCGCCCCGTCATCGAGACCGAGTTCCCCGAGGACGACAAGTTCCGCCATCTGCCCGAGCGCGCGCAGGTGCCCGCAAAAATGCGCCCGGCGAGCGCTTTTCTCACGGTGCAGGAAGGCTGCGACAAATTCTGCACGTTCTGCGTGGTGCCGTACACGCGCGGCGCGGAATACTCGCGCAGCGTCGCCGCGATCGAGGAGGAAGCGCGCCGCCTCGTCGATGCCGGCGTGCGCGAGATCACGCTGCTCGGCCAGAACGTCAATGCCTATCACGGCGAGGACGGGAAAGGTGGAACAGCCTCGCTAGCGGACCTGCTGCACCGCCTGACGGCCATCGAAGGTCTCGAGCGCCTGCGATACACGACGAGCCATCCGCGCGACATGAGCGCGGATCTGCTTGCGGCGCATCGCGATCTCACGAAGCTCATGCCCTACCTGCACCTGCCCTTCCAGGCCGGCTCCGATCACGTGCTCGCCGCCATGAACCGCAAGCACACGGGCGCCGAATACCTCGATCTCGTCGCCCGTATCCGCGCGGCACGCCCCGACATCGCCCTCTCGACGGACATCATCGTCGGCTTTCCCGGCGAGAGCGAAGCGGACTTCGAGGCGACGCTCGACATCGTGCGCAAGGTGGGCTTTGCCCAGGCCTATTCTTTCAAGTACAGCCCGCGCCCCGGTACGCCGGCTGCGACCATGGACGGGCAGCTCTCCGATGCCGTGAAGATCGAGCGCCTCGCCCGCCTCAAGGCCCTCCTCGACGCGCAGCAGTCCTCGTTCAATGCCGAGTGCGTCGGCCGCGTCCTGCCCGTGCTCTTCGAGCGCCAAGGACGCCGCGACGGCCAGCTCATCGGCCGCTCCCCCTATCTCCAGTCCGTGCACGCGGAAGCCGCGCCGGGTCTCATGGGCCGCATCATACCGGTTGAAATCGCAGGTGCGGGTCCCAATAGTCTCTCTGGTGTCATCAGGGCGGCATGATATGCTGCCAAGAGACTCGGGTGCCGAGTTGAGTTGCATCGGCCCTGGGTCTACCGTGCAACGGGCCAGGAGAGCCACATTTGACAACTGCGCGCGGGTCGGCGGCCTCACGGTCGTCCAAACCCGAAAGGTCCCCCGAGGTTACTCGTGAGGGAATCCGGGCAAAGCACCGCATTGTCGTACCTTTCGACGACAACCGGCTGCTCGCCCACCTGCTCGGGGAGTACGACTCCCACCTCGCTTTGATCGAGAGCAGGCTCGGTATTGAAGCCCATGCCCACGGCAACGTCGTCACGCTGACAGGTCCGCAGCCGGCCTGCGAAATCGGACGCGAGGTTCTGAACGCCATTTATGATCGTGTGCGCAAGGGTGAGAGCGTCACCGCCGGCGACATCGATGGCCTCATCCGTCACGCCCGCTCGGGTGCCCCGCGCAATGACGGCACAGCGCAGATTCGCACGCGCAGACGGATAGTTACGGCGCGCACGCCGATGCAGAGCGCCTATATCCGCGCACTCGACCGTCATGACCTCGTGTTCGGCGTCGGACCAGCCGGCACCGGCAAAACTTATCTGGCGGTTGCACAGGCCGCCTCCTACCTGGAGCGCGGCCTCGTCGAGCGGATCGTGCTCTCGCGCCCGGCCGTCGAAGCGGGCGAGCGTCTCGGCTTCCTGCCCGGCGACATGCGCGAGAAGGTAGACCCCTACCTCCGCCCCCTCTATGATGCCCTTTATGACGTTCTGCCGCCCGAAAAGGTCGAGCGGGATCTCGAATCCGGGATCATCGAGATCGCGCCCCTTGCCTTCATGCGAGGCCGCACGCTCGCGCATTCGTTCGTCATCCTCGACGAAGCGC
>JAEZAW010000110.1 GCA_023430315.1 Pseudomonadota bacterium | reverse complement strand
GTCGTGGATGGTCGAAGCGAGCTCATTCGGCGTGCAGGTAACAATCGCGAATGTTTTCGGTTCTGTGCCCGGGCGCAGAGCGGGATCAGGGCGGCTCTCCCAGATTCCCGCGAGGCAGAACGGGCGTCCGTCGGCCATGGCCAACGCGTAGGGTTGCTTGATGCCCTTGATTGCCTTCCACTCGAAATAGCCGTCGACGGGCACCAGGCAGCGGCGCGATCCATACGCTCCACGGAACATGCCGTTCGTCTTGATCGACTCGCAGCGCGCGTTCGCCGGCTGCACCTTCGGCTTGGCCTCTTTCGCCCAGGAGGCACCAATCCCCATCGGGCCTCCGTGAATGCACCACGCACAGAGCGCGCGTCACGCACAATGATTGGATAAATGAGCGACGGAGCGCCGTTGTGGCGTGGTCCCTGTTCGAGGCCGGCAAGATTGTCTCCGCGGCGCACGTCGGCAAATGCCGCCATCAGCTCGGCGAAAGAGGATTTGACAAAGACGCGTCCGCACATTTGCAACCTACAACAGCGGCCGACACATCGGACAAAAATCAGGTTCGTCGGCCGCCATCGAACCTCCTGGTGAATACCCTCCCGCACCTGGAACGCCGGACGCGCGGGCACGTTTGCCAATCATAGTCTGGGAGGTGCGACGATGGCGATCCAGGAGTTTGACCAGCCGCTCACGCGGCAGCAAGTGCGATGGGAGTGGGTGTTCTATTTATCCGTTGCTCTTCTTATCGCCGTGATTAGCTTCACGATCTTCAGCCTGCCTGGACCGGCAAATGAACGACCGCTGGTCGATCGGCAAGTCAGTGAGATGCCGGTCCGGTAAGATTGCCCTGGTCGGGTCGTCAGCTAACTCGAAGCGCGCCTGACACCTCTGCCAGCGTCGCCTTCTCGGCATCGCTTACTGGAACGCCACCAAAGCCCAGAAAGCCGCCTTCCTTGGCCGCCTCGGCGACCCGCTCTGCGATCCCACTCAGCCAGATCTTGAAAGCCGGCGCATCAGCACCGGCTTTGGCGTCGACGAGCTGAGATACCGCGCCCAAAGCAGCAATGGCCTGCGCCTTGAGTTCGGCCGGCGTCTTGGCCGTCAGCTGAGCCTTAAAGGCGTCGCGTGCCATGGTGCGCCCTTCCGACGTCTCGAGCTCGGCGACGATGGCCTTGACGAGGCTGCTCGCGCCAGCATCCTTCTTGGCCTCCATGAGGGCGTAGGCGCTAGCCATCCCCTCTTTGAGGGTGCCCCATAGCCCACTCGGATCCGCGAGCGTCACGGCCATGCCGGCGAGGATTGGGCTGCCAACGATCTTGGGCCACTCATCTGTTGAGAAGGATGCCTTGTCTGCCATGGGGCTCTCCTGTGCTTGAGAACTGCACGCCGGCAACGCTCCAATGAACTGGAAGTTGCCGAAGGGACGCCTAGCGCATGAAACCGCCGCGATCGGTGGCGAGGTAATCAGCGACGATCTTGCGGCAGACGTCGAGCGGTATCCGGTTGGCCTTGGCGTAGTTCTCTACCCCCTGCCATCCCTCGAGCTCAAATATGAGAAGGACCTTGGAGGTTAGCTTAGCGGTGAGATCGGGCATCGCGTCCTCTAAACTGCGGCGTCTCCAAAGAACGATGACCAGGGTACGTGGTTTCCGACAAAGGCAAAGGCGCTCCTGCAACGCGCGAATTAAAGTCGAGTGGAACCAAGGCAATCTGCAGAGGTTTGAACGGGCACGGAAACTCGAAGGCGGGACTAGCTTGCAGCCCTCTGCGGATGCGCCGCAGCATTGTCACCCGCCTTCGAGCTCCGTCAGCAAAGGAGCCCGCCATGGCCGCGAAACGCGAACTGATCGAGCCGAACGGTGACAAGCGCTATCTGCGGCGCAACCCGAAGGGCCAGTTCAAAGAGAGCGATGACGTCGGACGCTCTTTGGCGACCGACCGCCGCAAGAAAGCGAAAACAGCATCGAAGCCTGGACAGGGCGACAAGGGCGACCGCAAGCGTTGATGGCGTATGGATGTGCCTGCCGGAACATCACCGTCGTCAGAAAGTGGGTAACTCTTGGCTGAGGTGGACGTATTGCCTCGAAGGCACTCGGAGAGTCGCAATGAACCACGTGGCGAAGCTGAAAGGTCAATGGAGCGACTTCGAAATCGCGCTATTGACTGAGATGACATCGCGTGGCGATCTCTTCACCGAGGCCGCCGACACGCTAGATCGACGGCTCCATGATATCAGGCAGAAAGTAGACGAACTGGGCTTAACGGGGGCGCTTCAACCGGATTTCGACGCTCGCGCTGCTTAAGGGATGTGAGACACCACTTAAGTCGGGCGCGCAGCCTCATCACCTATCCCTAAGGTGGTTGGAGTAAGCGAGACGCCGAAACGGAGTTATCATCGCCGCCAGCAAAGTATCGAAAGCCGGGACAAAGGACCAAGAGGTTGGCCGACCCGCAAGCCTCACATTCCCAATGCCAAAGCGAACTTCCACTCACCGCTCGCCGGCTCGCTTCGAGGCCCGGATGCTCGCTGGAGCAAAGCCCTCTGCCTTCCCCGGCTTCATCGAGCCGCAGCTCGCGACATTGCGAGACGCGGTGCCATCTGGCGCCGATTGGCTGCACGAGATCAAGTTCGACGGCTATCGCAGCGCGTCCTGAAGGAACTGCTCCGTGGTGTCAGTCCACCGATCCTGTTCTCCCATCACATGGCGGTTAACGGGCAGAAGATGTTCAAGCACGCCGGCGCGATGGGCCTGGAGGGCATTATTTCGAAGCGCGCTGATGCTCCGTACCGATCCGGCCGGACGGAAAGCTGGATCATGGTGAAGTGTCTCACGCGCGAGAGCTTCACCGTCGTCGGCTACGCGCCCGAGGGCAACGGATTGGTTGCCGCCCTTCACCTCGCGCGCAAAGAAGGTCATGAGCTCGTCTATGTTGGCAAGGTCGGCACCGGCTGGAGCATGGGGCAGAGTGCGAAGCTCCGACAGCGCCTCGCGACGATCCACCTCGATCGCCCACCGGTGGTCGTGTCAGGTCGGCCCAAGGCGATTTGGGTGCAGCCACGCCTCAAGGCGGATGTCGAATATCGGACCATCACAACGGCAGGTATGCTGCGGCACGCAGTTTGGAGAGGCAACGGCTAGATGGCTTCAGCTCTTCGACTAGTAGCCTGTCTCGCTTTGTGCTTCGCGGTTGCATTAGCCGGTGCTCTGGTTACCCAGCCCGAGATACCGAGGTGGTACGCTTTCCTAGATAAGCCGGCGTGGACGCCGCCCAACTGGGTCTTTCCAGTCGCTTGGAACATCCTCTACGCTCTCATGGCCGTCAGCCTTTGGCGACTGTGGGAACGCGCGCGTGAAGGCACTGCGGATGCGAGCTACGCCATAGGGCTGTTTCTAGCGCAACTTGCACTCAATGCTGCGTGGTCGCCGATATTCTTCGGTTTTCATGCCATCCGCGGCGGTCTCGCAGTGATTGTCGGTATCGCGATCGCGCTCACTGCCACTATCATCGTCGCGTTTCGCGTTGACCGCCTCGCCCCTTGGCTACTCGCACTATCTGGCCTAGTCCTCTACGCAGGTTCACTTAACGCGGCAATCGTGGTGCTTAACCGCTAGGCGGCAATAACCCACGCAACGCCTAAGCACCGGGGGGAAACACGCCGCGCGGGGGAGCGCGCGGCGGTGTCCGGTCAGACTTTGCGAGACGCTCCAAGGCCCTAGTCGCCAAGCGGCGCGCCAAGGATTTCAACCCACCACAACGAGGCCTGCCGTTAACTGTACCAATACGCAACCTTTTTCTACATTGCGTGGAGCACGTAGGGTGTAAATCTAGTCGAAATGGCCTCGTGGGATCGACCTTGGCTGATTTTCGCACGCAGCCGATTTCTGAAACGGCCGAGCTCCAACGTATTCATTTCGCTGGGTTGGATACGATAAGATTCCTTTGTGCGCTTTGGGTTGTGCTATATCACTTCCGTGTGCCCGAGGCCGGACTTTTTTTTAATACTACGACGGTCGTGGGAGGGATTGCGGCCACGGTCTACGATTGCAGCTTTAAGGGACAGCCGGCCGTCATTATCTTTTTCATTATATCTGGCTTCTGCATACACTATCCTTACTCAATTAACAACGCTATGCCGTCACTCTCGGCGTATTTTGCTCGCCGATATATTCGCATAGCGGGCCCTATATTGCCTGCGATATGGCTGGCGACTACGGTTCTGGATGTTAGACTTAGTCTTTTCGACCGGACTGTGCTTTGGAGCCTTTTGGCCGAGCTCATCTATTACGGCCTCTACCCGGGCATTTTATGGATCCGCCGCCGCTCAGGGGTCACCTGGTTCGAAATGATCTTAATGACCTCTGCAATTGGCGTTGTCCTTATCACTTCAAACCCTTCGACTCCGAGCTTACCGATGTGGGGACCTTATGCCGCGTGGCTTCTTGGATTGCCGCCTTGGCTAATGGGATGCCAATTAGCTGAACACGTTCGCCGCCGTGGGATCGGCGGTGAAGCACCATCCATTTGGGCGTGGCGAATCGGTGTCTTTCTGCTCGCCCTCGTATGCAATTACGCTCGCTATTACCTGAAAGTCGGCTATCCGTGGACGCTGACCCTATTTGCCGCTGTTGCATCAATTTGGTTGCTTATGGAGTTGCGCCACTTTCAACATCATCGCCCGCTCGCTGCATTAGAATGGGCGGGGGCTTGGAGTTATTCGTTGTACCTCTTCCATATGCCCGCCATTGCAATGACCGGGTTGCTTCCTGCGATTAGCGCGGGTTTCCGCACCACCTGGCTCTACCATTTCATGTTTATCTTGTGCGTCAGTTTTATTTTTGCTGTTACAATTGAGTTTCCATTCCACTCGATTGCGAGGGCTACTTCTCGCTGGATCGCCAAAGTTCGTTCCAGTGGGAGTAAACAGCTGGTTAACCCACAATAGGCCGCCGCTCCGCACGGCGTAGCCACGAACGGGCTGCAATAGCTCCAGCTAGTCCTTCATCGACCTGTAAACCGTCGAGCGGCTCACACCCAATCTCCTCGCGATCTCCGACACTCTGAGGCCATCGCATTTGAGCTGTAGAGCCGCTTCGGCATCAATTGAGCGTGGGCGGCCTCGAAGATACTTGCCAGCTGCGCGCGACCTCGCGGCGGACAATGCTTGCCGCTCGCGATGCAGGTTGCCTTCAAACGCAGCGAAGATGTCCAGCATCTTGATAAACCACCGTCCAGATGATGTGCTGGTGTCGAGGTCCGGTGCCAGTACCTTCAAATGAGCCTTCTGCGAGCGTACCGCGCTAACCACGACTCGCAAGTCCTCGATGCTATGAGCCAAGCAATCCAACCTCGTCGCAATCAGCGTGTCGCCAGGCTTAAGGTGCTTCACCGCGGTGGATAGTTCTTTGCACTCCGCCGGCGCTGTTCGGGAGTGCACCTCTATTCGGACGGTCCGGCATCCGGATTCCTTTAGTTGGCCAATTTGCAATTCCAGATCTTTTCCTGAGCGGGCGTAGCCAATCAGTGCCATGGCGCGATCATTCCTGGGGCTCTCCGTCCCTCTTATTTGGCGAGCAGGCAAGAAGGCCCTGTCGACCAGACCGACAGGCTGGCCCATGCGATACGCGCACGGGGTGGCTGAAGTTCGCAGCGACCATGGATTGCTTCACAGCATGGTTACGAGAAGAGCACGACCGCTGTCATCGCTGGCACGGCGACTTGCTCCCCGACGGCTAGACAGACGCTTCGGGCCCATCCGTCAAACAAAGGAAAACCCAGCTCGCCGGGGACGGGCGAGGCCGGGTTCGTATGAGCGCTGACATGGGGAAACGACCGGGCTGGCGATATGCCCGCATATGGGGGACATGCGGCTTGCTGATTGTCTTTAACAACGAACCGAGCAGGAGGTTACGCGCTGGACACACAAAACAAGGGGCGGGTCCAGGAACGCGAGCCAGCGGCATTACGCAGAATTTCCGAACCTGTCCCGAGCAGTATCCTGGCGTTGCTCGGTCGGTGACGAACTCAAGCGCCGTCGATGAGAATTGAGGTGGGGGCTCGCGTGGGGAGGTCGAACCTCGTCGTGAGCTTCGACATACCACCCCGCGCCGCTGATCGGGGGAAGGCGGAGCGCGGGGCGGCCTGACGTCGCGCACATGGCTGATGGCTCTGCGACGCCAGTTTAGAGGGCGCGTGGGGGTAACGGCCCTCAATCTTTAGACGCCGAAGCGAGGGAGAGTGTTCCTGCCTATTTGTCCTGTAGTCTCGCAGGCGCAGCATGGCGCTCAATAATTTCGGGCATTCGTTGACCAGATTGCGCGATTTCCAGAATCCGCTGAACGACTGCAAGCGCTTCCGCGTCGCTCATCTCATAATGCTTTTCGATGTAGTCGTAAACGCCCATCAGCATTCGACGCGTCTCTTCGTCGTATTCGCTGGAATCGAGAACTTCTCGCAGTTGCGTGTTCACGTGCTTTTCCCATGGCTGACATAACGGGGCTGGCTTTGGGGCGGCATCAAAACGCCGAAGCCAACCAATCCGTTGCCTAGGTGCGGGGGCACAGCTTTCGGCCGAGCGCAACTTGCGGCGCGTCGCGCGAGCGGGACGGACAGGATAGGCGATTCCGCTGAAGGGTCCGCGGTCGCGCAAGCCAATGGGGCGCGCAGGACACCTACGCGCTTGCCGTAAACGGCAATTCGGCCTAAGCGCGAGCCTGTTGCCTCGACGCACCTGCCGGCGGAACGAACATCACCGACACCTCGCGTGAGCCGCACGCTGGGCATTTCAACCGCTCTCCGAGCCCCACCAACTGCATTTCGCGACCGCGCGTCCAAAGCAGCGTCGGGAGGTCCAGATAGGCGTTGAAGGTGCAGGCTCGGATGGATTTCATGCCCTCTCGATTGCCGTAGGCACAGCGCGCGCGCACCTTCCAGCCGAGGTCACGTGCTCGTCAAGAGTTCCGAGGCAACAGTCAGTGGAGCCTAGGCATGAAAGTCATTCAAGGGGCCGGCCTCGCCCAGTTCAGTCGCCACATTGAGCTCTACCGGCCGATCGCCGAGTGGTGTCAGTCGCTCTATTCGGCTCGGCCCGAGGACGATGTGACGGTGTGGTTCTACCGGGCGTTCGAAAAGGTCGTGCGGCATCCAGAGTTCACAGTGGATGATCTTCGCGCCGTGCTCTTCGCTAATTGGTTCGACTTTGCCGAGGGCCCGGGAGCAGCCGAGCAGATTGAGGAGATCTGCGCGAGTGCCTTTAACGTGCGCCGGTATGTCGAGGCGATCGGTCAGGTGGAAAAACGCGCGCCCGCCGCAAAGAGCAGGCTGACGGTGGTGAGCGACCAAGCCATCCACTGACGCGGGCGAAGCCGAAGGATGGCGCATGCAAGACGGCGACGCTCGCCGGCTCACGAAGGTACAACGACAGGCTCTGGCTGATCTACAATGCCTGCCAGCGCAGCTACCTTGTCATGCACGATGAGTTCGCGGTTTTCCTTCGACTCAGGCCGGAGACGCCGTTCCCGCTCATCAACAAGCGGATGCGATGCGTCGTGTGCGGCCAGAAGAACGGCCAGTGTCGCTCGGAGACACATGGCTAAAGCCTACCCCGTCGTGGGCTCGCCGGTCGAAGGCCGCAGCCCGCTCGCCGGATACTTCAACCCCCTCCGGAGCCACGTCGCGCCAACTGGCCGGAGATCGGTGACGACGAGCAGATCGAGTTTTGACGGAGAGGGCAGTCTATTGGAACGAGCAGACATCATCCGAGCGCGTGAGGAAGAGGTGGCCCGCGAGTGGGAGTGGCTGCTGGATGCCATCAACCTCGTAGCGGGAGCGCGGTCCGGAGAAGCCGAAGCGGACGCCTTCCGGCTACTCCAGCATCACGCGATGGAGATCGGTCGACGCCGCGCAGAGCTAGCGCGAGATTCGGCTAACGCCGTGCGGAGCCAGCGAGCATGACGTCGAGTTTCGCGGGCGCAAACTTAAGAGGGCACACCCAATGCAAGTCTCAACGGCTATCGATACTGCCATTGACGAGATCGAAGGAGAGCACCTGACGCCTGCGCAGCGGCTGCTCCATCGACAATTAGATGAGGCCTCAGCGCGCGTCGAGGCGTTGAAGCGTCTGATCGAAATAAGGAAGGCCTTAGGCGAGGACTTCTCGTCGTTGTGGAGGGTTCTGCAACAGGCCGAGGCTGAGAAGCGCAACGCGCACGCCGAGCTTGCGGAGGTGGATCGATCCAAAATCAGGGCACACGACCGCCGTGCATAACAAAAGTTGAGCACTTGGATTGATGTCCAACAATTAGCAGCTCTCGAGGAACGAACGATTGTGCGCCGGGTTAAGGGAGTGAGCTTCCCCACACCGGAGGTTTGCGTAATGGCCCCACGCGTCGCTCATGACGATCGAGAGCCTGCATGAGCGTTTCAATGCCATGTACGACCGCGTCGAGATGCTGACTGCGATGATGGCTGAGCGCACGTCGGATGGCGTCGATCTCAGCATGTTGCAGGGAATGCTCCAGGAGGCAGAGAAGGAGAAGAAGTCAGCGCTAGCTGCGCTTCGTCTCGCTCGGCACCAGACATCGGTCGCTTATCCGACGTCGATGCTTGAGCAAGCCCTCGTTCCACACGCGGATAACTCCATCGCCTCCTAAGAGATCGTGCGTGCGAAGTGGACTTTGAGATGGTGGAATGGTCGCGAACGGCAAACGCGGAACAGCTGCTCCACAAGCGCTATAACGACGCCTCAGCCTCAGTCGACATGCTCAAGCGGATGATCAAGGAACGCGAGGCTAGCAAGCGCCGCATCGATCATCTCCAGATCCTGCTCCGCGATGCAGAAGCCAAAAAGGAAGCTGCCCGCGCTGCCCTGGAAAAGGCAGGTGTTACGAATTTCCACTCGCGTGATCAAACGGGCTGCACCATCACCTGAGCTGCGGCGCGTTCGTAAAGTGGGTGGTTTGTCAGCCGGTCGCCTTCTACTTTCACCATTTCCGCGAGGACCTCGCGCTTCTCGCGCAGAATGACGGGCGCGAAGTCCGGGTCGTTTCTCGGCAATGTTACGCGTATTGTCGATGATGTCGGCAAGCTTGATGAGCTTGGCCTCCCAGGGGGCGCGTCCGAGCCGCCAAGCGCTCAAGGTCATGCGCGCTTTGCGATTGCCTTTCTCGGCATCCGTGAGCCAATAGACGAGTTGTGCCACCTCATGACCGAAAGCGCCCATGATGTCCTCCAGGCTGGTCGGCGTGTCTTCGACAACGTCGTGGGGGTAGGCGGCCGCGAGAACATGTTCGTCATCGACTCCATGATCGCGCAGCAAGCCGACGACGGCTTGCAGATGGACAATGTAAGGCTCGTCCGAGTACTTGCGTTGTTGAGTGGAGTGCTTCTCCGCCGCGTAACCGCGGGCGTGCTCGACGATGTCCATGGCTGAGACTGCCTTCCGCGCTGCGTTCTGAGTTCGATCTATTTCTTCTCGAGCAGAATTCTTGTTCTCAGTGTGATCGACTCTCGGGCCGCATCCGCAAATTTCGCCAACAGCCAAGGCAGTATTACCTCTATCCGGACATCCTTATCGCCAACGAGCACGTGCCCGGTTGCGAATTGGCCGAAAGCCTTGACCCGGAAGTCCATGTGGTCGTCCGACCATTGTTCCTGCTCCAGGCTGAGCACCGGGAACATTTGAACCGCGCGACCGAGCGCTGGTTTCAGGCGGCGAATGACCTCATCTTTGGCCAGCGAATGGGAGACGGTGACGACTAACGGATCCATGAGAGCTTTGCCAGGCGTGCCTCAGACTGCATCGCTATGCTCAACGGGGCACGTGAGCACCAGTTCCTGAAACGGTACGCGTTTGACACTCAAGCTCAGCACGGACTGCCGCGCTTAAGTACGCTCGGCTCGAACCTTGGAACCTCATCGGCTTTTCAGACTTCTGCCTTGTGGGACCTCGCGCCAGGCAGCAGCGGGCCGAGGCTCGGTCACCAGGAGGAAATCGAGATGGTGTATGTCACTGGAGAAGTCATCCCCAGCGATGATGAGGAATATCCGTTCAAGGTCGTCTTCAAGCGTGGCGAGGAGGTCGTCTCCGAATGGCTTGTGGACAGCCAGAAAACTGGCGAGGATCAGATAATAGAGGTACTGCAGTCTGCCGCAGAAGAAAGTGAGGAAGATGAAGACGACGATGATGACGACGACGAGGATGGAGGTGACGACGATAAAGCTTGAGCCATGCGAACGGTTGCTCGAGATCAGAGCCTTCCCGTGGAAGGCTTTCCCCACATGTCTGAGACGGCGAACGGGCGCCACAGCGCATGATCCGGCGAGCGAGCAAGGTCGTGAGCTTGCTTCAGTCGGACGACTGGAACGAGGTCCCAGCTACACGACCCCCGTACATGCGCTTGGCCGTCTACCAGACGTTGAAGACGAGCGAGCTTCTCCGAGCAAATCTGCGAGCACATGGATCGGCAGTTCTTCCGGTCTGCGCGCGTCCGGCGCCTCTTGGCTCGACGATATCGCTAGGCGGTCGACTGCCGAAGAGCGTCCACGAGCGGACATTGGCTCTTCGACGCGATGGGCCAATAGCTGCCATTGAGGGCGCTGCAATCGGCGGCGTAAATGGCACTGCCGACTGTGCCTGCTGTCAGGGGGATCGCGTCGCAGGACATGTCACTGCAGACGGCCACTAACCGAAAAAGGGTGCGGCCTGCAGGCGCCGTCCGCAAGCCCTCACGACGTCTGGTACGTCATAGGGCTTGTCAAAAAACAGGCTGTCAGCGACGCGGCGCGACCGATCCGGCGCATTGCCGGACGTGTAGATGATCATTACGGCCGCGTTGGCGGCGCGGAATTGCTCAGCCACGTCCCAACCGCTGAGGTGTCCCGGGGTTTGGATGTCTGTGAAGACCACATTAATGTCACGGGCGAGGCCCAACTGCGTAATTGCGTGGTCGGCCGTCCCGCTTTCAACAACGTCGAATCCTGCCTCGCGCAGCGCCTCTGCGATCGCATATCGCAATAAGGCTTCGTCCTCGACGACGAGCACCACCGTTGGCGTAGCAATTGATGACAACGCCCTGTTCCTTCTCGGATGAGGTAGAACAGGCCCCCTTCGCCGCAGGTTCCGGGGCCGGTGTCCATCATGAACGATCTCTCACGTACAACGTTCCTGGCCAAATGTCACAAATCGACATTTTTCCAGACTGGACGGTGAGTGGCGCCGGGCGTAGGGTATCTTGCGACCGCAACATTGGCCCGCGTTTCGCACAGCGGGCTGACCTTTCACTGTCGATCATCACGCTTGCTGCGGGCCCACAGGGATTGATCGACGGCTTGGGACATCGCGACTAGGCAATAAGGTCGTCGCCCCCGGTTTCGGGTGCGTTGCACGCACCGAAAGCAGACATGGCATCCAACAAGCTGCTGGCGCGCTTGCCGCGCGCCGACCTGCGGCTACTCGAGGATGATCTCGAAACTGTTGAGCTGCCCGTACGCAAGCAATTGCAGACGCGCAACAGGCGCATCGAGCACGTCTATTTCCTCGATAGCGGCATCGCTTCGATTGTGGCCAACGGAGATTGGGCGATCGAGGTCGGCATGATTGGCCGCGAAGGCATGACCGGCATTCCTGTGCTATTTGGCAATGCCGATCGGGTGCCGCACGACACATACATGCAGATTGCCGGTCGAGGCCAACGCCTAGCGGCGCCGAAGCTGCGGAAAGCAATCGCCGCCAGTCTTAGCCTGCATCAAGCGCTGTTAACCGCCGCCCATTTATTCCTGGTTCAAATGATGCAGACCGCGCTCGCCAATGGTCGCGGCAAAATCGAGGAACGGCTCGCCCGCTGGCTGTTGATGGCGCACGACCGGATCGACGGCGACGAAATCGTGCTCACGCACGAATTCCTGGCAATCATGCTGGGCGTCCGACGTTCTGGCGTGACGACGGCACTGCAGGAATTGGAGCGCAAGGGATTGATCGCGCACCGACGGTCAGTTGTCACCGTGCTCGATCGCGAGGGATTGGAAGAAGGCTCTAACGGGTGCTACATCGCCCCTAGCGAGACTGCCTAAATTGTCGATTTCTGGCGCACTCCAAAGTTGCCACTGCTGTTCGATGTTCGTTAATCTCGTCCCGCGGCAAGAGCGCGTACGTGCTCAAAGCGGGAGTGCCTCGAATTGAGCAGCCAATGCTTCAGAGGGCGCGGGAGAACGGCCAGTGAGTACCTCGTGGAGGGAACCCGAAACTGCGGGCACCCGCGAACAAGCAAAGGCCTCTGGGGCGTCCGGTAGCGACGCGCGGACCGACACTGTGCCGCTCGCTAGCCCCGAACAAGCGCTGGCCAAGCACAGGGACGAGCAGGCGGCATTGTACCGATTTACCGACCGGCTCTATCGGGCGGAGGCGGTCGATGAAGTCTATGCGGCCGCCCTCGATGCCATCCGCCAGGCGCTCGGTTGCGAGCGGGCTTCGATCCTTCTTTTTGACGAAGCCGGCCTCATGAAATTTGTGGCCTGGCAGGGGCTTTCCGACGGTTATCGCGCTGCCGTGGAAGGGCATTCACCCTGGCAACCCACCGCTAAGGATCCGGGCATTATCTGCATCGCCGACGTTCATTCTGCTGATCTGCCTAGCGATCTGAGGAGGGTGATTAAGGCAGAGGGCATAGGTGGGCTTGCGTTCATTCCCCTGGTGATGCGGGGGAGGCTAGTCGGCAAGTTCATGACCTATCACGATAGGCCGTACAGGTTTTCAGATGCGGACAAGGGGCTCGCCCTAACCATTGCACGCCAGCTGGGCTTCGGCATCGAACGCATGCGGGCCGAGGAGACCCGGCGCCGCGCGGAACAAGTCAACCGACACTTGGCCTCCATCATCGAGAACTCGGCCGACGCAATCATAAGCCGGGACCTTGCTGGCATCGTTACAAGTTGGAACGACGGCGCCACGCGCATGTATGGTTATTCAGCCGCAGAGATGCTCGGCAATCGGCTCGATCGCCTGATACCTCCGAATTGTCTAGACCAGGAAGCCTTGGTCCTCACGCGAGTGCGCAGTGGTGAGGCGGTTGAACCCTACGAGACAGTGCGGCGGCGCAAGGATGGCGTCCTTGTCGATGTCTCGATCACCGTCTCTCCTATACGCGATCAGACCGGCACCGTCATTGGCGCGTCCAAGATTGCCCGCGATATTCGCGAGCGCAAGCAAGCGCAGGCGCGGCAGGAGCTGCTGACCAAAGAGATCCATCACCGCACTAAAAACCTCTTTGCGGTCGTCATCTCCGTGGTGATGCGCAGCTTCGCGGGCAAACAAACCGTGTTGGAAGCCAAAGAGGCGGTAGTCGGCCGTCTCCGGTCGCTCGCTGAAACCCAGGACCTGCTCATCAACAACGATTGGCACGGAGCGGCGTTGAGCGACGTTATTGAAAGGGAGATGAAGCCCTATTCGGATCGGGTGAGCGCACAAGGCCCGCGCGTGCTCCTCAAGTCCAAAGCGGCGCAAAACTTCGCCCTCGCGTTGCACGAGCTTGCGACCAATGCTGCAAAGTATGGAGCGCTGTCGAACAGCAGCGGGCACATTGCCATCTCTTGGCAGGCCGACGAGCCGTCGGACCATTTTACGTTTCGTTGGCTTGAGCGCGGCGGACCGCGTGTGAGCCAGCCCCCGGGCAGGGGGTTTGGCAGCGCAGTGCTTGAACAGGTTATAGCCCAGCATTTTGATGCGGCGGCACACATGGACTTTGATGCGCAAGGCGTGACCTATCAAGTAACATGCTCGTTGAGCGCATTGAGCCCGCAGCTAGACACGTAGCGGTGGCGTCTGTGCTTTAGCAGGATGATCTCGGCGGCAAGGCTGACCCACGCCCGACCCGTATCAGTCGTGATCCTCATGGCGTGGTCGACGGTGCTGAATGTCTGCAGTGGGTCACGATCGACTTTTGCCAATGACGCCGGCATGTCTGCTTCGCCTTCAAATTCGGACGAACGCGAACCTTGAGCGCGCCGACGAGAAGGGCCAATAGCGACCCAAGGAATCTGGTCGGACTGTGCGCTGCACAAAGCTGCGTCATCCATCCAGGTAAGCGCGACCGACGGTGATTTTCGCACCGCCGATCACGTCCGGAATCGGACGCTTCGCTACGCGCTCAAGGTCGAGCCTCCAGAATCATATTGAAGGGAGTTTCAGTGGCTTTCCGTACACTCCTGAAGCCGGCCTCAGAGATCACCGACGACAGTGTCTTCAACCCAGCTTGAGCGCCGAGGGCGGCCCCTAGCGGCTGATCGAGCGAAGTCGGCACGCAGATCATGGTCGACGCGGCGTAGTACAGACGGCTCACGGGATTGAGATTTTCCTCCAGTCGGTCGCCGGCTGCCGGTTCCACGATCATCCAACTCCCGTCCGGCTTGAGCGCCTGAAGCACGTGCCGCGCTGCTCCCACAGGATCACCCATATCGTGCAGGCAGTCGAAAAAGGTCACGAGATCGAGGTTCCCGCCCGGGAACTCGCTCGCCAGGGCGACTTCAAAGCGCGTGTTCGCGGCGACGCCGTGCTGCTCGGCGTGCCGTCGGGCTTGCTCGACTGAACCTGGATGGAAGTCATAGCCAATGAAGGTCGAGTTCGGAAACGCCTTCGCCATGATCACAGTCGAGAAACCATGACCGCATCCGACATCCGCGACCGCCGCACCTCGCTTGAGCTTCGCGACGACACCGTCCAGCGACGGCAACCAGGATTCAACGAGGCTGTTGTGGTAGCCCGGACGGAAAAAGCGTCCTGCGGCACAAAACAGGCATTGCGACTGCTCGCCCCAGCCTACGCCTTTGCCCGAACGAAATGCCGGTTCTACCAGAGCCTGGTTCTCCATCATTGTCGCCGCGACGTCGAAACCACCTTGCAAGTAGACGGGGCTGTCTGGCTCGGCGAATACCATCGCCTGCTCGGGCGGTAAGGTGAACTTGCCCGTCTTGGAGTCGTAGGCCAGATAGCCGGACGCAGCCTGATGCGAGAGCCACTCACGCGTGTAGCGCTCGGCGACATTTGCCTTTGTCGCCAGCTCCGCCGGCGTCATCGGACCGTCCGTGTTGAGCGCCTTGTAGAGACCCAACCTGTCACCAATACGCACGAGCGGGACGCTCAGCGCGCCGCCGAGGTCGCCAAGCATCTGCCCGACGAACTGATTAAGCTTCGCCTCATCGACCGTCTTCGTCATTGTTCTTCCTTCCACATGCAGGATCCTTGTTCCAACAGGAACAGGTCTATGCCTAGCGGATCGGCGATTGTTTGCAGCGAGGCCGAGTTTCTTTGCAGAGAGACGACGACAAAGCCCAGAGGAACGCTATGGATGCTCTATCCGAAGCGCTGCGTTCGGTGCGCATGACCGGCGCGATCTTCTATCACGCGGTGTGCACGCGCCCGTGGGGGTTCGCGATACCGCCGCTGCGCGAGTACGCGCATTTGCTGGCGCCGGGCACGGAGCGCGTGGTCAGCTACCACCTGATGACCGAAGGCGATGCCGTCGCACGTTTCGGAAATGGGCAGGAGGTGTCCATCACGTCGGGCGACGTGCTGATCATTCCACACGGCGATGCCCATGTGATTTCAAACGGCCGCGCGCCAAGGGTCGTCGACGCCGATGGAACACTGGACCGTTACCTCGCCGGCGACCTTTCGACATTGCAGATCGGTGGCGGTGGTGAGGCGACGCGGTTCGTTTGCGGCTTCTTCGGTTGCGAACGTCACGCGGACCGCCTTTTTCTTTCCGGCCTGCCAATAGCCATTAAAATCAATCTGCGAGACGACGTGGCCGGCCAATGGCTCGAGCATTCGATCCGTCACTTGGTTACGGAAGCCGGTGGTGAGCGGCGCGGTCGGTCCGCACTTCTGTCGAAAATGGCGGAAGCGCTCTTCATCGAAGCCCTGCGCCGCTACATGGAGCTGCTGCCTGCGGAACAGACCGGATGGCTGGCCGCAGCCCGCGATGAGATTGTGGGTGCCGCAATCGCGGCAATGCATCGTGCGCCCGACCGTCAATGGACATTGGACACCCTGGCCGAAGAGGCTGCGACCTCGCGGTCTGTCATGACCGAGCGGTTCGCGCACTTCCTCGGTGAGTCACCACTGGCGTATCTGGCGATGTGGCGCATGCAGCTCGCCGCTCGTCGGCTCCAAACCTCGCGAGATACCGTTCTTCGGGTGGCCCTGGAGGTTGGATATCAATCCGAAGCCGGCTTCATACGCGCGTTCAAACGCGAGTTCGGATTGCCGCCGGCGAAGTATCGGAAGGTGGATGTCGCCAACAGTGGGAACGCCGACCCGAACGGGTGAGGCCGATCACCACCGTCCGCACGGATGCTTTCCGCGGCCACTACCCTCGGAAGCGCAGATCGTAACAGTGCAGCCACGACATGGTTCGGGTTGCCCGGAGGCTTGCGCGTGCCGCAGGATAGCCAAACATGCAGGCCGCCCCCGCATAGACACTGCGTTCATCGAGTACTCCTGCAAAGAATTGCGGCAGAGCGGCAAATACGTGCTGCCGGTGGCACGGATAGCGTGCGTTGGCGCTTAGACAGACAAGATGGAGCGGGGTGTCGGCCTACCGTGCATGACCGACATCGGCAAGCACGCGCGACACCGTGTGGCGCCTATCTCATTCAGCCGACCAGGAGGTGTGGCATCATGAGCACTGCAGAGGCCGCCGACAACGCCATTTCCATCGAGGCCTGGAACACCGTCCTCTTCGACAAATTCTGCTACTTCCGATGGGCTCTCACGAACGGGCTTTCGGCGCACAGCGACGAACTGCTTGACCGTCGACCCTATCCGGCCGGAGCGAGAGTCCTCGACGTCGGTTGCGGCTTTGGCGATACAGCCCAGCGCATTGCCCAGCAGGTCGGTATCGAGGGGGCGGCGAGCGGCGTGGACTGCTCGGCGAATTTCATCAAGCTGGCGACGGAGGAAGCGCTCACGTCAGGTCTCACCAACCTCTCGTTCTTCGTCGCGGATGTGCAGACAGAGAACCTGCGTGGTCCCTATGACTTCTTGTTCTCCCGCTTCGGCACGATGTTCTTCAACGCGCCCGTCGCTGCCTTGCGCAACATGCGCAAGGCTCTTCGTCCCGGCGGGGAACTGGCGATGATCGTCTGGCGCTGCCGCGAGGACAATCAATGGGTGCACAAAGCCGAGCTGCGCGTGAAGGAAATCGTCCCGGTTGTCTCGCATGACGATACCAACGAGGTTCACTGCGGGCCGGGGCCATTCTCCATGGCCGGGGCCGACATGGTGAGCGATATGCTCAGGATCGCAGGCTATGACCACATTTCCTTCGAGCGGTTCGACACCGACATCTGCATCGGACGTTCGCTCGATGACGCGATCGCATTCGCGATGGCGCTCGGCCCCGCTGGGGAAATCATCCGGCTCGCGGGCAAGGCCGGCGAGCAACGCAAGGGCAAGGTAGTCTCGGCGCTGCGAGAGACCTTCGCGGTTCATCTCCAAGCCGACGGCGTCGTGATGCCTTCGAGCTCCTGGTACGTAACTGCACGCAACGGACAGCCTTATGGACACTAGGCTTCAAAGGCGGGTGCAGCGATATGGCTGGAACAAGGCGGCCCAACACTACGAGCGTTCGTGGCAACATCAGCTGGCGCCGGCACAGACCGCCCTGCTCGAGATGGCCCGTTTGTCTCCTGGCGAGCGGGTCCTGGACGTCGCCTGCGGCACCGGCCTGGTGACGCTGCGGGCAGCGGCTTTCGTCGGGCCAAATGGCACAGTCATCGGTACTGACCTGTCGGAGCAGATGGTCGCAACGGCGCGCGACATCGCTCGCACGCGCGGCATCTCCAATGTCAACTTTGAGCGCATGGATGCCGAGGAATGCCTATTCGACACTGGCACCTTCGACGTGGCGCTCTGTGCACTCGGCCTGATGTATGCGCCCGATCCTGCGAAGGCAGTCGGCGAGATGTATCGTGTCTTGCGACCAGGCGGCCGCGTTGTCTGCGCCGTCTGGGGTCAGCGCAACAAGTGCGGCTGGGCCAAGATTTTCCCCATCGTTGACGCGCGCGTCCATTCGGAAGTCTGTCCGATGTTCTTCCGACTGGGAACGGGCGATGCCCTGGAGCGCACGCTCGCATCCGCGGGATTCCGTGCCATCACCAGCAAACGCCTGGAAACACACCTTGAGTACGCGAGCGCTGCAGAGGCGAACGAAGCGGCGTTCGAAGGCGGACCTGTGGCTTTAGCCTACAGCCGCTTCTCGGGGTCGGTGAAGGCTGAGGCGCACAAGGAATACCTCGACTCCCTGTCCCCTTATCGGCAGGGCCAGGGCTATTCGGTGCCGGGAGAGTTTGTCGTCGCCGCAGGAACCAAGTGAGAAGGAGGCAGCATGTCAAATCTGCAAGCGCGGGACGCGTTGGAGCGCGCCTGTCGCGTGTTCCTCGCCAAGCCTTCCGCCGCACGAAAACCCAATGCCATGGCGACGGCAGTATGGCGCGATGGCTTGCGGTGCGAGGTCACCGGCCCAGGCAGCGAGAGGGTTGTCACTGACATGCCGGAACCCATGGGAGGTAGGGGCGCAGGTGCCAACCCGGGCTGGTTGTTGCGCGCATCGATGGCATCCTGCGCGGCCACGGCGATTGCGATGCGGGCAGCAATGCTCGGCATCGCGCTGCGCTCCCTCGAGATCATCGTTGAAAGCGAATCGGATGCGCGAGGCCTGGTCGGTATCACCGGCGCCTCTACTGCACTCGACGGCATACGGATGACAATCAAGATCGGCGCCGACGGCGTTGCCGAACCACAGCTGCGTGAGCTTGCCGCGTGGGGCGATGCGCATTCGGCCGTGAGTTGCACATTGCGGGAGCGACCGCCGGTCGTCGTTGAGATCTCGGCGGTTTGAGCAGCGCGCCAGCGGCAGATTTTAAGCGCGTCACCGCGGACGTGCCACACCGCCTGCCCAGGCGACGAAGAGATCTTCGTCTCGCGATCGTTAGAACGGTCGAAAGCTCAGGAGAAGGATTTGATGCGTGGAGCCCGGAATAGCGGTCGTGGTGCGGCGGCCACTGCTACCACGGCGTTGGCTAGCGCTGCGATGATCAGCAGCATCGCGCTTGGCGAGACCGGCAGCAGCGTCCTTATCATCCTGGATTGCCTCTGGCAGCATGAATCAGCCCATGCCGGACGACGGACTAGGCTTGAGGCGGCGAAGGCGGCGATCGATGATCTCCTTGGCAAGCTGCCAGCCGACATTCGTCTCGGGCTCAGGGCGTAGGGCCATCAATCCTCTCCGGACAGGAAGAACTGCGAGGACAGCGAGCTCGTTGCCGGGTCCGCTCCGGTTGGCGAGGCCAAGACCGCTATCAAAGCCAAAGTCGCTGCGATCAGAGCGCGCGGCTACACGCCGATCACACGCTCCCTGCAGCTGGCCGCCCAGGAAATCGCCCCAGCGTCGTTCTGGGGCATAGCTCGACAGGAAGCAGCGGACAGTGGGCCGCCCTGTTAGCCCGACTGCCGGACCGCTACCGGCTGATCGCGCCCGACCACTTGGGGTATGGCCGGACTCCGGACATGGCCTCGTCGTCGGCAAGAAGAAGCGGCGGAAAGCGATCAATGGCTGTGGCCAAGTCAATGGTTCCGTGCACTGACGAGATGCGCCGGAATGTCAAACACGAGCTCGCCCGTGCTCGAGCGATAGGACGCGAGAACTCTTTCCGCCTCGGCCAGGATGCGATCGATCTCGGGCTCGGTCAGGTTGACCCCCATCACGGGGAGCCAACCCCTCAGCTCCGCCTCGACGAAATCGCGGATGCTGGGGAAGCGCGCCGTGCCCTGCCGGGTCGCGACCTCGATCGCGCGTGCTCCGGCCGACTCGAACAGGCGCACCAGCGCCGGCGAGTCGCCCAGCGCGAACGGCGCCCGCAGCGCGTCGCCCGCCGCCTTGCCCGCCGAGCCGTCGAGCACGGTTACGAGGTCGGCGAAGGCCGGTGCGTTATCGATGGCGTCCCAGACCGCCACCACGCAACGCCCGCCTGGCGTGAGCACGCGCAACATCTCGCGGATCGCCCTATCGTGATCGCTGAAGAACATCAGGCCGAACTGGCTGACGACGACATCAAAGCTATGGTCCTGATATGGCAGCGCCTCGGCATTCCCATCGCGCCAGTCGATCCCCGGCGCGATACGTCGCGCCACGGCGATCATGCCGGCATGCAGGTCGACCCCGGTGACCCGCCCCTGTGGCCCCACCCGCGCAGCGGCTTCGAGGGCGAGCACGCCGGTGCCGCAGGCAACGTCCAATATGCGATCTTCGTGTTTCATCTCCGCGGCATCAGCCACGATGGGAGCCCAGCGGCCGAACAGCGCCGGCACGAAGAGCGCCTCATAGGCGTTTGCTGCATCGAGCAGCGCTTGTGGAACGGGAGTTGTCATGTGCTGCCTCCATTTTTGCGCGGGGCGCGCTACTAGGGTGCTTCACGGCTCAGCCAGCAGGCAACGGAACGTCGCCTTGATGCAATAGCTGCCGGCCTCGGGCGCCACCAGCGATGACGTCGATGCCATCAGGTGCTCTCGGCTATCTCCGACGCTTCCAAATTTACGTCTGTGGAGATGACGGAACTTTCATTCGACCACCCGACCCTGTGACTTGGCAAAAATCGCACTGACGTTCTCCGGCGCGAAGAATGTCGCGGGCGAAATGGTGCCGGCGGACATTTGGGCGAACCCGTCCATGGCCCATTGATTGCCGCTGATGGCCTCGAAGAGCCGCTGCATGTCCGGCGGCGGCGGCTCCAGCGTCGCGAACTCGCAGGTGAACTCGTACATCGCCAGCACATGGCTGTCGCGGTCCCGCTGGTAGGCGGCCAACGCCGTATCGAACGAGTGCGCCCCGCTGAAGAAAGCATCCAGCGCGCCTGCGCAGCGCTCGGCGTCCCTGAAAGCATCCAGAATTCCATGCGCGGTAATCGGGTCCTTCAGGTAGCCAGCATCGCCGACCAGCCCCCAGCCGGGCCCATACGGCTTGCGGAAGTAGTTCGGCATGGACGCTCCGGCAAAGCGTGTCTCCCGTTTGGCCTCGCGCAGCCGTTGGGCGAACGCGGGTGCCTGATCGATGACCTTGAGATAGTGGCCCTCGATGTCGCTCTTGTTGGCCTCGAACTGCGCGGTCGGCCAGCCGACAACAAGCACGGTCAGATCGTCGTGCGTCGGCGCGGCGCCGAAACCGCAATAGGGGCGGATACAGTTCAGGTTGTGGCCGTTCATCGGCAGGCCACTCCAGTAGGCATAGTACAGAGCGAGCAGCGGCGGCTTCTCGTGATACCGCTCCGGGTCGACCGTCTGTGCGACCAGCGAGTGCCGACCATCGGCGCCGACGACGACCCTGGCCTGTTCCTTCAGTGCCGGGCCGTTCGCATGCCGTCCCTCGATGCCGACGACACGGCCGTCCTCGGTCAAGATCCGATCGACCGTGAAGCCTTCGCGCACCTCGGCACCGGCTTCGACGGCGGCATCGACGAGCAGCTTGTCGAGGATCGTCCGCCGCGGGCAGTATGCGACTGGCGCGTCACTGGTGCCCGGCGCGCCGGCAATCGTGAAGGGACCGAGGTCGAAGGCGTACGTGTGGATCGGCGGGCACCCCGTCGCCACGAGGCGATCGAGGAGACCCCATTTCGACAGCGCGCGTACGCCGGGCGGGTGCACCGCGTGCGTGGAGACCGTATCGCTCGGAAACGTCGCCCGGTCGACCAGGAGCACGCGGTAGCCTTTGCGGGCCAGAAGCATTGCCGTCGGCGAGCCGGCGCAACGGGCGCCGATCACGATTGCGTCATATGCCTTTGTCATGGCGACCCTCTCGCTCCGTCGCTTTTCACCGCGTCATGCCACGGCCACGCCGAGCTGGCGCATCACGTCCTTGGATATTGAAACGGCGGCGCGCAACTGTTCCCGCTCAAGCGTGCTGACTGCCGGCAGGTCGCGTTCGATGATGAAACGCTGTAAGTGCCATTGCTGCCTCCTGCACAGCCGCTACCGGCCGAACCTAAGCCGGCAGCGGCAGTCGTGCTTCGGGGCAATCACCCAAATCGGGAGTGCAGCCACCATGGGTGTTTCTACCCATACCAGGCGCTAAATCAGCCCTTGATCGTAGGCCCAGGCGGTGGCGGCCGTTCGGGACGGCAGATCGAGCTTGGTCAGGATGTTGCTCAGGTGTCGATCTATCGTCCGCTCACTTCGACGCAGCTCAACGGCGATCGTCGCATTGGTCTTTCCCGTGGCGACAAGGCGAAGGACCTGCAGCTCGCGTGACGTCAACCCATGGGCGCAATGCGAGAGTGCATCCTGCGGTAGCATAGCAATCCGCGCTAGATCCGGCTTGGCGCCCAGCAGCTCGAACGCGGACCTGGCCGCGTCGATCTCGAGGCCGGCGCCGTCGTTGTCCCCGAGCGCGCGGCACGCCACGCCGATCAACACGCGCACGCGCGCAGCCGCATAGGGGGCCTCGATCCGCTGCCATACCTCGAAGGCGTGGCGCAAATGGCCGAGTGCAGCCGCGGCGTCGCCTTCGGCGATGTGCACGGCGCCCAACGCCTGCGCGGCAATAGCGGCCGGTACTCCCGTTTCGAAGCTCCGAGCGATCTCCTCGAGCTTTTGGCAGGCGCTGCGCGCTTCCTTTACATCACCAGCTGCCAGCATGATCTCTATATAGGCCGGCAGCAGGCTCAGGCGCTTCATGCAGTCGATGGTGGCGCCCGTTACGCGACGGATGGCGGCCACGGCCGCATTGTTGCGCCCTTGCGCGAGGCGCAACAGGGCAAGGCCTGGCTGGGGCTCTAGGCCCCAGCGACTGGCGTTTACGTATGCCTCTTCAGCCACGGCGAAGTCGCCCCGCAAGCGATGCACCTCGGCCTGCTGATAGAAGCCCGCGGCGGTTGCGCGCCGATCTACTTCGTGTGCTCGCGCGCAGGCGCGGCGGGCCGCATCGATCGAGTCCGGCCAAGCTCCTTGCAGCTGCATGATCTCGGCAATATGCACCTGGCAGACCCCGGCGAAGGCGACCATATCGGGCTGACCTTCGCACCACCGGGTCAGGGCGGCGGTCCACTCCCGGGATCGATCGATCGCGTACACCTGCTGACAAGCCTGGATGACGCTGCAATACATTAGCCCGGTGACAAGGGGAGACAGCTCTCCGGACGTGACCATGACCATGGTCTCGTCCAGAAGCGACAGGCCGGCCTGCACCTGCCCCTGCAGTATTCGAGCCCGGCCCTGCTGGTGGCGCGCGCAGGCAACGAGGTCCGGATCGTTGCAGCGCTCGCCGATCGCGGCGGCCTCGCCTGCTGCCACGTATGCGGCTTCGCGTTCACCCGCTGCAAGGCGCTGCTCGACCTCCGGCAGCAGCAAATAGCCGCGCTCGGCGCACTCGCGCGCATCGCGTTCCAGCAACCGCTGGGCACGAGCAAACCAGCCGCTTGCGCGGCCCGCCTCGCCGCGCATGAGCACGCGAAAGCCGAGCCAAAAGGCGCAGCGGACGGCGCGAGCGCATTGGCCGGCGTTCAAATGTGCGTTGTGGGCACGTTCAAGTGATCTGAGGTAGTCCTCGTCCCGACCGAGAAGGTATGCCGCCATCGCCAGAAGTTCGAGGTCTTCACCCTCCAACGGAGCATCTTGGTCGGCGCTGGACATCGCATGGTAGGCATCGGCCCACGCGCGCTGCAGATAGAGCTGGCGGCCACGTTCGAGCTCGTGCCGTATACTTGGCTCTGCGGCCTTCCGCCGGCGCCTATGCATGAACTTCCACTCGGGCTTGAGCCCCCCAAGTGAACGAACTCCGTCAAACGATAGAATATGGTAGCCACTGCCGGCAAGCAGCATCGCCATTGGTAGCCGCGGGCAGCACCAGAGCGACGAGGCTGATTCCCCGGGAATCAGAAAGTTTTGTCGCGCACCCGTTACTTCTTTGATGGGCATGGGGATGCGGCAGCTGGTTGCCGTGACAGGATCAGGCTCAAAACTGCGAGCTGTTGGAAAAAAGGGCGGCCGCGATGAAAGCCAGCGACCGGTCAGCGATCATCGCTCCTCTCGCCGACTATCTGCCCGTGTTCGACTTACCAACGGTAGTGCGGTCGCGGCTTACGACGGCACAAGCGCGCGACGTCCGCTAAAGAGCAAGAACCAACCAAATATGGTCCGCTTCGTACGTCCCGCTGAGGACGGCTCAGGGTCACAAGCGACTGTTGAGCCGAGCATCGATTGGGCTGCTTTACCTCGAAAAGCCGTCGTTTACGTCGCGGCGCTAGCCGGTAGTTCAGCCACCGGAGATGTATCGATCAGTCAGATCGTATCGAGACATCCGACGTGAACTGTTTGAGACGCGTAATGACGCGCCTCCGCCAATCGTCGTCCACTGTCGCAGAACTGTTTTGGTCAGAACCAGGCGTCGTAAGACGGTATGGTCATTTCAGCCAATTTAGGTACCGAAACCATGCCCAGATCACCGTCGGGATGCCGAACATGACTAGCAGCGGCGCCCCGATGCAGCCCGCGATGACACCGATATTCTCCCTGATAGGCGCCCAACGCAGTCGCAAGGCCTGGCGGCGCTCTTCCCTGCAGAGCCTCAACTCCTCAATGAGTCCGTCGCGGAACTGCGCCAACTCAATCAGGGAGCCGCACTCGCGTGCCCGCAACACGTGACTGGCGTAGCCATCGCCGCTGGCCTTCTCGCACGCCTTGGCCAATTGCATGATGTCGGCGAGCAGTGACGCCGCCACCTCATCCTTTTCGCCGCTGATCTGCATGGCGCACCTCACAGAGCGCCGAGCGCTTCGTCGCGGATCGACGCCATCGAGCCACTGCGGCCGAGACTGAACGCATCATGGAAATTAACGGGAAGGGTCACGATTGCCTCGCGGTTTGCACTACCCGATGACCTCGGGCTGGCCGCGTCGTTTTCCCACCGTTGCCACAAGGAGGCCGGTTGGGGCCGGTGATGCTCTTAGAGAGCACCCGGGCTCGGGACGCACAGCTCACATAGCTACTCGTGTCCTTATCGACAAGTCTCAGCCGGCAACGAATGAGAGAGCAGCATCTCAAAACTAGTCTCTAGCTGAGCAGCTTCATGCCGCAGATCAGCGGCTTGCCATCCACGGTGTCGATCGTGAGGCCGGCCTTGTTGCAAAGCGTGGCGAGATGATCAGCCATGTCACGAGCAGGCAGAGCGTCGTGGCCGCGTTCACGACACCACCGCAGGTAGGCGGCCCTCACGTCGCGCGGGTGTTCGAGCCTCAAGATCTGGTATCATCGCCTCGACTGCGAACTTGGCCAAGTGGGCCGTTCCATCACGCGCCATCGCGATCACCGGTCGTGCCGCCGGCTCCGTTGATATATCGGTCGCGGGGGCCGTCGGAGGCGCGGGCTCTGTGTGCCGACCGCTGCCATGGGCGCCAAAGGCCAGAAGGGCAGCGCCCAGCCCGTTGATCGCTAGAGACGCGAGCCCAGCCGCGGCAAGATCGAGAGCCGACGCAGAGAGCCCAAGGCGGGCCGCCAGCGGGCTCTGGTCTGGCGCCATGCGGATACCCGCCAGTTCAGCTCGAGCGGCCTCCACGGCCTTCCTGGCGCGTTCTACAGCCGCATCACGTCCAGCCTGTGCCACGTCCACCTCGCGCTAGCCGCATCGACTTGGCCCTGGAGCAGCGCCCGGCAATTCGGGGCACAGCCGCGTTCCGCCGACTTGCCGACGACGGCGAGGTCTGCGGCTGTCTTTGCGGCCAGTGCCCGTTCGAGCGATTGCTCCGATTGGCAGCCGCTAGCCAGGCCTCCGCCTCGCCCACGCGCCGCTCGGCGGCCTGGCGGCGCACTCCTGCTTCTCGGGTGTTGACCTGAGCCGCTTCGCGCGCGCCGACAATGCGCTCGCCCGTCAGGATGAGTGAATACAACTCGCCGCTCATCATGCGCATGGCAATTGCGAGGGCGATGGAACTACGACCGACAGACCACGCCGCCCCGATACACAAAGCACCGACGACAAGTCCACTGGCGACGGCGAGCGTGCTTCTGCCGTAAGGCGACGTCAGACCCGCATTGGCATGTGCAAGCGAAGCATAGGCGGCGGCTGCGACCAGAACGATGCGTGAAACGATAGCGAGCGCCCGCAGCAGCAATAGTTGCCCTCGGCTGCCATGGCTTCAACGTCTCGCCAGCTCGTGGATGGCACGCTCATACACATCGGCGATCGAGCATCCCAACTTGCCCGCGGGCTTGTTGTGCGGCGCGCGGGTTTCCGGTGTCGCCCGGGAGTTTTCATCTGCTCGGACCGCAGAAGGGAACGCTTTGCAGCCCGCTCGGCGGCGGTCCGGTTGGCTTTGCGCTCGGCCTGCTTGCGGCGTTAGACGGCCTGCGGTGCCCCCGCTCTGCGCTGGGCGAACATCGCCGCAAACTGATCGGGCTGTCGTTGTCCACCTCTAGGCGATTGGTCACCGGCGTACCCTCGCTTTCTTCTTCGCCGCGCCGATCGTGGCCGTCTTGATCTCGGCCCAGAGCGGATCGATCTCCGCCGCGGCAGCCTTGTCACGGCCCGCATTGACCTCAGCTGCGGACTTGCCAGCGTTGAGGCCGGCCACGTAGCTCTGGCGCTGGTGAACAATCGCTTCCCCCGCGGGTGTCTTCTGCCGTGTCAGCATGGCTCGCGCTTGCTCGCCCGACTTCCCGCTACTCTGATTGCAGAGGATGTTGCGAGCGCTCCGCCGCGTCCGTCCGACAAGGAAGGAGCCGCTTTTTATCGAGATGTGGTTCTGTTCGGCGGGTTAACGATCTGACGATCGCCGGCCGGTGTAGTGGACGTCGACGGCGGGCGGATGCTGTAGAGCGTGGCGCCGATGAACAAGACCGAAACGACAATGAAGGCGAGAAACGCGATACCACCCCAGCCGATACCCACCCGTCGCTCGGGCGTGCTCCTGTCCTTCTGTAGGACGCGCGGAACGGGGCGATCATGGTCTTCCGTAGCCATCGCGACTTCCTCCAGAGTGCGTGTCTGCGGCAACGCACTGCGGAAAAGCCCGTTCCTCACTCGCTATTTGGGCGCGGTCGTCGTCGGCGGCGGACCGCTGTCGCTGCCGATCTCGGACGTGACCCAAATGCCAGCGAGAACCAGCAGGGCAAGCACGGCTGTGAAGACAATGGCGATGGTCTTGAATCCCGTGGCGCCGCGGTTTGATGGTTCAGATATCCGCCGATCAGGTTCCATGAAGGCCTCCTGCCTCAGTGTCTCGGGTGAACATGCCGCGCTCGACTTCGTTTCCGGGGTTCCAGTATTGGGACTGAAGCCGCTCAATCAGAACCGCTTCTCAATCAGGTAGGGGTTCGCTTCGGCGAATGTCAGGCTTGCTTCAGGTCTCGTGTCGCCCGCGTGGATTGTATGGAGTCGATGCCGATCAGCTTTAGGCCGCCGCCGAGTATGACGGGGCACTCTCCGGGCTGATGATTTCGGATCGCCAGGTCAAGCGCTGTGCTGAGATCAGTTGTGATGGTGGTCGCGCCAGCCGCTTTCGCATTACGAACGTAAGCCACCCCTCTGAAAAGTTAATGTGGGTCCGGGGCATAACGCGTCACGCGTATCGGTCGCAAACTGCTTGCGGCATAAACGGCTCTGGATGCACCCCGGTTCCGAATATGCGTCGTCAAGACTACTACCGCCCCCCGCTAGGTCGAAAGCAGTGCCAAATGATGGAGCGCGGCTGGCGAACTTGCGTCGGCCAAATCAAGCGCCCAAGGTGCTGCGTTCATTGCGCAGCAGCCCACCCCATCTAATAGAATTGCTCGGCGCGTCCGCCTCTTGGGAGATGACGCTATCTAGCCGCCATACCGCGTGACGCGCTTCGCGTTCTCTAATGTCGACGCTCTGGAGCCGATGTGGCGCCGCGCAGCATCACCGCGCCATCGAACTGTGTGCGCCTGAGGAGATCGAAGGCGTTGATGATGTTCGCTGTAAGTTGAACCCCGGCGCCGCTTCTGCCGAAGGCTTCTGCGAGTTCAGCACCCGCAAGCAGTGATCCTTCCACGATCAAGATGTTCTTTCCGCTGAAGTTGCGTTCCATGTATCGGCTCCCCCTGATTGACAGAGTAGTGACGGAACTCCGCGATCAACCCGCGCAGTTCACGAACGGCTCCAAAGAGACGCCTGTGACCGGGCGGTTGAGCCCGCGCTTACGGCGTCAGTGCTGTCTCGGTACCCGCCAAGCTTCACGCGCCAGCCTGCGCTCGGCATCGGGAAAACGCGCTATGGGTCCCGGTGTGATGATGCGGTAGTCGTAGCCGTGAATGACGGCATGGTTGACCGCTGCTCCTAGGCTTTGGAATCGCAGCCGCGGCGGCGGCTCGAATGCCCCATCGCCTAGCAGCCATCCCGGTGGCATTTCGAGCTGCAGGACCCACGTGCGGCCGATCGGAAAGATCCGGCACCGGTCTGCCTGACAGGCCGCCGGCGGCGACCCCATGAGCGGCGGCGGTACTGCCGGCTCATGCGCAGGCCGCGGCCAATGAGGGCGGGCCTCCGGCAGCGTCAGGCATCCAGCGCTATGCATCGCTGTCCTCCTGTTGCTGAAGAGACGTGGCCTAAGCTGCCTGAAGGGGCGTGGGCCGCGAAGGACCATCGATGGCCTGCCGGTCTTGCAAAGTGCCACCGATCGGAATGCTGCGCGGCTTCAAGGCTTCTGGAAGCTCACGCTTGAGGTCTATTTCCAATAGACCATTCTCGAGGGTCGCACCGGTGACCTCGACGTATTCGGCAAGATCGAACTGGCGCTCGAAAGCGCGGCTCGAGATGCCGCGATGGAGGTAGGTCCCGGAGGCTGTCTCTTTCGTCTTGCCACGCACGGTGAGCATGTTGTGCTCACTGACGATCTCGATGTCGTCCTGGCTGAAACCTGCCACAGCAAGCGTGATGCGATACTGGTCTTCGGTCACCTTCTCGATGTTGTAGGGTGGAAAGCCCGTCTCGTCGCGCTGTAGGGCGTGTTTGAGCAGTGTGGGGAGCTGGTCGAAGCCGATGCTCGACCGGTAGAGGGGAGCAAAATCGAGTGTCGCCATAGCTATCCTCCTTTACGAAGCGACAACCACGGATAAGTCCGTCTTTTCAGCTACATGGGGCAGATCGGGCCGCCCGAAAACCGAGTTAGGAAGCGCAATTTTCGGCTTCAAGAGGGGGCTCGAAAAAAAAAAATTCTTGGGATGTCGAGAAGTCAATTGAGAGACATTGCGCAGTCCAGATCGGGGGCCGGACCGTCGACTCGCCTCGGGCGCGCCGGGCGCTGGCCCGAACGCCCGAAGAACCCATAACCACTATTTTTTGGCCAACTGTTTGAGGAGCGAAGCAGCCACACCCTCTCGTTATCGCGGTCGAGGTCAACAATCACGAGCGTTGTGCCATGCGGAATGATCATCGACTCTACGTCGGAGATATCGCGGGGCTTGTTCTCGTCACTCACGGCGTCGGCTCACAGTAATCCCGGCTCCTCGGCTCGATCGGATCAAGCAAGTCTGCTTCCTGGTTGCGCACGTATCCACCGCAGCAGGCGTTGCCTTCCGCGGAAGCAGGTTGCGTCACATACTGCCCAGGCAGGCCCGAGTTCCGATCCGAGATCGTCCGGTCGTTACCCATCAATACGGTGGAAAAGCGCCGTTGCTGAAAGGCGCAGATCGCTGATCTTCTGTCGGACTTTATCGAAGCGCCGATCGAGCGTATCGGCGACTTCAGTCAACAGGTCACCGCGTGCCACCATCTCAGTCAAGAGAGCGATCTCGAAAGCGCTCCACTGGCCATTGAGTTTTACTAAGCGGCTCATAAATCCCTCCCACAGATTTGCTCTATTCGAGCTGCACGTCCCCGTATTGGGATTATCCGAACGCCGTCGTGGTGGATGTTCCTTCCGGCACATTCTAAAACGTGCGTGTGAAGACGATGCCATCGTCGTACATGCGGAACTCGACCTTCCCGCTGCCCATATCGGCGCACAGCTGATTGTATTCCGCGACTGTGAAGAGCCTCTCGCACATCGTCATCAGGGCGACCCGGTTGCTTGCGGCAAGCTCGGCTGGCGATTTCGGCGCGCGCAGCGCCCAAGGATCATTTCGATTGTGGCCGCTCACGCAGAACCTCGCTTACTCACCGGAAGCTGGAGGCGGCTGGCTGTGCCGACTGCGCCTGATTTCTCAGGTGTCATGCCACCCCGCCTCCGCTTGCCGTGCCCGCAGTAACCGGTTGGCTGGTCATTCGTTCCTAAGGGCGGGTGTGGCGCATTAGCGCTCGGGTCGTGCTTAAACAAGACGCGACGAGTGATCACGACATACTCCACAAGATCAAACTGACCTTTGAAGGCACGCCCGACAGATCGAACGGAACCCATTCACGCGCCTGCCGTTGGTCCCACAATAGAGGAGGACGCCCATGGCCATCGAAGACGATACGACAGCAGCTCATGTCCACGAGCATTCCTACTCGATCATCGCGCCTACTCGATCATCGCGGTCGTCGCTGGTCTGCTGGTTGCACTCATGCTCTGCGCAGTGCTGTCCTACATGTACTACCAGGCTCCGGATGATTTCACGCCGACGTCGCAGAGCAACGCGACGCAGACCGGCGAGCCCGGTCGCTAGTCGAAAGGAAACACCCTATGGCGATGGAAGATCACGATCGCCCGGTCCCTCGCGTGTTTGAGAAGGATCGCAGCATCCCCATCCGCGAAGAAGGCTTGGGCACACAGGGCTACATGATCATCGGCGCGATCCTCGCCGTCATCGTATTCGTCGGCGCGTCGTTCTACGGCGCGAACTCGCCGTCGAGCCCGAACACGCCGGGCGCCGACCGCCAGGTCACGACGCCGACGCAGACGCCGGCTCGCTGAGTTCATCAATCGCGCCTGGTCCTTCCTGATGGGCGTGGTTTGAGAGCCCGGAACGCCGTCCTCCTTGGGTTCTGGGCTCTCCCTTTACCGGCATATCTTTTCGCAAAGCATCGAAGAGACATCCGACCACTCGCTCAAAAGCAAGTTGTGCCGCGGAACGCTCACCCGCATTCCGCGTTTCCTTGAGACGTACATAGGAGGCCCACATGGCCGTAAATGATCCCGACATCCATCGTACCGGTAATCGACCAGGCTCGATGGGTCGCTACGATCCTCGGACTACCGGCAGCTATTTGCCTTACGCGATCGGCGCCTTCGCGTTGCTTGCTGCCCTCTACGTGTTCTTTGGCGATAGCCTCAACACCCCGACCGTGTCGCGGACGACGGCCCCGCAGGCCCCCATCGCCACGCCAGCTTCGCCGCCGACGCCGGCAACGAAGTAAACTACCCGAACCTATCGACGCCGCTCACGTGTAAGCGTGGGCGGCGTTTTGCGTTCTGATAGAATGGAGCGGTAAAAGAGGTGGAAGGTGCTGACCGCTGCGGCGGACAGGCGGCACGCAGCGAGAAGCTAAACGTTCGCCTAGCGGCCATGAATGCTAGCGTGCGGATTGCAACCATGCCTGCGAATGCTCCTGTGCGGTGTGCCAAACCAAGCTTCTAAGCATTTGTTCGAAGTGCGACGCTGACACCCATGGTCGCATGACCTTGCCGTCAACAGAGAATTCGACGCGGACCATTTCGTTCTCGAAGTCGAGATCGATGATGATGATCTGCGTGCCCTCGGGGATAACAAACGTGTCAGCATCACTCATGGGGCTGGCTCGAGTCGCGCCGGCTCCTATGGCTCGAGTAGACGACTTCTTGATTTCGCCATTTGACGCGAGTCGAGATTGGTCAGATTTCCATTGGCCCAATAGTAACGGGCCACTCAGCATTTCTTGCGCAACAGTCTGCTGGCTATGGCATGGCTTATTTGTAAGTTCGCCTCTATCTCCAGCCAAGCATATTGCCCCTCGGGGTTCGACTCGAAGAAGACGTACCCTAAGTCATCGGAGTAGCGCATATCGACAGCGCTGTAGACGAGCCCGAAATCAGCCACCAGTTGGATAAGGGCTGCCTCCACGTCGGTGGGTAACGTCCAGGGGGTGACTTCGGTCTCCACGAATCTCGTGTCGATCAGCTCCTCTGAAGGCTCGAACCCAATCCGAGCTGCAAAAACCCTGTCGCCGACCACCGTGGCGCGAATGTCGAATTCGCCCCTGATCCGCTCTTGGAACATGGCCGGACACGTAATCAACCTGTCAATCGACAGGAGATCCTCGGGCCGAAGGCGTCGAGTTGCATAAATCCCGACACTGGGGTGATGGAACATTTTGTAGACCGTCTCACCCCCCGTTCGTTCGTGAAAATTTCTGACGGCGACAGGGTCGTTAGTTATGAGGGTCTCAGGAACTCGCAATCCCAAGGCCTGTGCGCGGGCCAACTGAGCAGGCTTGTGCGCAGCCTGTCGGCTCTTGCCCGGATCATTGAAAGAATTTTCAACGAGACCATGAAGAGTGCCTGTAAGAGCTGCTTGGCGCTCGGCATGAGCAACCGAGAGCGCACTGGTCTTTACCCGCTCACTGTATTCACCAATTGGATATGCGATCCTCCGCCACCAAAGCCCGGATATGTCGGCAAGCTGTAGCGACTGAGATGCCTCACTACGGCCCAAGACTTGAAGGTCGAAACCACTGCCGCCTATGGTCGCGAGCAAGTCATACGAGGCAGTGAATTCTTGCACATCGAGAATGTATGGATTGCCGCCGAGCCGCTCGATCGCGACCTTGACAGCGTGAGCATGTAAATCATCGGACCGCGCTACGATAACTGCAGTGCTCATCGGTCGTCACTAGATCGGGTGGCACCAATCATCCAACTTGGAGTCATCATAAGCTCCGCCACTCATGCTTCCGCTATTGCTTGAGAAGCCAACGTCCCTAAGCGCTGCGGTGTTGTATCCAGTCTTCGACATCCACTCCTTCTCGCGCTCGCTCGGGCGCGTGCTGCACGGTATCGGTTCCAGCTGATTCAGCATGCTGAACGGAACGGCAGAGACCAGATCAGCAGCGGCGATGGAATGGATTGTGTTCAACTGGGCGTTATGACTGATGGTGAGGATCACGTACGGTGGGCTAAGAAAGCTGCTGCTGCCGGGGCCATGGGGTTGAGGGAGGAGCGAGACATCAGATACGCGGCTGCGAGCAATTGAGTATGCGATCCCCGCGTAAGCGAAGCTCACCACTTCGGGCGTGATCTCGATCAATTCGACCAGAAGCCGCAGGTCATCGGCGCTAGGTGGCGCGGCGGGTTCATCCTTGCTTAAGGATGGATTCGCTTGGACAAATTCTTCGACGCTAGGCATTGCAACGCTCCTTTGAATATCGAAATACTATCCCCGTAAAAAGCACGAAGAGCTTCATTGGCCGCGAACGCGAGCGACTTAACGGAGACTACCCAAGCGCGCGTCAATTTACCGTCAAGCGACCCGAACCTCTGCGCCTGAAGCGTCCAGCGTAGTTGCCTCGGTGATGTTGTGGCGCTGACCGCAATGAGGCCTATAGCCTCGCTCACAACCCGTCAGTTAGTCAGTTGGGCATAATTCGCTCGAGGTGCGATGCCGGCACCCAGGCACGCATCAGTTTACCGTCCAGCATGAACTCGATCTGCACTAAGTCGTTGTCGCGGCCGAGATCAACGATGACGAACTGAGTGCCGTCCGGAATGGCCATAGCGCCGTTGTCGGCGGTCTGTTCGGATGTCTTGTCGTTCATCACAGGAGGCTTGGTTCCTCGTGCTCGATCGGATCAAGCAAGTCGGCTTCCTGGTTGCGCACATTGTTGACGCGCGTACTCACCGGCCAGATCTTCATCAGCCCGCTCGGGAACGGCACCATGAGATCGGCAGGATCCGGCTCCTCGCTGAGCCAGCGCGCGTAGTCCTTCTCGTGTAGGATCAGCGGCATCCGGTCGTGGATGGTCGCGACGAGATCGTTGGGTGTGCAAGTTACGATGGCAAACGTCTTCGGCTCCGTGCCTGGCCGCAGAGCGGGATCAGGGCGGCTCTCCCAGATTCCCGCGAGACAGAAGGGCTTGCCGTCCGTCATGGCGAGCGCGTACGGCTGCTTGATGCCCTTCGTCGCCTTCCACTCGAAATAGCCGTCGACGGGCACCAGGCAGCGCCGTGAGCGGTAGGCACCACGGAACATGCCATTGGTCTTGATCGACTCGCAGCGCGCGTTCGCCGGCTGCACCTTGGGCTTAGCCTCTTTGACCCAGGAGGGGACCAATCCCCATCGGGCCTCCGTGAATGCACCACGCACAGAGTGCGCGTCACGCACAATGATTGGATAGATGAGCGACGGAGCGCCATTGTGGCGAGGCCCGAGCTCGAGATTGGAAAGATTGTCGCCCCGCCGCACGTCGGCGAAGGCGGCCATAAGCTCGGCAAACGAGGATTTGACAAAGACGCGTCCGCACATGCTCGACGTGTAGCAGCTTGCCAAACTGTAGTGAACTCGCTTCTTGGAACTCCCCTTGCTGCGGTCGTGTTATCGGGGCATGGCTGCACAATCACCTGTATTCATTGGTCGCCCCACCTGGGGTTCAGCTTACGCATGGTCGGGTATCGCCATCATGTGGGCGTTCTGGATTTGCTTCGCCATCTTCCTATCGTCTCCTCGCAGAGTGCTCGAGCACTGGCCACTTCCAACCGTGGATCATGGGGGATTTGTCGGCAATCTCTGGTTGGCGGCGGTCGTCGACGTTGGATTGATCGCCCTATTCGGCTTGCAGCACTCTCTTATGGCCCGACCTTGGTTCAAGGAGCGCGTGATGAGCCGTCTGCCTGCAGCGTTCGAGCGCTGCACCTACGTCCATATGGCCAACTTTAGCCTGTTTGCTCTCATCATCTTCTGGCAGCCAATCGCGATTGAGGTCTGGAATGTCGGCCGAGGGTTTTGGCACCAGGCGACCTTGGCTGTTTTCGCTGCTGGTTGGCTCGTCCTCTTTCTTGGCGCTTGGTCCTTCGGAATATTCGAGCTCCTAGGCCTCAAGCAAATGCGCGCCTGGACGGAGGGGCGCCCGACTACTCAGACGCCACTGAAGACACGAGGCATCTACCAATGGCTGAGTCATCCCATGTATGTCGGCGTCCTCGCAGCAATATGGGCGGCGCCGCGCATGACTATCGGCCACCTGCTGCTCGCCGTCGGCTTGAGCCTCTACGTGCTTATTGCCATGCGGTATGAGGAGCGTGATTTGGTCGCGCGCTACGGCGCTCGCTACACGCTGTGGCGATCCTAAGGGCGATATTCAGAACTCACCGTTCGATCAGCTCAAGCGCAGACGTTCGCAAGCCTCCAGGAACAATACGTAGTTCGTCGCGTTCTGGGTCACCACAGGTGATAACCTTGGAGGTCCAAATGCGTATCACAGCTCTCGCCATCTCCGTCTTGCTATTGGCCGTGCCCGCATCTGCGCAGACCACGAGCCCAGGGAAGTCGGGAACAGCGCCCGGCCAGACCGGCATGACACCGGGTCAGAAGCAGCAGAAGGATAAGAGCAAGACGGGAAAGGACTTCGCGCCGGGACAGAACCAGAAGAAGCCCGGTGACGCGAAGAACATCAATCCGGGCTCGACGCAGCGCAAATAAGGTCCCGCCCGCGATTGAAGTCGGAGGGCGGCAACGATAGGGCAGCGCACGAGCACGGGTGCAAGGTCGACAATAGGGGCATCGCGTCGCCGGCGAATTTCATCTGCTTCGGCGAGCGCTCTCGATGAGGAACTTGCGTCCGTGTCTGCCGTTGACCAAAGCGTCTATGGAGCTGGTGTGGAAGAATGAACGTTATCGCCTGCATCGTCGTTGGCATTGTCGCCGGGTGGCTCGCTGAGCGCATCATGGGCCGAAATCATGGCCTGATCACCAATCTCACCGTCGGAGTTATCGGGGCTCTGGTCGGCGGATTTCTCACGACTTCGCTGCTCGGCCTTCGCTATGATGAAGGTCTCAATCTCGCTTCCATCGCGGTGGCGACAATAGGCGCCATTATCCTTCTTGCGGTCTTCGGCGGCGCGCGCAGATCCCGCCCATTGTCATGACCGACCGTTCGCATGAGGAGTCCCTCGCGCGGCTCGAAGCGCTTGCCAAGTTGATGGACGGCGCTCTTGTGATTCCCGGCACCAACACGCGCATTGGGCTCGATGGATTGATCGGGCTGATCCCCGGCATCGGCGATGTGATCTCGGGATTGATCTCGAGCTATCTGATCTGGGAGGCTCGGCAGCTCGGCGTGTCGAGATGGGTGATGGCCCGGATGGTCGGAAATGCTTTTCTCGATACCGCGGTTGGCGCGATCCCTCTTGCCGGCGATGTCTTTGACGTGATGTTCCGAGCCAACATGAAGAACATGGCCCTGCTCCGCCGGCATCTGGAAAAGAAAGGCTATGCTAGACGGACAGGACCCGTCATCGAGGGTGAGGCGGTCCGGATAGATTGACGGGGCCACTAGTGCGCCCACGCGCGGATTGATCCATCCGAACTCTATAGCCTCGACGTTATTGGAGGACCTGCTCCGGCCGCGAGACCACCGTTTCTGTCTGTTCGGTGAGCGCTTCGGCAAGTTCGATAGCGTCTTCCGGGCGAAGAGCGTAAGGCGCATCATCTTCGAAGCGCAACAAAACAACGCGCTCGAAACGTCCGGTTCCCACCGCGAATCCATTAGGCCTCTTGGTAAGAGTGTCGCCTGCCGAGGCCCTCGACGTGAATTCCGCAAGAACCTTAAATAGACTCGACGCCGTATCCGCGGTGAGGCGCAGCCTGCTTTCCTTGCCGGTTGCGTCGATCACTAGCAGGTCCAGGTCTCCGTCTTTCGTGACCGTCGTGCGGAGAAGTGATGCTGCTTCTCGTGTCGCCTTCATATCTGCCCCCAGCCTATTACGGAGGCTATCGTAGAGGCGGGGAGGCCGAGTCGTATGTCGCCACAGGGCAACAGACGAGCGCAGATATGACAAAAGCCCGGTACAAACCGGGCTTTTGCTCCTCAGACACCGAGGACTACTTGAGGTCGCGAGACCACATATCGACTTCCTCGCGCGCCTTATCCTTGGCGTAGCCGTACCGGTTCTGGAGCACGCCTTCGAGCTGCTCGCGCTTGCCATTGATCTTGGCGATATCGTCGTCGGTCAGGTCGCCCCACTTCTCCTTCACCTTGCCGGTGAAGTGCTTCCAATTGCCTTCAATCCGATCCCAATCCATGACGCTCATCCTGTAGCTGGCAAACCGTCGATGCGGTTCGTTTGCACAACGTCGGCGGTCCGCTCGATGTTCCGGCGTCCGCATTTTCGCAGGGCAAAAAAAAAATCGAAACACGGAGAGGGAACTTAGACGCGGTCACAGCCCGGCGAGTGAGTAGCGCGTGCGCCAATCCCCGCGCTTTCCTCGCCGGGCACTGCAGATCAAGTCCAAGTGGGGGGCTATGACGGCCCGCAACGAACTTGAGTAAGGAGGCCCTCGCCATGGCCGGCAAACGCGAATTGATCGAGCCCAAAGGCGACAAGCGCTATGTGCGGCGCGACGCCAAGGGGCGGCTCAATGAGAGCGACGACGTCGGACGCTCGCTGTCCACCGACCGCCGCAAGAAGGCGAAGAGCGTAGCGAAGCCGGGCCAGGTGCGCACGTCCTTATCGCCCACGAGGACGTTGCCCGTCGCAAACTGGCCAAAAGCCTTGACGCGAAAGTCCATGCGGTCGTCCGACCAGTGTTCCTGCTCCAGGCTGAGGACGGGGAACATCTGAACCGCGCGGCCAAGTGCCGGTTTCAGTCGGCGAATGACCTCGTCTTTGGCGAGCGAATGGGAGACGGTGACGACTAACGGATCCATGAGAGCCTTGCCAGGCGTATCGCTATGCTCAACGGGGCACGTGAGCACAAGTTCCTGAAACGGTACGCGTTTGACAATCAAGCTCAGCACAGACCGCCGCTTAAGTACGCTCGGCTCGAACCTGGGAACCTCATTCGGCTTTTCAGACTTCTGCCCTTGTGGAAGCTCGCGCCAGCCAACAGCGGGCCGAGGCTCACTCACCAGGAGGAAATCGAGATGGTGTATGTCACTGGAGACGTCATCCCCAGCGATGATGAGGAATATCCGTTCAAGGTCGTCTTCAAGCGCGGCGAGGAGGTCGCCTCCGAATGGCTTGTGGACAGCCAGAAAACTGGCGAGGATCAGATAATAGAGG
>JAEZAW010000108.1 GCA_023430315.1 Pseudomonadota bacterium | reverse complement strand
TGATTCAGATCGAGAAATTCGCTCGGTACCGTGCCGCAAGACCTGGCGAATTTCTTGATCATCACACGAGCATCCTTCAAGGGGCCGCACGGCCCCGACTGGGGCCATGCACCTATGATTTGGGCGGACATTCCCCGCGGCCCAACCCGGTGTCAAGTTAAGGAATGCGCCGGAAACGGCTTATGCTGAACGCGGCACCGCGCGACAGAGCCGTGCGAACACGCTAAGAGGGTGCCAACGCACCTGAAAATGAGGCTCTGCCTGCCATGCGGCTCCTGCTGCTTGCGGCGGTCGGTGGCGCGCTCGGCGCCAGCGCCCGCCATCTCGTTAATGTCTCGATGCTGGCATGGCTCGGCCCGACTTTTCCGTGGGCGACGTTCACGGTGAACGTGGTTGGGTCACTGCTCATGGGCATCGTCGTCGAAGCACTCATGCCTTTCGGCGGCGTCTCGACAGTCGCCTGGCGGACGTTCCTCGCGACCGGCATTCTCGGTGGGTTCACGACGTTCTCGGCCTTCTCGCTCGATATCTGGGTTCTGCACGATCGCGGCCAGTACGTCGCGCTCATGCTGTACGTGACGCTTTCGGTCCTCCTCGCCGTCGGCGGACTGCTGCTCGGCATGGCGCTCGTGCGGGGTCTGAGATGAGCGGTGCCGTCGAGACGATCAAGGTCGCGCGTGATGAGGCGGGCATGCGCCTCGACCGCTGGTTCCGCGTCCACTTTCCCGCCGTCGGCCACGTCTATCTGCAGAAACTCCTGCGCACGGGCCAAGTGCGCGTCGACAGCCGCCGCGTCGAGGCGAACGCCCGTCTCGAAGCCGGCGCCGAGGTGCGCGTGCCGCGCATCGTGCGCGAGCCGCCGAAATCGACAGCGAGCGAGATCAAGCCCGCGCCCTCCGCCAGCAAGACCGATCGCGAGCTCATCGAAAGCGCCATCCTGTTCGAGGACGACGACATCCTCGTGCTCAACAAACCCTTCGGCATTGCCGTGCAGGGCGGCACGGGCACGCGCCGGCACATCGACGGGATACTCGCCGGCATGGTCGACCGCTTCGGCGATCGTCCGCGCCTCGTGCACCGTCTCGACCGTGATACGACCGGCGTGCTGCTCATTGCCAAGAAGCGCGACATCGCCGCCAAGCTCGGACGCACGTTCCAGACGCGCGCGGCGGCCAAGACCTACTGGGCGCTCGTCAAAGGCCTCCCGACACCGCGTCAGGGCAAGATCGAGGCCGCACTCGTGAAAGCCTCAGGCCCGGACGGCGATCGCGTGCGCAAGGCCGAGGCCGGCGAACAGGACGCGGCCATGCACGCGACGACGCACTACTCGGTCATCGATCGCGTGGCGAACCGCGCGGCGTGGGTTTCCCTCAAACCGGTGACGGGACGCCAGCATCAGCTTCGCGCGCACATGGCCATGATCGGCCACCCGATCATTGGTGATAACAAGTACGAAGGCGGCATCACGCAGATCATGGAGGCTCTCGAACCGAAGCTCCATCTCCACGCGCGCCGCCTCGTGCTGCCGCATCCGCGCGCCGGCAAGCCGCCCATAGACGTGACGGCGCCGCTGCCTGAGCACATGCTGCGCTCATTCGCGCTCATCGGGCTCGATCCGAACCAGTTTGAGCGCGGCGAGGGAAAGAACGCGGCCAGGCCGCAGCGCCAGCGCTAACGGGATCGCCTTACGCCGCTACCGACGCGCGCGTCTCCCCGATCATGAGTGCCGCCCGCGCCGCCTCCCGCCCTTTCTCGACGAAGTGCGCGCGGAAAATGCGGTTGTGGTGCTCGTCCTCGCGGTATTGCTGTGGCGTCAGCGAGACCGAGAGCACGGGCACACCCGTATCGAGGCCGGCCCGCATGAGGCCGTCGACGACCGCCTGCGCGACGAACTCATGGCGATAGATGCCGCCATCGACGACGAAAGCTGCTGCGGCAACAGCGGCATAGCGCCCGCTCGCAGCAAGATCGCGCGCGAGTAGCGGCATCTCGAATGCGCCTGGGGCATCGAAGACGTCGATGCGATCCGCGGGAATGATCTCGCAGAATCCCTCGAGCGCGCGATCGACGATATCGGCGTGCCAGCGGGCTTTGATGAAGGCATAGCGGGTGTGTGTCACGGTGATCCTCCTTGGTTTGGACACGTCACCCAAGGCGATCACGAGCATACCCCGCGCGCTTAAAGCACGCCGGGTCTGCGCGTTCTCTTTCATCCGGACTATGACCGTCGGCCCAGGCCTCTCACCTGGTCTGCTAACCCTTCCGCTTTGGAAGGCGCTCGCGGGCTCGCAGCTCGCGCTGCATACCGCCGGTGGGGATTTCCGCCCCGCCCTGAGAACGGAGCGAGGATAGGCGCGCAGCAAAGCACGCGCAACGCGCGGCGCGCGTCAATTCATGATGGCTGGAATGCGAGAGAAGCCTACTCCGCCGCTTCGCGACCACCGAGCATCCCCGGCAGCTCGTTGAAGAGGCGCCCGACGACCGTGCGCAGATGGCGCTCGACGACGGCAAAACTCGCCTTCTTCTCGAACGTGCGCTCGTTGAGATAGAGCGCACGGTTGATCTCGATCTGCAGTGCGTGCAGGCCGCGCTGCGGGCGGCCGTAGTACTCGGTGATGTAGCCGCCGGCATACGGGCGATTGAGATGCACAGTATAGCCGAGCGCGGTCAGCTCCTCGCGAAGGAAGCGCGTGAGGCGACCATCGCACGATGCACCGAAGCGGTCACCGAGCACGAAGTCCGGCCGCTGCGGTCCGACATAGCCCGTCGAGGACGAGGGCATCGAATGGCAATCGATGAGCATGGCCGCGCCGAAGCGGCGGGCCGTTGAATCGATGAGCGAGGCGAGCGCGCCATGGAACGGCTTGTAGAGCCGCTCGATGCGCTCGAGCGCCACGGCGAGCGGCAGTCGCTGCTTGTAGATCTCTTCCGCATCGGAGACGACACGGGCAATTGTGCCGAGTCCACCGGCAACGCGGATGGAGCGACTGTTGGCGAAAGGCGGCAGCGCTTCCTCGAACAACTCGGGATCGAGCTCATAGGGCTCGCGGTTCACATCGACATAAGCGCGCGGGAAGCGGGCCGCGAGGAGCGGTGCGCCGAGGGAGGCCACACCGGCGAAGAGATCATCGACGTAGCAGTCCTCAGACTTGCGCAGCGAATTGGCGCTCAGGCGCGAAGCCGCGAGGAAGGCATCGGTATAGACGCGCCCGGAATGCGGTGAGCAGAACACGAACGGCACGGTCTGCAAGCGCGGCACCGCCAGCAGATAGGGCGGTGACAGGTGCTGCTCGATGGCGCTGCGCTCGTTTTCCAGCATGGGCCTTTGTCGGGTCGCTCGAGTCACGTCGTCATTCGTCGCGTTGTCATAATTACCGCGTGATCTCTGCCATCGATCGCACCGCCTCAGCGGAATTTGCGTGCGCCGGTCTTCCATCCTGCGTGCATCGAGATTGCCAAGAGCAACCGCTACTGTCCATCACTAGCACGAGGCTTTGCAGAGATTATGATAGACTTGGGCCCAAGTGACGCAGATATGTGTGGTTTCAAAGAATTCTAAGCACCCTGTACGTGATCTGTACGGCCATCATAAGATCGCTATCACAGGATTGCCCTAAGGGTGTCACACGTTCTCGCGAGTGATCTCACCATGAGTACATCGACGATGAATTGCTGTGCATTCACTTGCAGTTTACCAAATTGGCGTCAGATTCGGTCGCCACCAGCTTGCTCGGTGCATACTGCCCCGTATTTTGGGACGGGGATGGATGGGGGACGCGAGGGATGACGGCAAAGGTATCGGCACTTTCCGCGCAGCGCATTCTGCTGGCGGAAGACGACGATTCGATGCGCGGGTTCCTCACGCGCGCGCTGACGAAAGCCGGCTACGAGGTCGTCGCGTTCGCCAACGGCGCCGAGGCCTATGATCGCCTCAAGGAAGAGCCCTTCTCGCTGCTGCTGACCGATATCGTGATGCCGCGCATGGACGGCATCGAGCTGGCGCGGCGGGCGAGCGAGCTCGATCCGGAGCTGAAGATCATGTTCATCACCGGGTTTGCCGCCGTGACGCTCAACAGCGACAAGCCCGCGCCGAAGGATGCGCGCGTTCTCTCCAAGCCCTTCCATTTGAAAGATCTCGTTGCCGAGGTCGAAAAGGTGCTCACCGGCGGCTGACGTGCCGTCGAAGGGCCGCGCGGCCGCAGCGGCGCGAGGCCCTCAACTTTTGTTGCACCGATTTTCTGCCACCCACTTCTGCTCGCGCCGCGACAAACCTTTGACAAGCACCGCCCTCGCGCGCCACACTATGCGACGTAGGTGGGGTCCAACGTTATGGGGATGACGTTGACGGGTGCCACAAAGGCGCCGCTTTGGATTCCGAATTAAAGGACGTGCCTCGACCTCGGGGGAACGGCGTACGCTGCCGCGAGGAAGAGTTTGTGCACCAGCGTACCGGAAGCGAGTAACTTGCGTTCTATCTTCAAGAAATCCGACTACGCGGATGCGCCGAGGGTTGCGCAAAGGCGTGGTCCAGCGGGTCACACGGCTCCAGTGCAGATCATGGCGATGTCCGAACGGACACCCGGCCATGACGAGAGCCTTGGATCGCTCCTCGGCGACATGCGCCTCGCACTCGCTATGACACCGGGCGAGCTTGCGCTGCGTCTCGGCACGACCGTCGATACCATCATGACACTGGAGCAGGGACGCCTGCGCGCGCTACCGCACTGGGAAGAAATCCAGCGTGTCGTCGGGGGACTTTGCGCGCTCCATCGCGTCGATCCCCGCCCGATCCTACAGCGCATTTACGAGCAGACGAACGCAACGCATCCCGGCGCGCCGCCTGAGCGCGGCATGGGCACCCTGCAACGGGCGCCCGCGCCGGTCCGCACCAGCAGCCGGCCGGGCGCGAGGACCGCTCCTCCTAAGGCTGCTCCCCCTCCTCCTGAGCCAAAGGCGCGTCCGCGCGCGGCCAAGCGAGCACCGGAGCCATCTCCGCCGCCGCCACCAAAGAAGCGATCGAAGCCTCGTCGCGTGAGCGGGCGGGGACGGGGACGCGCCCTGATGGGCGTTGCGGGGCCGATGGTCATCATCGCCGCCGCCGTGTGGACCGTGCAGGCCCAGCCGCGTGCGCTTCGCGAGGCCATCTCCGTCCTGCCGGCCTCGGTCTCACAGCCCATGCTGAACGGCCTCGACAGTCTGGCCGTCCGCCTTGCCCCGCGCCGCGACGGCATGCGCTGGATCGAAGTCGCGGATCCGAGCAGCCGTAAGGCCGACAAGCTCGTGACGACCGCCACCAAATAGCCCCGTACCGGCTGTTCTGCGTTTAACGCCCTGTCCGGCCACTCGATCGGGCGAATCGCCCTGCCTCCGGCTCGGTTACCGGTTGCATCCTCGCGCGATCCGGTCGAGAAAGCGCGTTCCCCGCTTCCCGCGAATGATCGTAAGAAGGGCGCATGTCTATCCCGCAGCAGAAGCTCGACCGGCTGGTCGAGCGCTGGCACGTCGTGCAGGCCGAGCTCAACGCCGGGCCGAGTGCGACTGACTTCGCGCGCCTTTCCAAGGAATTCGCCGAGATCGATCCGGTCGTGCAGGCCATCGAGGCCCTCCGCCGCGCCGAGGCTGAACGCGACGATCTCCAGGCCATGATCAAGGCGAGCGGCACCGATCGCGAAATGGCAGCGCTCGCCGAGGAAGAGATGCGTGCCGTCACCACCCGCCTCGAGACCCTGGAGCACGACCTCAAGATCCAGCTCCTGCCGAAGGACTCGGCCGACGAGCGCGATGTCATCCTCGAGGTTCGCGCCGGCACGGGCGGCGACGAGGCCGCACTTTTCGCCGCCGACCTCTTCCGCATGTACAGCCGCTATGCCGAGAACCATCGCTGGAAAGTCGAGATCATCTCCATGTCGGAGAACGACCTCGGCGGCTACAAGGAGGTCGTCGCCTCCATCTCCGGCAAGGGCGTGTTCGCGCGGCTCAAATTCGAGTCGGGCGTGCATCGCGTCCAGCGCGTGCCGGCAACCGAAGCGAGTGGCCGCATTCACACTTCCGCAGCAACGGTGGCCGTCCTGCCCGAGCCTGAGGAAGTCGACCTCGAGATCAAGCCCGAGGAACTGCGGATCGATACCATGAGGGCCGGCGGCGCCGGCGGCCAGCACGTCAACAAGACGGAATCGGCCGTGCGCATCCTCCACATACCCACAGGCATCATCGTCGTCTCGGCCGAGAAGTCGCAGCATCAGAACCGCCGTCTCGCCATGCAGGTCCTGCGCTCGCGCCTCTACGAGATGCAGCGCCAGCAGTCCGATGAAGCGCGCGCCGCCGAGCGCAGGGGGCAGGTCGGCTCGGGCGATCGCTCCCAGCGCATTCGCACGTACAATTTCCCGCAGGGCCGTGTCACCGACCATCGCATCAATCTGACGCTGCACAAGCTCGACGAGCTGATCGAAGGCGGCCCCGCCCTCGACGAGGTGATCGACGCGCTCACCGCCGATCATCAGGCGAACCAGCTCGCGGCTCTCGCTGGCAGTAACTAAGGTCGACGCCTTTGAGCACCACGCGCCACACCGATGACGGCGCATACCGCACAGTGCGTGAAGCACTGCGCGCGGCGACGGCTCATCTCGAAGCTGCCGGCGTGCCCGACGCGGCCGTAGATGCGCGCTATCTCGTGGCGCACGCGCTGGGCGTCGAGCGCGCGGTTCTGCTGCGGGCACCGGAGCACGTGATCGACGATGATGCCCGACGCCGGCTCATCGACATGCTCACCCGCCGCGCCGCCCGCGAACCCGTCTCACGGATCATCGGTGAGCGTGCCTTCCACGGGCTCACGCTCGCCCTCAACGCCGACACGCTCGATCCGCGGCCCGATACCGAGACGCTCGTGAACGTGGCACTTGCACTTGCCGCGGATATTCAGGTGCAGGACGGACCGCTGAAGATTCTCGATCTTGGTACGGGAACGGGCGCGATCGTGCTCGCGCTTCTCGCCGCATTACCCAATGCCGAAGCGACCGCCACGGACATCAGCATCTCGGCGCTCGACATGGCGCGCCGAAATGCCGAGCGGCACGGTCTCGCGGGCCGCGTCCGTTTTGTTCAATCGCGCTGGCTTGACGACGTCGATGGCCGCTACCATCTAGTAATCAGCAACCCACCCTATATCCCGAGCGCAGAGATCGCCGGACTGGCCGCTGAAGTGGCGCAGTGGGATCCGCGCCGGGCGTTGGATGGTGGCCCTGATGGCCTCGATGCGTACCGCGCCATCCTCGCCGATGCCTCGAGGGCCCTGGAACCCGATGGGTGGGCCATATTGGAGGTCGGGCACGACCAGGCGGCCGAGGTCGCCGCGCTCGCCGTAAACCATGGCCTCGCACCGGCGCCGCTGGATTGGCTTCTTCTACGCGACCTGGGTGGCAACACCCGCTGTGTTGCGGCTGCCACATCTGGTCGCAACTGGAAAATAAATCTTGGAATCGCGGGCCAAGGAGGCTAGCTTACGACCCAGGCAAAGCGCGTGGCGCGTCCAGGCCAAGTCGGTTTTGAACCGCAGGCAGAAGGGCGGGCCCCAGCTGGTGAGAGGCAGAGCACGGGGCGTTAGCACCAAAGGCTGCCAGTCCACCTTAACTCCGTGATCGAGACGTGTGTCGCACCTTGGGGCCGTGGGTCGGGGGCGGTGCGTAGAGGATCACAGGGAACATCTCTGATGTAGGTCAGTGTTGTGCGGGCCTCGTTGCTTGGTGTCGTGGTGATATGACGAACGTCATGCGCCCGGTGCTGTAATGAGCCTGCTCGAATTGGAGCCACGAGTTTGGATGGCTCCGGCGTGCATGAACACGCACGAACCCTTCGAGGAAAGAACGGGAGCCTATGAGGCAGGGTCAGCAGCATCGCCGCGGGCGTAGCCGTGGCAGCAGCGGTGGCAATGGCAACCACAACCACGGTCACCACCACCGCAAAGGGCAAAACCCGCTCGCGCGCAGCTTTGAGTCGAATGGCCCGGACGTAAAGGTCAGGGGCACGGCAGCCGACGTCGCAGCCAAGTATATTGCCCTCGCCAGGGACGCGCAGTCCTCGGGCGACCCCGTCCTCGCTGAGAACTATCTCCAGCACGCCGAACACTACAACCGCATGATCATCGCCTACCGCGAACAGCAGATTCAGCAGAGCGGCGATGCAGCCAACGGCAATGGCCACCGCAATCGCCCCATGCACGGCCCCGACATGGGCGAGTCGGGCGAGGAAGGCGACAGCGATACCGCCGATCCAGGCCTGGGCGATCAGCCCTCGATTCCCCCCTTCGTGCGCCATCCGGGTCAAGAGCCGCAGCCCCAGATGCAGCAGCCGCGCCATGAGAATGGTCGTCACGACGAGCGCCGTGACGAACGGCGCGATGAGCGGCGTGACGATCGCCGCCAGCACGGCCGCCAGCAGGATTATCGGCCCGAAGGCCGCCATGAGGGTCGCCCAGAAGGCCGTGAGGGTCGCGAAGGTCGTCATGACCGGGGCGACAACCCACGTTTCCGCGACCGGCGCTACGAGCGTCCGGATTACCGCAGCGAGCGGCACGACCGCGGAGATGCCAGCGACGAGCCGCGCGTGACCCGCGAGCCCGCTGCTCCCGCAGAGCAGCCGCCGCCCGTCATCGAGGCTGGTGAGGCGGCCCCGGCGCCGCGCGAGCACAGCCCCCGTCGCCGCGAGCGGCCCGACATGATGAAGGACCAGCCCGAGTTCCTCCGCCGTCCCGTTCGCCGCCCGCGCCGCGAAGAGGCGTCTGAGGATGGCGAGCCGGACACCGGCGGCGCCCAGGAGAAGTCGGGCGCCTGAGAACGGCTAAGATCTGAAATTCCAAAGCCGGCATTCTCGGGTGCCGGCTTTGTTTTTGCGTATTGCCCTCGTCTTGCCGGCCGAATCGTGCCTCTGCTCTCTTGAGAGTTGCATGAGCGGACAATGAGGGTTGCCATGGCGGAGCAGACGAGCCTGCGGTCGAGCCGTGCGCGGGGTGGCAGCGCGAGCCCTGAGCCAGCACGGTCCAGCGCCGCGGCGGGCAAGTCCGGGTTCGGCAAGAAGACGATTGCGCTCGTCTACGATTTCGACGGCACGCTCTCGCCGCGGCCCATGCAGGAATACACGTTCCTGCCCAAGATCGGCGAAGACCCGAAGACGTTCTGGCGCGAGTGCAACCGGATCTCACGGGAGCAGGAAGCCGATCCGCTGATCACCTACATGCATCTCATGTATCAGAAGGCCAAGGCGCGGAACGTCCGCATCGACCGCGCCGACCTCGTCGCGCTGGGCCGTGACGTCGAGCTCTTTCCCGGTGTCGAGGCGTGGTTCGGCGAGATCGCGGAATACATCCGCATTCGCGCGGAAAGCCAGGGCGTGGCGCTGCGCCACTACCTCATTTCCTCCGGCCTCGTCGAGATCATCGAAGGAACGCGCATTCGCCCGCACTTCCACAACGTTTTCGCATCCGAGTACTGGTTCGAGGCTTACGACCTCCCGTACCCGAAGCGCGTGATCACCGACACGGGTAAGACCCAATATCTGTTCCGCATCAACAAGGGCATCGAGAACCTCGGCCAATCCATCAACGAGCACATGCCCGAGGGCGTCCGCCCGATCCCTTTCTCGAACATGATCTACTTCGGCGACGGCGACACCGACGTTCCCTCCATGGCCGTCATGCGCAAGAACGGCGGCCACGCCATCGCCGTCCACACACCGGGCAAATCGCGCGCGAAGTGCGTCGATCTCTTCAAGGCTGGCCGCTGCGATTTCTTCGCGCCGGCCGACTACAGGCGCGGCTCGGAGCTGTTCCGCCGCACGACGCTGCTCATCGACCGCATTCTCGCGAACATCCGCCTCGAGGAAGAGGCTTGGCGCCTGCGCCGCGGCATCGAGCGCAAAGGCAGCGATTAAGGCCGATAACCCTCGAAGACCGGCGCATCCGCCCATTTCGCGGCAATGGCGCGCTCGCGCTCGGACCGCACTGTCCATGTGAAGAGCGGCAAGCCCAAAGCTTCGCGTGTGAAGCGGGTCACCGGCGTCGGCAGCGCACGCACGTGATAGGAAAAGAAGGACGGCTCGGCTTCGCGGCTTTCGAGCAGATACGTGAGGCTGATAGCGCGCGCAGTGTCGATCCTGTGCGGCCACCAGTTGTGGACCGTGTAGTCGGTCGCAATGATGCCCCGCGGGATGTTCGGCGCCAGCGCCCGGCAGCGCGCCATGACCGCCGGATCGAACGATTTCAGACAGATCGGGCCTTTATAGGCGATCGTCGCTGCTGCAATGGCTTCCAGGAAGCCGGCCTTGGGCGCGTCGAAGTCGCTCTTGACCTCGACCACGAGCGGCACGCGCCCACCGACCAGCGCGAGGAAATCCGCGTAGGTCAGGATGGGCGTGTCCTGTCCGCGATAGCGCAGCTTGGCGATCTCGGCTGGGCTCAACTCATCGATCAGCTTGTCTGAATCGACGAGGCGCTTCAGGGCCCGGTCATGGAAGATCATGGGCGTTCCGTCCGAGGCCGGCTGCAGGTCGCACTCGATTCCGTAGCCGCCTTCGATCGCCGCCACGAAAGCCGGCCCCGTGTTCTCGAGCACGCCGGCATTGCGGTCGTGCAGTCCGCGATGGGCAATCGGACGGATGAACTGAGCGCGGTCGAGCGTGGGACCCATGGATTTCAAGCTCCGAGCGCCTTGAGGCGCGCCTGGGCGTCGAGCAGCTCATCGGCCAGCATGAGCGCCGCCATGAGAAGCAGACGGTCGTCACCAGCGGCCGAGAACTCCCCCGCGAGGTTGTCGACGCGCTGACGTACGATATCAGACAACGCAAGCAAACGCGCCTCTTCACCATCAGCGCATTTCAAGCGATAGGTCCGACCGTTGATCGTGATCGTCGCCTGCCCCATACGGCCCCCGCCGCCGTCCCCGCCTGCAGCGGATGCCGTTTCGATTTATTGTTCGGTTTCGATGAGGCTGCGAAGTGAATCGATCACCCAATCAATGCGATTGAGCACCTGATCGCGCCCTTCCTCGAGCTCGCGAATGCGGCTCTGAGCTTTCTCGAGTTCGCTTTCGAGCTGCGCGACGCGCGCCTGAAGTGCCGCCGCATCGAGCGGCAGCGCACTTTCTGCAACGGCGCGCTTGGCGGGAGCCTTGCTCTTGCCCGGCGTAGCGCCGCGCGGCTTTCTGCCCGATCCGGCGGGCTTTTTCGCTGCCGCTGCTTTGGCGGCCGGCTCTTTCGATGCAAGCGGCTTCGAGGTCGATGACTTGGAGGTCAATGATTTGGAGGCCGGTGACTTGCGCGATTTGCTGGCGGCACGCTCGTTCATCTCGGACCTTCCAGTCAGCGGACAGTGGCGCCCGTGCGCCGCGCAATTTTCCGCCGTTCGAAACTTAAGTGGCGCGCCGCCCATGCGTCAATCGCGATGAAAGTCGCGTGCGCACTCGACAACGCGTGCGTGACACTCGTGCACGCAAAACGACTGCCGGTCAGCGTGTTGGCTCGCCAGTCGGAATCGCGGAGATGATGACGATCGCCTGCGCCATCGGAAAATCATCGGTAATCGTGAGATCGATGCGCGCTTCATATCCCGGCGGTGTGATGCGCGCGAGCTGAGCCGCAGCGCCGCCAGTGAGTTTCAACGTCGGGCGCCCCGAAGGAAGATTGACGACGCCCATGTCGCGCCAGAAGACGCCCTTGCGCAGCCCCGTGCCGAGCGCCTTCGAGCACGCTTCCTTCGCAGCGAAGCGCTTCGCATAGGAAGCCGCACGCTGACGGCGGCGATCGGATCTCAGTCGCTCTGTCTCGGTGAAGATGCGATTGAGGAAGCGATCGCCGTAAATCTCTATCGTGCGCTCGATACGGCGGATGTCGATGACATCATTGCCGAGACCGAGGATCATGGCGCGCGCGCCTCGAGCATGAGCCGGGCCATCCGCTCGATCGCAGGTCGGAGCCCGATCATGATCGCCTCGCCGATAAGGAAATGCCCGATATTGAGCTCGGCCATCTCAGGCATTCGCGCGACTTCGGCGACCGTATTGTACGTGAGGCCGTGCCCGGCATGGACTTCGAGACCGGCGGCGTGCGCATCGCGTGCGCCCTGCGCGAGGCGCTGGACCTCGTGCTCGACGCGCTGCCAGTCGTTGGCGAGCGCGTGCTCGCAGTACGTGCCGGTGTGCAGTTCGACGATGTCGGCACCGAGCTTCGCTGCAGCCTCGATCGGCGCGCGATCCGGCTCGATGAAGAGCGAGACGCGGATGCCGGCGGCCTTCAGCTCACCGATGCAGCGCTCGAGGAAGCTGCCCGCACCAACCACCTCGAGACCGCCCTCGGTCGTGCGCTCCTCGCGCTTCTCCGGCACAAGGCAACACGCGTGCGGCACGGTCTTCAGCGCGATAGCCAGCATCTCGGGCGTCGCCGCCATCTCGAAGTTGAGCGGGCGGGTGATCTCGGCCTTGAGACGAGCAATATCCTCGTCGCGGATATGGCGGCGGTCCTCGCGCAAGTGCGCCGTGATGCCGTCGGCGCCCGCTTCGATTGCGAGGTGCGCCGCGCGTACGGGATCAGGATGATGTCCGCCGCGCGCGTTTCTGACCGTCGCGACGTGGTCGATATTCACGCCGAGGCGCAGTGCCGCGGGCAACGGTCTCGCATTGGACATGGCTTGCTTGCTCATCTCATACGGCCAGCGCGGCCGTATGGGCCTCGTCAAGCCTGTTACCGGTGGCGGGTGTTGAACACCTCGGCCGCCCGGCGGCCTATGAAATAGAGGGCCGAGCCGGAAATCAACCCCAGCACCAGGCTGCCGACGAAGAGTGGTTTAAGGATTGGCCACAGGAGCTTACCAACCGTATCCAGCATCCCCAGAGGGTCCATGCGGGACGTCGACGTCTCCGCGATCCTCGCCAGCGTGCGCTGAAGCTCTTCGATGCTCATCGCGCCCACTTCGCCGAGCAGCATGATGCCGAGAAGATATGAGCCGATCCACATGACCGGCCACGTGAAGGGATTGCCGGCCCACGTGCCGAGCACGGCCGCGCCGACATTCGCGCGGCCCGCCCAGGCAATGGCAATCGCCACGAGCATCTGAACGCCGAGGACGGGCAGGAAGGCGACGAAGACGCCGGTGGCAAGGCCGAGCCCGACGGCATGTGGCGTCGTCTCGAGACGCAGCACGGAGGCCCAGGCACCGCGCAGGCCCGCAGTCTCCCTGGAGCTGTTACGGCTCGGGCTGGCAGACATCCCGGCACGCTCTGGGGTCCGCAACTTCATGGCACTGCACCTGCGTTGGATAAGTAGTAGCTGCATGGGCGCCTTTTGCGGCCCCCTTGTGACGCAACGCATGTACGGAAGACACACCTCAGACAAATACGCGCTCAACCTTGCTGACGACTGACTTGCCCTTCAACCCGTTGATGATGCGGTTGAGGTGGGCCAGGTCGAACACTTCGACCTCGATCAGCATCTCCGTGAAGTCCGCACTACGGTGTAACATCTTGAGGTTGTCGATGTTCCCGTCGTCCTCACCGATAACTTGCGCGATCTGCGCGAGCGTCCCCGGCTCATTCAGCACAGTTACCGAGATGCGCGCAGGAAAACGCTCGGGCGCCTCCTGGTTGATATCCCAGGTGACGTCGATCCAGCGCTCGTGCTCGAACTCGCTCAGACGCGGAGAATGGATCTGGAAGATGCGGATTCCCTCCCCGGGCGTCAAGACGCCGACGATCCGGTCACCCGGCACGGCACCGCCGGGTTCGAAGGAGACCGGCACGTCATTACGGATGCCGCGGATGACAATGCCCTGGCCGGCGCCGCTCCCGCCCGCACCGCTACTCGTCGGCCAGCGAAACTTCAGGCCGATGACCTTGGAGAGATTGAACCAGCCTTCCTCGCCGCCACCCTCGCCCTTCTCGTAACGATTGCGCGGCCGCGTGCGGCCTCCTGCCGGCAGCAACTCGGCTGCCTCGGGCGCGATCGCGCGAATGACATCGGCGATGGGCAATTCGCTCCGGCCGACGGCAGCGTGGACATCATCGACGGTCTTATGCGTGAGGCGCGAGAGCACGCGCCGCAGCTTGTCGTCGGAATAGTCGACATTGATCTTGGCGAAGGCCGAACTCAGGAGACGCCGGCCGAGCTCGGCGTACTGGCGGCGCAGCGTGTCGCGAGCAGCACGGCGGATGGCGCTGCGCGCCTTGCCCGTGACCGCGATCCGCTCCCAGGCGGCTGGCGGCGTGCGGCTGGAAGAGGTCAGAATCTGCACCTCGTCGCCGTTGCGCAGCGCCGTCGAGAGCGGCATCTGGCGGCCGTTGATACTGGCGCCGACACAGGAGTTGCCGACGTCCGTGTGCACAGCATAGGCGAAGTCGATCGGCGTCGCACCCTGCGGCAGCGCGATGAGCCGTCCCTTCGGCGTGAAGCAGAACACCTGATCGTGGAAGAGCTCGAGCTTGGTGTGCTCCAGGAACTCTTCGGAATTGTCGCCTTCGAGCAGCGTCTCGACCAGACGGCGCAGCCAGATGTACGGCCCCATCTCGCGCATGGTCTCGGGCGTCGCGGCCTTGCCGTTCAAGCGCGAGAGATCCTTGTAGAAGGTGTGCGCGGCGACGCCGTATTCGGCGGTCACGTGCATGGGCTCCGTGCGGAGCTGTAGCTCGACGCGCTGGTGTCGCGGCCCCACGATCGTGGTGTGGATCGAGCGATAGCCGTTCTGCTTCGGCGTCGAGATGTAGTCCTTGAAGCGGCCCGGCACGGCGCGCCAAGTGGTGTGCACGACACCGAGCGCACGATAGCAGTCCTCTAGATTGTTGCAGATCACACGGAAGCCGTAGAGGTCGGAGAGCTGCTCGAGCGAGATCTGTCGATTCTGCATCTTCCGCCAGATCGAGTACGGCTTCTTCTCGCGCCCGGTCACCTCGGCCTTGAAATTCGCTTCGCCGAGCTTCGCGACGAGACTCTGGCGGATCTCCTCGACGAGCCCCTGGTTGTTCTCGGTCAGGCGGTCAAGGCGCTCGCGCACGGTCTTGTAGGCCTCGGGATGGAGCCAGCGGAAAGCAAGCTCCTCGAGCTCCTCGCGCATGGCCTGCATACCCATGCGGCCGGCGAGCGGCGCATAGATCTCCAGCGTCTCCTCGCTGTTGCGGCGGCGGCTCTCGGGCGACATGTGCTCGAGCGTGCGCATGTTGTGGAGACGGTCGGCGAGCTTGACGAGCAGGACGCGGATGTCGGTCGAGATGGCGACCAGCAGCTTCCTGAAGTTCTCGGCCTGCTCGGCTTTCTTGGAGACGAGATCCAGGCGTTTGATTTTGGTCAGACCGTCGACCAGCACGCCGATCTCGGGGCCGAAGAGCTGATCGATCTCGGCCCGCGTCGCCTCGGTGTCCTCGATAACGTCGTGCAGCAGCGCAGTCGCGATGGTTGCATCGTCGAGCTTGAGATCGGTCAGGATCGCCGCGACTTCGAGGGGATGGGAGAAATAGGGATCTCCGGATGCGCGCTTCTGATGCCCGTGCGCACGCATGGCATAAACGTAGGCGCGGTTGAGCAGCGTCTCGTCGGCCTTGGGGTCATAGCGGAGAACGCGCTCGACCAGCTCGTACTGACGCATCATGGCGCTTCAAGCCCCTGATCCAAGACCGCCGAGGCCTGCCGAGCGCGCGCCGGCCACCGCGCTGCATCATCTCCTAGTGGAACATAAGCATGAGTCTTCGCCGCAGCTAGCTTCGTGCCCCGGCGCCAGATCGAACAACATGGATGAAAACGAGGAGCGCCCGTCAGCGGCCGCGCGATCCGCCGCTGCCACCACCACCGCCGCCGCCACCGTTGGACGAGGGCTCGATCGGCGCCATGCTTTCCATGGCGCGCAGGAGCTGCTCCTCCGACATGGAGATCTGGTCGATCGCGTTGTCTGCCGACTGGTCGTCGCGGCCGAGCTGCTGACGGCTGCGGTCGGCGCCGATGAGCGGCGCGGCGCCGGCCTCGGGCTCGTCGATCTCGACGTTCTTCTGGATGGAGTGGATGAGGCTCTCGCGCAGATCATCGGCCGGCACGGTCCGCTCGGCCACTTCCCGGAGCGCGATGACCGGGTCCTTGTCATTGTCTGGCTCGACCGTCACATGCGAGCCCGAGGCGATCGCGCGCGCGCGATGGGCCGCAAGAAGCACCAGCTCGAAACGATTGGGGACCTTGTCCACGCAATCTTCAACCGTGACACGCGCCATCGTCGTTCAATCCTCGATTGTCAGATGTCTGTAGGAGCGCGCTCTTGGCGCCACCGGGGGCTCTTGCCCATTTGCTGCGTCTAATGCCACGATTACCACAGTGAATCAAGCTGGCGCGATGCCGCGGCGAAGGCCCGGATTGCGCTTGAGCATCGCCCCCGCCGTGAGCCCGAGAACGGGATGGCGCCAATGAGGAGCGATCTCTACCAGCGGAACCAGCACAAAACCCCGCCTATGCATGAGCGGATGGGGCAGGACGAGAGGCCCCCCAGCGCGATTGGGTCCTGGCCAGTTCAGGATCCGGCTTCCGTAATCGACGAGATCGAGGTCGAGAGGGCGCGCACTCCAACGCGGGCGGACCCGCCGACCTGCTTTTCGCTCGATCGACTTGAAAAGGCGGAGCAGGCTCCCAATTGGTAGAGTAGTATGGACTGCGACAACAGCATTGTAGAATTCCGACATAAGACCTGCGCCGAAATGCGGCTGAGTGCGATAAATTAGCGAACGCGCGATAATATAAACTTGGTTTTGCTCAAGTATGCTCAGGGAGTTGCAAAGTGTAGCGGGCGGCTTTCCCCAAGCGCTGGGTGCATTAGCCCCAAATGAAATCAAGCAGTTTATCCCTGCCAGCGCCTTGATCGCGTTATGCGAATCAATCTGTGATGTATACGAATCACGCATTGGCGGCTGCCTGTTAAAGGTCTAGGATGTGGCGAAGTATCACTTCATTTCGCGCGGCGTGCTCTATATACGGATTGACAACCTTAGGCGCCCGAGCCGCATGACGGCGTAGCGCCCTGTCTTACGTGACGTTCTCGTCTTATCACGCCCGATCTCAGGGTCGGGCCAACAATGAAAAGGCAAGTCTGCAATGTTTTTCTACCCGACGGAGCGCATAGCGCTGTTTATCGATGGGGCGAACCTCTACGCCACAGCCAAAGCGCTCGGTTTCGACATCGACTACAAGAACCTTCTCGGTGTATTCCGGAGCAAAGGCTATCTCGTCCGGGCTCTCTACTACACGGCACTTGTCGAGGACCAAGAATATTCATCGATCCGGCCACTGATCGACTGGCTCGACTACAATGGTTACACGATGGTGACCAAGCCTACCAAAGAGTTCACTGATGCGTCCGGCCGGCGCAAGATCAAGGGCAACATGGACATCGAGCTGACCGTCGATGCCATGGAGCTAGCACCGAAGCTCGATCACGTCGTCCTCTTCTCGGGTGACGGCGACTTCAGGAGCCTCGTTGCAGCGCTGCAGGCCAAGGGACTGCGCGTCAGCGTTGTCTCCACGCTGCAGACGCAGCCGCCCATGGTCGCCGACGAACTTCGCCGCCAGGCCGATCAGTTCATCGACATCGCCGACCTCGAGAAGGACATCTGCCGCGATCCGAGCCAGCGCATTCCACGCGAGGCCCGGGAGACGCGTCTCGCCCAGTTCCGCGCGCAGCGCGAGGGCGTCGGCTCGCATCACGGTCACGACGACCCGATCGATAACTGACAGGCCGCTCCACTGAAACGCGACGGCGGCGTCGAGCATCCCAGCTCGGCGCCGTTTCGTATTTCAGCGCGCTACCGGCTGATCAGCTCGTTCAGCCACGCCAGCACTTCGCGCGGATGCGCATCGGGCGGATGCACGGGATAGAACGTGCGCACGATGCGGCCGTCTTGAAGCGCAAGCGTCAGGCGCGCGAGGTAGGTCGTACCACCCGTCTCGAAAGTCGGCAGTCCGAGCGCTTCCCGCAGCCGCCCTTCTGCATCGCTCGCGATCGCATAGGGCAGTGACAGGCGTTCGGCGAATTCGCGCTGCCAGTCCGTCGTCTGGCCCGAGAGACCAAGCACGCGAACCTGCATCTCCTCGAACGCGCGATGAAGATTACGGAAGCCTTCTGCCTCGGGCGTCGAACCGTGCGCGCCGGGCATGTCGTCCCAGCCGGGTGGGTTGTCGAGGCCGGGCCGCCCCGTCCAGGGATAGACGAACAGGATCGTCCAGCCTTCGAGGCGACTGAAATTCACCTCGTCGCCCGTCGTCGTCGGCAGCACGAGGTCCGGCACGCCCACGCCGCGCATCAGATGCCGCGCGCCGCCATCATCGTTCGGAGCCGGGAATGGCCACGTCATCGCCCGGTGCCCTCGTCGAGATAGCGATAGTGATAGGTGCCGGCCGCGGTGTAGCCGAGTGCCGCATAGAGGCCCTGCGCCGGCATATTCGTCGTCACGGCCTGGAGCCCGATCGTCCGCGCGCCCTGTGCAGCACCCCAAGCTTCGAGCGCCGACATGACCATCGAAGCCGCACCTTGCCGGCGTGCGGATGCCGCTGTGCCGACACACTCGGCGATGACCGCATTTTCGTGCAGAACGCCGAGGGCCGTCGCGATGGTCTCGCCATGGCGCCGGGCCTCGGCGAACACGCAGGGCACCGGCACGCGCGCGAGGATGGCCTCTGCGAATGGCCGGCGGTCGTTCGAGATATTGCTGAGGTAGACTGTCCGCCAACCCTGTGAGGGTTTCGCGCTGAGCGACACGTTCTCCGGCAAGGCGACCGCGGCCACGGGCTTCACCAGTGTCGTCACGGGATCGTGGATCACATAGCCGCGTGCTTCGAGCCGCGCGTCGAGATCATCGGGCTCGGACAGCGGAAAGCCGACCTGAAAACGCACAGGCGCGCCGCGCTCGCGGTAGAGCTTCTCGATCGCGTCGATCGTGCGCTCGACATTCGTTCCGCGATAATGGAGGGCCGAAACGGAATTCGCTCGCTGCGATCCGCCACCCGAATAGCGCCAGAGCCAGCCGTCCACGTCGCGCGTTTCGCCCGCCGGCCATGCCCGCACCGCGGCGTGCTCGATCGCGAGCAGGCGCGCGCGTTCGGAAAGCCCCGCCGTAAGCCCTGTTCCGCTTTCCCCCGCCCCTGTCATCAGCCCTTTTCCCGCATGAGCCGTGCCTTCTGGCGCTGCCAGTCGCGCTTGGCCGTCGTCTCGCGCTTGTCGTGCACCTTCTTGCCCTTGGCGAGCCCGAGCCTCAGCTTCGCGCGGCCGCGCGCATTGAAATAGATCTCTAATGGAATGAGCGTCATGCCCTCGCGCTGTACGGCCTGTGAGAGCTTGTCGATCTCCCGCCGGTGCAGGAGGAGCTGGCGCGGACGACGCGGCGCGTGCTGGAAGAAATTCCCCGCCATCTGGTACTCGGGTATATGCGCATTCACGAGCACGAGGCCGCCGCCTTCGGCCGCAGCGTAGCTTTCCGTGATATTGGCCTGGCCGCGCCGCAGCGACTTCACCTCGGTGCCGGTGAGCGAAATGCCAGCTTCGAAAGTGTCCTCGATAAAATATTCGAAGCGGGCGCGCCGGTTCTCGGCGACCACTTTGCGGTCGTCATCATCCTTCTTCGACATGGTTCATGCTTCTCGTATCTAGTGTGATGATCGAGAAATTCGCCATCGCGAGCGGCTAGGCGTGGAGCGAATTTCTCGATCTGAATCACACTAGCAAAGGTATGATTCTAGTGTCCCGAAAGAGCTCGGGCTGCCCGCATTATATAGGGGCAGCCCGATCCATTGGGCAGTATGTCCGTTGCCAGGCCTGCGCCCTACTCGGCTGCTTTGACCTCGAGCAGGCCGGCATGGGCCAGCGCCGCATCGACAGCCTTCTTGCTCGGGTCGGTGAGCGGCGCAAGCGGCAGGCGACAGTCCGGGCTCTCGATCACGCCGAGGCGCCAAGCGGCATATTTCACCGGCGCCGGGTTGGTCTCGCAAAAGAGCGCGTCATGCAGCGGCATCAGAACGTCCTGGATTTCCAGTGCGCGCTTGAAGTTGCCTGCAAGGCAAGCGTTCTGGAATTCCGCGCAGAGCTTCGGCGCCACGTTCGACGTCACCGATATGGCACCTGTCCCGCCGTGCGCCATGAAGCCGAGGGCTGTCGCGTCCTCGCCCGTGAAGGCAGCATAGGGCTTGCGGATCAGCAGTCGGTGCTGCGACTGACGGTCCATCTTGGACGTCGCATCTTTCATGCCGCCGAAGTTCTTCAGCTCCGAGATCCGCGCCATGGTCTGCGCCGAGATATCGACGACCGTGCGCCCCGGCACGTTGTAGACGATGAAGGGCAGGTCCACCGCGTCATTGATCGCCTTGAAATGGAGGAAGAGCCCCTCCTGCGTCGGCTTGTTGTAGTAGCCGGTCGAGTGCAGGGCCGCATCGGCGCCAGCCTTCTTGGCGAACTCGGTGAGCTCGATGGCTTCCTCGGTGGAGTTCGAGCCGGCACCCGCGATCACGGGCACGCGCTTCCTCGCCGTCTTGATGCACAGATCGACGACATGCATGTGCTCGTCATGGCTGAGCGTCGGCGTCTCGCCCGTGGTCCCGACCGGGACCAGACCGTGCGAGCCCTGGATGATCTGCCAGTCGACGAAGCGCTGGAAGCTCTGATCGTCGACTTTGCCGTTTTTGAAAGGCGTGACCAGCGCTGTGAACGAACCTTTGAACATGGTTTTTCCTCCGCTCGCTGCTGCTGTTTCACGCCGCGCTCGCCGCTCGCCCATAGCAAAAGTTGTAAGGCGATCGCTCCCTCATCCCTTAAGATGTCCCTTGGGATGACAAGGCGCGGCACACGCTGACGTGGGCCTTGTATGTCACATTTCACCCTTGCCCGAAAGCCTGCACGTTTTGCCCTTATCCTGAAAGAATGCCCAGAGATAACGAATCAATGAGATCTGCGGGGGAAACGGACGGGATGTCGGACACATCGAAGCCTGGACAGCCCCTTCGCGTGGCGCATGGACGGATGCGCCCGTGGCCACTCGTCACTGCCCTGACGGCTCTGCTCGTGACTGTGCCGCTCGCCCTGCCGAGCGCCGGCTTGGACGTTGCAGTCGCCCAGAGTGAGAAGAAGAGCGCGAAGCCCAAGACCGCGCCGAAGAAGGAGGCACGGTCCAAGAAGAAGGATGCGTCGCCGAAGAAGGACGCGCAGAAAAGCGCCGCGGCACCGCTGCCAGACCCGAGCCCGAAGCGTGTTGCGGATACCCAACCGCCGTCGCCAGCCGAAACAGTCGAGGACGGCGGCCCTGTCCCGCCGGCCAAGACCACGTCCAGCGTGCGCGCTGCCGTCCCGAACTCGCCCGAGGCCGACTACTTCCCCGCCATGGACAAGCTCATCGCGCCCGTGCGCGACGGCAGGCTTCCCGCTGCGGATGTCCAACGTCTCAAGGATGCCCTTGGCGCGGTCGACAGGCATGACCCTGAAGAAGCCAGTGCACATGCGGCCAAGATCGGCGAGCCGGCCGTGCGCACGCTCGTCACGTGGTACGCTCTACGCAACGGTGCGGCCGCGCCGGCGGACTACACCAAGTTCCTCGCTGAGAATCCTGCCTGGCCGGATGCGGCCGTGCTCAGGCGCCGCTCGGAGCAGCAGCTTCTGTCGACCGGCGGCGCCGCGAAGGAGATCCTTGCCTTCTTCGGCACCAATCCGCCGCTCTCAGGTGCGGGCACGATCGCGCTCGCATCCGCGCACCTTGCGCTCGGCGACGAGGCGAAAGCCAAGGCGCTGGCCGTGAAGGCTTGGCGCGAGCACGATATCCCCGCGACGTCGGAGACAGGCTTCCTCGCGCGCTTCGAGCGCTTTCTCACGCCCGCCGACCACCGTCGCCGCCTCGACGTGCTCCTGATCGACGAGGGACGGTTCGCGGCTCAGCGCGCGCCGCGCGTCGCGGCCGCACGACGCTTGCTGCCGAAACTTCAGGACGTCGAACGTAAGAAGGCGGAAGCGCGCATTGCCATCTACGCCCGCGCCGGCAATGCCGCGAAGCTCATGGCGAGCCTGCCCGCTGCAGCCAAAGAGCCGGTCTCAGCCGACTGGGGCCTGCTCTTCCAGCGCATTCAGCTCGCGCGCAGCCAGGACAAGGAGGACGAGGTCGCACGCCTTCTGCGGCTCGCACCCGCCGAGGCTGACGCGCTCATCGATCCCGATGCGTGGTGGCTGCACCGGCGCTGGGTGATCTATGAATTCCTGGGCGATGGCCGCTTCAAGGAAGCCTACGACATCGCGCGCGCGCCCGGCCCACTCACCGTCAACCCGATCAAGGATGCGACTTTCCTCGCGGGCTGGATCGCGCTGCGCCACCTCAAGGATACCAAGGCCGCCGTCCCGCATCTGGAAGCCTCGCGCCAGAATGCCGATGGTCCGCTGAGCGTGGCTCGCGGCAACTACTGGCTCGCGCGGGCGCACGAGACGCTCGGGCAGAAGAAAGAGGCGACCCGCTTCTACGAGGAGGCTGCCGCGCGGATCGATACGTTCCACGGCGCGCTCGCCCGACAGCATCTCAATCCCGGTCCGCAGGATGCTCCCATGCCCCTGCCGGCCATGCCCTCGGCAACCGTCGCCGAGAGCTTCAATGCCAATCCGGTGGTGCGCGCCGCCATGTTCGCGCACCATGCCGAAGTGGGCCGCGGCCTCGCGCGCATCACCGTGGCGCACCTGCGTTCGAGCCTGAAGAGCGAGGCCGAGGTTGCGATGCTCGCCCACCTCGCCAATGCGATCGGCGATCACCAGATGGCCGTCCGCGTCGGCAAGACCGGCGTCTCCCGCGGCATGAATCTCTATGCCTACTCCTATCCTGTGCACCCCTTCCCCGAGTACAAGCCGCTCCGCCAGTCACCGGAACGTGCCCTGTTGCTCGCCATTGCGCGCCAGGAAAGCGAGTTCAATCCCGAGATCATCTCGCACGCGGGCGCACGCGGTCTGCTCCAGGTCATGCCGATCACGGCGCGCCACATCTGCCGCGATCACAAGATCAAGTGCGACATCCCGCGGCTCGTCACGGACACGAGCTACAATGCGATGATCGGCAGCGCTTACATCGGCGACCGTAAGCAGGAGTTCGATGGCAGCTACGTGCTGACGTTGGCCGGTTACAATGCCGGGCCGGGTCGCGCGCGCCAGTGGATGCGCCGCTTCGGCGATCCGCGCTCGAAGGACGTCGATCCCATCGACTGGATCGAGATGATCCCGTTCGAGGAGACGCGCGACTACGTCAAGAAGGTGCTCTCGAACGTGCAGATGTATCGCGCCCGCCTCGGCGAGCCGACACCCGTGCGGCTCGTGTCGGATTTGAAGCGGTAGTGCTACTTGCAGCGCGAGAATGAGCCGCGATCGTAGTGGAAATGATCGCGATGGTACGTGTTGTACTCGGGCCCGATGGCGACGCGGAAATAGCGGCACGCGCGTGTGTGGACCTCACGCAGGAAGCGCGCCTCGGGGCCTGAGCCGGACCAGTTGCGCAACACGCTGATCCGACGCCCGTTGGCCAATGTGAAGCCTGCGATATCGAGGGCGTTCGCCGTCGCGTGCTGGCTCCGCCCCGGAAGCCACAATCGGCGCCCGATCACGTTGCGGCATGAATACGTGCCCATGTGCTGGACGGACGTCACACGCGAGCCGAAGATCTCCTGTGCGAGCGGCTGCACGTCGTGCGCCATCCACATGGCAATACCCGCCGCGACCTCACACGAGACCGCGCCAACGCTCAGCGTCGCGCCGCCGGCATTGGAGATGCGCACGGCATTCTCCCAGCCACAACCATTCTTGATCGGATTTGCGCTGATGGGTGATGCAGTGATCACGGGCTGGCGCAGGACGCGCGCACAGAGCGATCGGCTACGCCCGACTTCGGCGATGCGCCAGTCGACGAACCAGGCATTCGGCGCGCCGATATCGAGGGCGGGTAGCGGACTCAGCCAAACGGGCAGCAGTCCCTGGCGGAAGACGACGAACAATGCGAAAGCCAGAACGATCAGCGCGATGGATTGTCTGCGTGACGGATGGCGGGACCGCGATCCATCCTTCGAGACCCGCGCCTCCGCTTTCTCCTCGGTATCCACCCGCGCCCCCGCAGTCCCTCGAGGGGTTTCAATAGCGCGTGCCGCCGTAGAGACACAACGGGTCGAGCACGGGCGTCTCGCGCGGCCCTTCCTTGCGAACCGCAAGCGCGAGAAGCTGATCTCTCAATTCGCGCGCTGCGATCGGTGGCTTGCCATGCTGCGCGCAAGCTGCGAGGCCGGCGGCGAGCGCAACAGCTTCCGTGGCATCAGCAGCCGTCGGCACGATCCCGGGAAACCAAGAGCCGCCGCGTCCGAGCACGAGAGCGTCGATGCGTGGCGCACCGGGCCGCGCGAGCGTGCCGCGCTCCATGGTCTCGTTCGCGGCCGCGACGATCAGCGCGCTCTTGAGATTGAGTGCGGCAGGAAACTGCGGCCGCCCTTGCGCGACGGCATCGGCATCACCGGCGGGCAGAATGATCAGATGGTCTGGAACCTGCTCGGCTGCCTGCTGGAAGAACTCCCAGGTCTCGCGGGCCTCACCCCAGAGCGGCACGGCTACGATTTTCGCCGGCGTAGCCGCCGTGAAAGCAAGCGCGCGGGCGAGCATGACCTTGTCGTTCGGATCGACGCGCACCGGCACAAGCCGTGCGTGACGATAAGTCGAGAGAATGCGCCGCGCGAGGAGCGTATCGACGGCACCGTCGTGGTTCTCGGGAAGCTTGGTCGCCGCGTAAGGCTTGTTGTCGTGGTCGATGAGGTCGACGCCGATGACCTCGCCCTCGCCGTCGCGCGCCAGGCGGTCCTTGATGTCCGGATGCGTGTAGTCGATGCCGGTCGCGATGAGCGCGATCGCGATACCGCCGGGATCGACGCCCTTCGGCACAGGCGGCTTCTCCCGCGCGATCTGCGCGAGCGCCGTCTCGCAGAGTGCGAACGCGAGCACAATGGCCGCGAGCGTGCCCGCGAACCGCCGCAGCCGGCCCATCTCGAAGGCTTGGCCCTCGCTCATGAGCGCGCCTCGCGGGACTTCCCCGGGCACTTCAAGAGTTGCATCAGCGCCTCCGCCTCGGCGAGGTCCGCCGGGGTATTCACATTGAGGAACGGATCGACCGCGCGGCCCCCGATCTGAAGTGGCGCAAAGTCGACGACCGTCATTCCCTGCATCTCGACCCAACGCTGTACCCGCCGCTCTCCCGTCGCCAGGGCGCGCTCGAGATCGCTAGCGATGCCAAGCGGCCACAGTGCGGCAACCGGGTGCGGCCGTCCGCCCGACTGCGCCACCACGATGCCACGACCGCCCTCGCCGGCGAGCCGCGACACGAGGTCCGGGGGTATGAACGGCGTATCGGTCGAAACGGTTGCCAGATGGGTAGCCCCTGCCTGTCCGGCTGCCCAGCGCAATCCCGCCAGAATGCCGGCGAGAGGCCCCGGATAGTCCGGCATCGGATCGGCGATCACGGGCAGCCCGAATGCAGAAAACCGCGCCGGATCGCCATTCGCGTTGATTGCGATACGGCTGACCTGAGGTGCAAAACGCTCGAGGATATGGGCCAGCATCGGCCGCCCGACGAGATTGAGGAGCGCCTTCTCGCACCCGCCCATGCGCTGCGAGCGCCCGCCAGCCAGCACGACGCCGACAATGTCTGTGCTCACCACTCGACCCATGAACGCATTCTACCAGCGCCGACATCCGGCCCATACCCACAGAGCCCCTTATGGCCGAACCAGGGTAAAGAAGCATTTACGCCACAGCTCAGCGGGCGGGCCGCCTTGCGCCCGTCGCGCACTTCGCGGAGAGTGGCGCGCCCTCCAGGATCGCCTCACCCAGGATCGGACTGCACTTCATGCCGACGACCGCCGCGCTCATGCAGCACTGGTATTTCCATGTGCCGAACCTGATCCTCGCGGCACTCATGTACCTCATGGCCACGTATTTCGTGCTCATGCTCGCGTTCGGCTGGTCCATGCAGGCACAGGGCGCATTCCTCCGCGTCTTTCACGTTGTCGTCGATCCGATCCTGCGGACGGTACGCGTCCTCACGCCGCGGATCGTGCCGAACGGCCTGATCCCCGTGCTGTCCGTCGTCTGGCTCGCGGCGCTGCGCCTGCTTCTCTACTGGGGCGTCTCGCTGGCAGGCATCCGTCCAAGAATTTGAGCCATGACGCACACGCGCGACGAGCCACAGTTCACTTTGGTACGCCTCGTGCTGCTCGCCGGCATCATCGCCATCGCCATCTTCAACGGCCGCGGCTTCTCGCCGATGTTCGATCCTCTGCTCTATCTGCTGACGCCTTTCGTGCGGGGAACGCCGCTCGGCACGCAGATGGGCTTCTTCTATACGACGTCCGTCCTGCTTTCGCTGCTGACGTTCGTCCTCTCCGGACTTCCAGCAGCGCTCTACGAGCGCGTGCTCCGCCATCGCACGAGCTCGTTCGTCTCGATGCTCATCTGGCTCGCCGTCGCGGCGCTCCTGACGTACCCCGCCTACAAAGCGTGGCAGGACATTTTCTGATCCGCTCAGCCCGCGAGCTGCGCTGCTGCCCGCGCAACGATCGCGGCACGCTCCGACTGACGCTTCGCCGCCGACGTGCGTGCGCGCTCGGCAATGTCCGGTCCCGCATTTTCCGGCGAGCCTGCATTGAACGGGGGATGCGGATCGTACTCGATGCCGAGCTGTATGGATTTCGCCAGATCCTCGTCGAAGGCCTCGGCAGCAACGCGCAGCGCGAAGTCGATGCCTGCCGTCACTCCGCCACCGGTGATCACATTACCATCGACCACGACGCGCTCGGCGACCGGTGTCGCCCCGAAGGCCGAAAGCATCTCGCGGCTCATCCAGTGCGTGGCCGCGCGCCGTCCCTTGAGTAGCCCCGCCGCGCCCAGTACGAGCGCGCCCGTGCAGACGCTCGTCACGTAACGCGCGCCGGCTGCCTGCTTCTTGAGGAAAGCCAGTGTCTCGGCATCCTCCATGAGCGGATTCATGCCGGCACCACCGGGCACGCAGACGAGATCGAGCTGCGGACAATCCGCAAAGGTCGTATCCGGCACGATGCGCATTCCGCCGCCGGCCGTGATCGGCTCCAGCGTCTTCCAGATGAGCCGCACCTCGGCATCCGGAAACTTCGTGAAAACCTCGTAAGGCCCCGTCATGTCGAGCTGGGTGATGTCCGGAAAGAGCAGAAGGCCAATGCGGAAGGGCATGATCTGTCTCCTTGAATTCGTCGCGCCAGGGGGCAACAATCCGCGCGGCCAGAGACAACCACGAACAAGCAGACTTGAGCAAGGCCCATGGCGAGCACTATGGCAACCACGGAAGACATCCTGCGGCGCGAAACCAGGGCCCTCGTCTTCGACCTCTATGGCACGGTCGTCGACATGCAGTCGGGACTTACGGCGGCCGTGACGCCGTTCCTGAAGAAGAAGAGTTGGGAGGGAAATCCCTCGAGCTTCGTCACGTGGTGGCGGCGCACGCACTTCGAGGACAGCATGATCGATGCCCTCCTCGATCGCGGGCACACACCTTATCGCCAGATCGGGCATCGCGCCGTCTCGCAGGTCATGGACCGCTGTGGCATCGCGCATACGCAGGATGACGTGACGTGGCTCGTGTCGCAGATCGAGCTGCTCAAGCCCTTTCCCGATGTGATCGCGGCGCTCGGCCAGCTCCATAAGCGCTACAAGCTCGTCATTCTCTCGAACGGCGATCGCGACATGCTGGAGAACGCGCGCCCGCATATTGGCTTCCCCTTCGACCGCTTCATCTCGGTGCAGGAAGCCGGCTACTTCAAGCCGCACTTCGCGACCTACGACGCCGCCGAGGAGATCATCAACGCGGAGTGGCCGACCATCGAGCGCTCCGGCATCATCTTCGTCGCCAATCACGCCTTCGACTGCATCGGCGCGAAGGCGCATGGCTTCCGCACCGTCTTCGTCGATCGCCGCAAGCGTCCCTTCGGTCAATCGCCCCATCAACCGGATCTCATCGTCGCGAACTTCGCCGAACTCGCGGCGACGCTGGCGCCACAAGCCTGAACGCTCATCGGAGCCAACACCCATGCCAACGCTACCGCCGGCAATGCCCGGAATGCCGCTTTCCGAAGTGGATACACCGGCCCTGCTCATCGATCTCGATGCCTTCGAGCGCAACCTGAAGCGCATGGCCGATGCGGTCTCGAAGGCCGGCGTGCGGCTGCGCCCCCACGCGAAGACGCACAAGTCGCCGATCATCGGCCAGAAGCAGATCGCGCATGGTGCCGTCGGCCTCTGCTGTCAGAAAGTTTCGGAAGCAGCCGTGATGGTCGAAGGCGGCGTGCAGGACGTGCTCGTCTCCAACGAAGTGATTGGTGCGCGGAAGCTCGACCGCCTCGCCGCGCTCTCGCGACAGGCGCGTGTCATCGGTGTCGTCGACAATCCGATCGGCGTTTCCGAAATGGCAGCGGCTGCTCAGCGTCATGGTGCGCGCCTCGACGTGCTCGTCGAGATCAATGTCGGCGCAAGCCGCTGCGGCGTCGAGCCAGGCGGCCCCGCGGTCGAGCTTGCGCAACTGATCGCGCGCGAAAAGCATCTGCGCTTTGCCGGCCTTCAGGCCTACCAGGGCCGGGCGCAGCACTTCCGCACGATCGAGGAGCGCCGCACGGCGATCAATGAAGCTATCGCGCGCAGCAAGCAGACTGTGCAGGCGCTTAAAGCCGCCGGTCTCTCCTGCGACATCGTCGGCGGTGCCGGCACCGGCACGTTCGAACTCGAAGCCGCAAGCGGCGTCTACAATGAGCTGCAGGCCGGCTCCTATATCTTCATGGACGCCGATTACGCCCGCAATAAGCGCGCCGATGGTGGTCCCTACGACACCTTCGAGCACGCGCTCTTCGTCTATGCGACCGTCATGAGCATGACGCAGGCGGATCGCGCGGTGATCGATGCGGGTCTCAAGACCTTCACGTTCGAGTCCGGCCCGCCCGAGCCCGTCGGCTTTGCCGGTGCCGTGTACGAGCGTCCTTCCGACGAGCACGGCAATCTCAATCTCGCGCACAGCAACGCGCGGCCGGCTCTCGGCGACAAGGTGCGGCTCATTCCGGGCCACTGCGATCCGACCGTGAACCTGCACGACTGGTACGTCGGCATTCGCGGCATGGATGGTCCCGCGCCTGTCGTCGAAAGTGTCTGGCCAGTCGCCGCGCGCGGCGCGGTGTTTTGAGGAGTGAAATGATGGCCGACAAAGCGCCCAAGAAGTCGGCAAAGGTAGCGAAGAAGCCTGCCGCAGCGAAGTCCACTAAGCCGGCAAAAACTGCTGAGCCGAAGCTGCTTTCAGGTGGCAACCCGCAGATTGCCAAGGGCTACGGCGATGCCCCGATACAGGCCTACATCGCGGCCATGCCCGAATGGAAAAGCGATGTCGGGCGCCGCCTCGATGCGCTCATCGTGCGCGCCGTTCCCGGCGTGCAGAAAGCCGTCAAGTGGAACTCGCCCTTCTACGGCATGGGCGACAGTCAGTGGTTTCTCAGCTTCCACTGCTTCGCGAAGTACATCAAGATCGCGTTCTTCCGCGGAGCGTCGCTGAAGCCCGTCCCGCCCGTGACGTCGACGCAGAAAGACGTGCGCTACCTGCACATCCTTGAGGACGAAAAGCTCGACGAGGCACAATTCACCGCCTGGGTGAAGCAGGCAAGCAAACTGCCGGGCCTGAAGATGTAATGCACGGCTGGTTGCGATTGGCGGGTGACGATGCTAGTCAGCTCTCCTCCTTAAATAAATAGTGGAGGCGATCATGTCACGCCGTATCGATCCTTTGAACCAATCGTCCTTTTGAGCGCTCCTCGAAGCGCAGGAAAGGCTTCCCCTCCGAAACGCGCGTAAAGCGCGGTGATCGCATGGTGCGAGGGCGACGTCGAACTCGTAGAGAAGCTCGGACGAAATGATCTCTGCCCCTGTGGCTCACGGAGGTTGTTTCAAGCGATGCTGCATGAAGTCCGGCCGCTATGACGGGGCGGAGCGCGCCTACTACATCCGTGATGATTGACGCTTACGATCGGTAGCCTGGGTTTGGGCTACCGATCTACGGTACCACCATGAAGGTGAGGCTTATCCGAATGAAAGCCAGCAAGATCGGCTCGACGAAAGCGGACGGCGAGCCCTCCCCCTCAGACCTCATCGACGGTCGCATCAAGGAACTTTCCGACTGGCGCGGGAAAGCACTCGCGCACGTGCGCAAGCTCATCAAGCAGGCCGATCCGGATGTGATCGAGACGTGGAAGTGGCGCGGCGTTCCGGTGTGGGAACACGACGGCATCATCTGCACTGGCGAGACGTACAAGACCGCCGTGAAGCTGACCTTCGCCAAGGGTGCTTCACTGGATGATCCTTCCGGTCTCTTCAATGCCAGTTTCGAAGGCAATGCGCGGCGGGCAATCGACATTCATGAGGGCGGCAAGATCAACGAAGCCGCCTTCAAGGCACTCATCCGCGCTGCAATCGCCCTGAACACGGCGAAAAAGCCAAAGCGGAAGTGAGACGGGTGCTCAGCTCACCCCGCGCGTGCCCAAGTCCATAAAAGACGGGGGCTCCGGGGGTGTCCCCCGGGCGGGTCATAGGGCGGCAGCCCTGTTCGCGCTGCAGGCGCGACGTCGTTTCTGCGTGCACAACGATCGCGCCCCGGCTACACCGCGCACCGGAACCACGCACATAGGCAGTCCCATGCATCGCGTCCGCATCACGATGGACGACACCAGCGCCGCGCGCTCCATCGCGGGCCTCATCGAGGAGTCGGTCATCCGACCGCCGCTGGCCGTGAGTTTGTTTGAGGCGCTTGGCGATGGGTGGGTCGTCGATGCGTACTACGAGGACGCGATCGGCATTGCGGAGATCGCGGACCTCATCGATGGCGGGCCGCCTGTTCGCAGCGCGAGCATCACGATTGAAGCCGTCCCTGACGAGAACTGGGTTGCGGTCAGCCAGGCGGGCCTGCCGCCGGTCGTAGCCGGGCGCTTTCTCGTCCACGGCAGTCATGACCGCGCGATTGGGCGGCACAAGCGCGATGCCATCGAGATCGATGCCGGCGAGGCTTTCGGGACAGCCCATCACGCGACCACACTGGGCTGTCTCATTGCCATCGACCGGCTGACACGGGGGCGCGCCTTCACGCGTGTCCTGGATCTCGGGTGCGGCTCGGGCGTATTGGCCATTGCGGCCGCGCGCGTGCTGCCAAAGGCCGCGATCATCGCGAGCGACTTCGATCCGGAGGCCGTCCGCGTGGCAGGCGAGAACGTGCGCAAGAACGCGCTCGCCGGCCGGATCGCACTTGTCGCGGCTCTCGGCCTCGACCATCCGGCGCTGCGGCGTCGGGCACCCTACGACCTCGTGATCGCCAACATCCTCGCCGAACCGCTGATCGCTCTCGCGCAGCGCTTGGCGGGCGTGATCCCACCGCGGGGCGTCGTCGTGCTTTCGGGCATTCTTCAGTCGCAGGCGGCAGCCGTGCTGGCGGCCTACGCGGCGGCCGGCTTCGCGCGCGAGCGGACCGACCGGTTGAATGGCTGGGTCACGCTGACGCTCCGGCGCCGAGCGGAACGCCCAATGGGCTCCTGACGGGGTTCTGGCCGGGGTTGCTTCCGGGGGCGACGCTTGATATGAGGGGCCTCCCAAGCGCCGGGCTCTGCTTCGCGCCTGTTGGGGGATCGTCTAATGGTAGGACTGCAGACTCTGACTCTGCCTGTCTAGGTTCGAATCCTAGTCCCCCAGCCAATTTCCTAAAACACGAAATACAGCGATGCCTCAACACCTTGCCATGAGCTTGGTGCTGCTTACCGTGTCGGATCGGGATCGCGCGGCGGGGGTTTGCCCGGTGGCGGCAGGTCGGGAACGGGAATGGGGGGTGGCGGCGGAGGGTGACCTTCCGGGCGAGAGGGATCGATTGATGGCGGCAGCGGTGGCGGTGGGTTTGGCCTCGGCACGGGGTCGCCGCCATCAGCTTCCAGGCGGACCACATTCCAAGCCGAGAGCGCCGCGATGCGGCCTTCTCCCCTCAGCACGCGAACGGCGCACCCTTCGGCCTGAAACCACGCTTGAATGCGCTGCGGAACGGCTTGCGCGAGCCTTCTTTCATCCAGTTCGACAGCAATAGGCCCCGGCAGATCGGGGCTCTGGGCCACGAAGATACCGGACGGCTCTCGATGCACCGTCACGCGCACGATCTCTGGCAGACACGTTTGCGACATATCCACTTAATCGAACAGAAATAAGAAGGTTCCGCTCGCCCGAGAAAATCGCGTTGTTTCCGTGCACGCGCAAAAAAAAATCCCCGGCCTCGCGCGAGACCGGGGACCATCGAGACAAGCTCGACGACGTTCTCAGTAGTCGCAGTACCAGAGCGGGCCGACGCGCACGCACGCCTCGGGCCGCCTGCCCCTGCCACGCCATTCGCGGCACTGACGCCGCTCACCCCAGCGATTATGGCGGTGCCAGCCGAACCTGTCGCGTCTGCAATCGGGATGGTCGCCATGAACCCGAATGATGTCGGTCTGCAAACCACCCGATATCGGGCTCATGTTTGCTGGTGCCGCAACAGCCAAGGTTGTGGCCGATGCGAGCAGGCCCGCAACCGCCAAAGCCTTGAGAACGATTCCCATAGTTTTCTCCTCCTAATTCATCCGGCCCCGTGTGAACGCACAACCCGGACTGTCGGCTCCGGAATAGTGCGACGACTGGATATGGCTAACAGGCCGCACGTGAACGAAAGCAAAATGGCCTCGTGACAATCGGAGAAGCTCACGATTGCTGCGTCGCGATGCTCGCCCCTTGACAGGTCCGGCGGAGGCTCCAAGATATAAAAGTGACGACAGTTGTTGCGGAGCTGCGAGCCTATCGGCAGATGTGCCGGGTCTCCCTTCGGAATGCTCGCGAACAACGAAGATCGTCGCAGTGTACCAATAGCGTGTGGAGGTCGAATGGAACCACCGCAGACGGACACAGGCCGGAGCCGAAGGGCGAAGGCACGGTTTGGCAGCGCAAACTGATCAGACCAAACCGGACTCAAACACAAAATCTGACGATATCGAACGAGCGTATAGGCTCGTACATCAGCCCGGCGTCGCTGGGCAAGAATCGGAAGTGATGAAGGGCCCCGCTTCACGCATAGCGTGACGGGGCTTTCACTTTTCCACGGTTCGAGCGCATCAGCATCCTTGCGGCGTCTGGAACTGCACCAAGCCCCAGCCGAAAACAGGATCGCGACCCGGCGCGCCGAGATCCTTCACTTGTGCGCGCAAGCGATCGGAGGCATCGGCAGCACTGCCATTCCCACCAAGGCTCATCGCAACTGCTGCAGTGACGAACGGCGCGGCGAAGGACGTGCCGTCGACCTGCCTGTGGCTCTTGCGCGGCCCAGCAACGACAATACCTACACCGGGCGCCGCAAAAGCAATGTGCGTGCCTCGGCTCGAGAGGCGCGACGGCCGCAAGCGCACATCCACCGCCGAAACAGCGAGTACGCCATCATAGCGCGCCGGATAGCCCGAGGCGCCGCCATCCGGTCGGCCGGCCGCGGCGACGACGCTCACGCCCTGAGCGGTCACGCGCGCAATGGCCTCGGCCATGACTGTATTGCCCGGCCCGCTGAAGCTCAGATTGATGACGCGCGCACCATTGTCCACGAGCCAGTCGAGGCCGGCGACAAGATCGAAGACGTCGGCAGAGTCGCCATTGCCTTCGCGGTGGAAGGCATCCACGGCGAGCACACTCGCACGGGGAAGTACGCCGACGATGGCCGTACCGGGTTGGCCGACGAGCAGGCTCACGACACCCGTGCCGTGCTCTGCATCAGACGGGCGGCGATCCTGCCGGCGGACGGTCATCGTCGTCAGTTGTGCGCCGGCAAGACTCGGATGGCTCGTATCGACACGCGTATCGATCACGCCGATGCGCGGCGCGATCGCGCAAGACATCATCGAGGGTTGCCAGGCGGTGATCTCGAAGGTCTCGCAGCGCTCGCGACAGGGCTCACCCATGGGGCGGTAGCGCGAGAGCGCGTAGCGGCGAAAGAGATCGTTGCGAGCCGCGAGCGCACCCGGCGCGAGTGAGCGCAGCAGTTGTAGCGCCGAGGCGGCAGAGCGACCGGGCGGGCCCTCCACGCGCGAGATCTGTCCGCGCATCAGACCTGACGACGCCTCCCGTGCGACGCGAAAGCCGCGCGCCTGTAAGCGCGCCCGCGCAGCATCGTCCAGCCCTGCGATCACAAATTCTGGTCGGCGGACCGAGAAATCGTCGTCGTCATCATCGTCGTCGTCATCGTCACTATCGTCGTCGCCGTCATCGTCATCATCGTCGTCATCGGCCTGGGCGATCCCGCTTGGCAGCAGGCTCGGTGCTAGCACGGGCACGCCGAACGAAAGGATCATGGCCAGTAGCAGCATCTTGAACCAAGTGAGATCGCGCACGCTTTTCTCCTTCATCGTGGCCGAGGTTTACCTTGACGGTTGCCCGAGGCGCCGCCACGAGACTGAAACTCGAATTTTGTCGGGAATGTAACGCCGCAACCAGCGTTCTATTCCCGAGGCAGCGACCGCGGGATCGGATGAACGCCACGGACACCGACATTCGTCATGAGATCGTGGCCCTGCTGCCGCGCCTGCGGCGATTCGCCCTGGCGCTCGCGGGCTCGCGCGATCTAGCCGACGACGTGCTGCAAGCAGCCTGCGAGAAGGCGCTGACCCGCCTCGACCAGTTCACACCCGGCACGCGCCTCGACAGTTGGATGTTCCAGATCGTGCGCACGACCTTCATCGATCACATCCGGCGCCAGCAGCGGCGCCAGCACGCCGATCTGACGCCCGACCTCGCCGAGAGCCTCCCGAGCGATGCGCGCATTCACGAGCAGACGGTGGCGCGAGCGGACCTCGCCATCGTGCGCGCCGAGATCGCGCAACTCCCCGACGAGCAGCGCGAAGTCCTGGCGCTCATCACGATCGAGGGCCTCTCCTATCAGGATGCCGCCGACATGCTCGGCGTGCCGATCGGCACGATCATGAGCCGCCTTTCGCGAGCACGCAAAAAGCTCGCGCGCGCGCTCGATGCGCCATCAGCCGGGCCGGGCCACGCAGAAGGATTGCAGCAATGACCCGTCTCACCGACGAAATGCTCATGGCTTATGCCGACGGTGCGCTTCCAGAAGCCGAGGCCGCACAGGTTGCTGCCGCACTCGAACATGACGCCGAGGCGCGGGCGATCGTCGCCGAGTTCCGGCGCACGGCCGAGCTCTCGCGTGCAGCTTTCACTGATGTCATGACGGAGCCCGTGCCGGAACAGCTCGTACGCACGATTCTGGGGGCGGAAGCGCGCAGCGCGAATGTCGTCGACCTCGCCCAGGCCAGAAAGCCGCGACCTTCGCCATGGCGCACCGTACTGCCGCTGGCTGCCAGTGTGCTGCTCGTGCTCGGCGTGGCGGCGACGCTGTTCCTCCAACAGCTTGCCACTGAGCACGCCATTGCGCTCGGTCCGGTCCCGAAGGCGAGCCCGCTCGCCGAAGTGCTCGAGACGAAGCCGAGCGGAACGCCAGTTACCCTCGCCCGTCGCGCCACCGAAGGCGCGGACCGCCTGATGGTCGTCGCGACCTTCCGCGATCGCAAGGCGCGCATCTGCCGCGAGATTGAAGCGCTCGATCAGGCCATGCAGCCCCAGCTCGCCGGCGTCGCCTGCCGCGATCCTGCGAATGGTGACTGGACTGTCGAAGGCACGGCCCGGATCGCGGCCTCGTCGCCACCGAGCACACCCGGCTACGTCCCCTCGGGCAGCGATGAGAAGGACGCACTCGATGGCCTGCTTGCCCTCCTCGGCGCGAGCCAGACACTCTCACCGGATGAGGAGCAGAACCTCATGCGCCAGGGCTGGCGCTGAGCACGCGAAATTTCTGCAGAGACGGGAATAGGCCCAACGGCCCGGCGTTTCCTGATGGTGCAACGCCATCAGAGCGGAACCGAACGCCATGTCCCTCACCGTCCTCATTGCCCCGAGCGGGTTGAAAGAATGCCTCTCCGCACGCGAGACGGCCGAAGCCATGGCCGCGGGCGTGCGTCGCGCATGGCCGACGGCCCGCATCCTGAAGACGCCGATCGTCGACGGCGGCGAGGGCTTCACGGCCGCGCTCGTTCAGGCGACGCACGGGAGCCTCGAAAGCGTGACGGTGACCGGCCCGACAGGCGCACTCGTTTTGGCACATATCGGCTTCCTCGGCCGCGAGCCCGTGCGCACGGCTGTCATCGAGATCGCGGCGGCCGCTGGACTCGGCCTGGTTCCCGAAGGTCAGCGTAACCCAGCGCTGACCACGAGCTTCGGCGTTGGCGAACTCGTGCGCGCGGCGCTCGACCGTGGCGCCGAGCGGATCGTCGTCGGTTGTGGCGACAGCGGCGTGAACGATGGCGGGGCCGGCATGGCGCAGGCTCTCGGCGCGCGGCTTCTCGATCGTCACGGCTGTGAGATCGGACGCGGATGCGCGGCACTGGCCGAGCTTGCC
>JAEZAW010000098.1 GCA_023430315.1 Pseudomonadota bacterium | reverse complement strand
CTTGCCTTACGATGAAACGCTCGTCGAGCACTCCGCATTCAAATAGCCGACCTCCTTGACCTCCCCCCCTCCCTCCTGTACACAGCGCCCACGTCGCGGGTCCTCACGGGCCCGCGCGCTGCTTTCGTGATGTGCGCCAGACGCGCATCTGTCGGCGGGTTAGCCCGCAGAGGAGAAAGCCCAATACCCCGTGGATAGCAAAAGACGGAACAGAACCAATGACTAAGCGCATTCGCGCCAAGCACAAGATCGACCGCCGCCTCCAGGAGAACGTCTGGGGCCGGTCCAAGAGCCCCCTCAACAAGCGCAATTCGCGCCCCGGCCAGCACGGCGAGCGCCGCGCGGGCAAGCTCTCCGACTTCGGCCAGCAGCTCAAGGCCAAGCAGAAGCTCAAGGGCTACTACGGCTCGATCACCGAGCGGCAGTTCCACCGCCTCTACGTGGAAGCCACCCGCCTCAAGGGCTCGACCTCCGAGCACCTGATCGGCCTCCTCGAGCGCCGCCTCGACGCCGTCGTCTACCGTGCCAAGTTCGTGCCGACCGTGTTTGCCGCCCGCCAGTTCGTGAGCCACGGCCACGTGACGGTGAACGGTCGCCGCGTGACCATCCCGAGCTACCGCGTGAAGATCGGCGACACCATCGAGGTCCGCGAGAAGTCGCGCCAGCTCCCGCTCGTCCTCGAAGGCGTGAAGAGCGCCGAGCGCGACGTGCCGGATTACATCAACGCCGACCACACGAAGTACACGGCCAGCCTCGCCCGCGTGCCGTCGCTCGCCGATGTGCCCTATCCGGTGCACATGGAGCCGAATCTCGTGGTTGAGTTTTATTCTCGGTAATTTTCTTGCCGCGGGCTGCTGGGAAGAGGTGCTTCGCAACCTCTCAGTGGCGGTATGCCCGCGGCGGCCACATCGATAGCGGCGCACTTCCTGAGCGCGCGACTGCGCGCCGGCCGGTAGGCCGTACTAAGAAACAGAAAGGCGCGGCAGCTTCGGCTCCGCACCTTTTGTTTTTATCGCGCGATGCCTTGCAATCGCCACGCGATGCGCCTACGTAGCGTTATCGACTTTGGCCGGACGACCGGGCCGTGACGCTACGATGTGATCGAGCGCGCGATCACAGAACCCTCCCAAAATTCGACGAGTGTGCCCACGTGCGCCAACGCGCGCGTTCGGCATTTTTATAGGTCATGGCTCTGCTAAAAGGAAAATCGCCATGCAAGAAGGTACAGTGAAGTTCTTCAACGAGCAGAAGGGCTACGGGTTCATCGCGCCGACCAACGGTGGCGCCGACGTGTTCGTGCACATCTCCGCTCTCGAGCGCGCTGGTCTTCGCACCCTCTCCGAGGGCCAGAAGGTCCAGTTCGACACCGAGAAGGATCGCCGCTCCGGCAAGACCGCCGTCGCGAACATCCAGGCTGCGTAAGCTGCGCAGCACTGTTGAGATCTGAAAGGCGCGGCAGCTTCGGCTGCTGCGCTTTTTTTGTTTTGAGCAAGTCAATAAAGGCGGGCGGGTCCGGGAGGATGTCCCTCCCGGTAGAGCGCGAGACTAGGCTCGCTCGCGCCGAAGGCGCGAACAGGGCTGCCGCCCTGCAACCCGCCCGGGGGACACCCCCGGAGCCCCCGCTTTTTGATTACTTACTTCGTGGCCACCGGCTTCATGTGACCGCCACCGCGTGCCATCGGGCCGATGCTTTCAATGCGGTTCGTCCAGACGCGACCGCCGAAGCCGGCCGGCACCGCAGCCAGTGCTTTCGCATCGTCGATGCCCGACGTTCCGGGATCGCCGGCTCCGTAGGCGCCGAGCAGGATGATGTCGCTCCCGGCGCCGGCCATGCGTTGCTGGTAGCGGTTCGGCCAGCCCCAGAGCCACGGCGCGATATTGATCGGCATCATGACCTGCGTATTGCGACAGGCGGTCGGCACATAGTCCGTCCAGCCGAGCGCGATGTACTGCATCAGGCAGCTCTTGAGGCCGGTGCGCGTCCAGATGTTCAGCTCCGGCAGATGAGCTTTGGCCGTGAGCGTCGGCGGATCGCCGCCGTAGGCACCCCAGACAGCCTTGCGCCATGCCGGGTTCTCCTTCAGCAGGGCCGCGAGCATGTCGCCCTCGCGCGCCTCGTTGGACTTGAAGTTGACGATGAACTTCTTGTCCGGGAATGCCGCGAGCACTTCGTCGAGCGTCGGCATCAGGCCGATACCCTTGCCGCGGAGCGGATAGCTCTTGCCGTCGTCGGCCGTGTAGCCGTAGCCGACGTCAAGCGTCTTGAGATAGGCCATGTCGTGATCGCGCGTGCGACCCTTGCCTTCAGTGCGGCAGTCGAGCGTCCAGTCGTGGAAGACGGCGAGTTTGCCGTCGGTCGGCGGGTGCACGTCGAGCTCGACGATGTCGGCGCCTGCGTCAAATGCGGCGCGCATGGCCGGCAGCGTGTTCTCGATGAAATCATGCGTCGGCGTGTGGATGCGCGAGGCGGTGCAAGTCTCGCCCGTCAGACCTTCGCGGTGGAAGGTCTGATGCACGCCGCGATGCGCGATGAAGCGCAGCGCAGCGGTTGCTGGCCCCTGTGCGAGCCACGAGGCATTCCAGAAGTAGATCGCGCCGACGAGGATCGCCAGGACGAGTAGCGCGCGCTTCATGAAGTGCCCTCCGAAGACCGGCGGGCTTCCTCGCGTGCGAGATGGACGCTTTTAGGGCTTCAGCGGGCCAAACTCAGCCGCCCCAGGTGCAGACGAGTTCCGTGCAGCGCGTACGGCCCGTGGCGAGATCCGAGGCTGTGCAGCGGACCGGCTCTGCGCGGCAAACCCGGCACGTGTAGGACGAAAGGCAACCACGGAAGTAGCCGCCGCGCGTGTAGTTGCAGGTGAGGATCGTCTGGCAATTCCGGTTGCGCGGATCGGTACCGAAGACCTGGGCGCCGGCCGGCGTCGCGAAGGTCGCCAGCGAGACGAAGAGAGTGGGCGCGGCGAGAACTGTCGCCAGCCATGCAAAATGACGTGTGGAACGACGGACCGCCATGACGACCTCCCGGAAAGCGGGCTCAGGTGCCTAACGCCACATGAGCGCCATTGTTTCCGGGATTGGCAAGCGCGGCAATCGGGGGTGGTAAATCAGCGGTGGATCGCGGCGGGCGTGCCCCGCGGGACACGCCCGCGGGGAGGCGGGCGCTACACTACTTGATCAGCTCGACAATGGCGTTGCCGAGCTCGGTGCACATGGCCTTGCCGCCCATGTCGCGCGTGCGAACGTCCGTATCCTTGAGCAGCTTCTCGATGGCCGTAACGATGGCGTCGGCGGCGTCCTTGTGGCCGAGATGCTCGAGCATCATGGCACCCGACCAGATCTGACCGATCGGGTTCGAAATGCCCTGGCCCGCGATGTCCGGCGCCGAGCCGTGCACGGGCTCGAACATTGAGGGGAATTCCTTCTCCGGATTGATGT
>JAEZAW010000384.1 GCA_023430315.1 Pseudomonadota bacterium | reverse complement strand
GGCTCGAGGAGAACATCGAGACCCAACAGGCCATACCACCAGCGGGTCGCAGCTACTGGATCGTCGCCGTATGCGGGCCGCAGCGCGTCGCGCAAGTCGAGCTTGGCCCAAGGTTCCTGACGACCAGCAATCCGCGTGGCGCCGACTTCGCGCTTGTACTGCGCGAGTTCTATTGCCGCGAGGTCAATGCGCCTGTTGCAGCCGAGGTCGTGCGCGACGGCGTGCCCTTTGCCACGGTGTACGACCTCCGCGGTCGCACGGTGAGCACGCTACAGGCGTCGCCCTGATTTAATCCGCGCGTGCGGTTTTGACGGTCGCATCCGTAGCGGCCGCCTTCTTCGCATCTTTGGCAGGCGCTGATGGCACGGCGCCTTGCTTGGGCGCGGTGGGATCAGCCGGCTTGCTCGCCGCCTTGCTGTTGCGGTCGCTGATCTTGCTGACGAGCGCCAGGTTCTGCGCGACGCGGACGTCGCCGCCCTTCTTCTGACCCGCCGCTGCCTGGCGCAGCATCTGCTCCGCCTCGCCTCGACGACCTTCGAGTGCCATGGAGAGCGCGAGATTGTTGAGCACGACCGGATTATCCGGCGCCTGCATCAGCGCTTCGGCAAACGCGCGCTGGGCGCCCTTCTGATCGCCAGCGGCGGCGAGCGCGGTCCCGAGTGCGGAATGTGTCTGCCAGTCGCGGCTACCGTTCGCGACAGCCTTCTTCAGATGATCGCGTGCGCGGGCGAGTGCCCCGAGCTCCAGTGCCAGCAGGCCGCGATCGCGCAGCAGACGGGCATCATTCGGTGCTGCGGGTGCCGAGGTATCGAGCAGAGCGAGTGCACCGGCCTTGTCGCCTTGCTGGCGCATAATGCGGGCTGCCGCCATGACGGAATCGACATCCCCGGGATTGCTGCGCGCTGCGGCAAGCGTCGCGGCCTCGCCGAGACGGGCGCGGGCGGCCTTTGCTTCGCTTGGCGAGACCTCGCGCGGCGGTGGCTCAGCCTTGGGCGTAACGTTGAGTGTAGGCGTCGATGGCCCAAGTCCCGGCAATTTCATCAGGTCCGCACCGCCGCATCCACCGAGCGAAAGCGCGGCCACAAGACAGCTGCTTACTCCAACGACGCGACGCGACACGACCTCACGACCCCGACCCCAAATCCGCACCATGACTTGCCTCCACGACGCTGCGCACCCCACCGGACGCCGCGCACGACCCCACGCGTTGAGGCCTAGCGTTAGGTGATTCGAGCGCCTGCAAGGCCTGGAGCCCCCGCGCCGTCCCCGCAATCCCCAGAGGCGGCCCAGGCGGGAAAAACGGGGCGCCGCAACGTCCGGGTTGTCGCCGCGAACCCCCTTCGATACTGAATAGGGCAAGTCTTGGAGGCACCTCATGGCCGACGATCAGTACCCACGCTTCGACACGCTCTCGCTCCACGCCGGACAGCAGCCGGACCCGACGACCGGCGCCCGCGCCGTGCCGATCTACCAGACGACGTCGTACGTCTTTCACGACGCCGATCACGCAGCGGAGCTGTTCAATCTCGAGCGCGCGGGCCACATCTACTCTCGCATTTCCAATCCGACCGTCGCGGTGCTCGAGGAGCGCATCTCCGCCCTCGAAGGCGGCGTCGGTGCGGTGGCGACGGCGAGCGGGCAGGCCGCGCTCCATCTCGGTATCGCGACGCTCATGGGCCAGGGCGGACACATCGTTGCCTCGAACCGCGTCTACGGCGGCTCGCACAACATGTTCGTGCACACGCTGCCGCGCTTCGGCATCACGACGACGCAGGTCGATCCGCGCAATCCCGCGGCCTTCGCGGCAGCCATCCGCCCCGAGACACGGCTCGTCTTTGCCGAGACGCTCGGCAATCCCGGCCTCGAAGTGCTCGACATCGCAGCCGTCGCCGAGGTCGCGCACGATCACGGCCTCCCACTCATGATCGACGCGACATTCTCGACGCCGTTCCTCTGCCGGCCCTTCGACCATGGCGCCGATATCGTCATGCACTCCGCGACGAAATTCCTCGGCGGACATGGTGTCGCCATCGGCGGCCTGCTCGTCGACAGTGGCCGCTTCGATTGGGTCAAGTCAGGGAAATTCCCGACGCTTACTGAGCCCTATGCCGGCTATCACGGCCTCTCATTCGCGGAGGAATTCGGTCCGGCCGCCTTCATCACGCGCGCTCGCGCCGAGGGCCTGCGCGACTTCGGTGCCTGCATGAGCCCGGCGAATGCGTTCTATCTGCTGCAGGGTATCGAGACGCTGCCCGTACGCATGGCGCGCCATGTCGAGAATGCGCGCACGGTGTCGTCTTTCCTCGAGAAGCATCCCGCCGTCGCCTGGGTGAAGTATCCAGGTCTCGAGAGTCATCCCGACTATGCTCTTGCAAAGAAGCAGAGCCCGCGCGGCGCCGGTGCCATCATGAGCTTCGGCATCAAGGCACCGGACGGTTCGAGCGAAGGCGGCGCGCGTCGTGCAGGTAAGGTGCTCATCGAGCGCGTGCGCCTGCTCTCGCACCTCGCCAATATCGGCGATGCCAAGTCGCTCATCATCCATCCCGCCAGCACCACGCATCAGCAGATGAGCGCGGAAGAGCTCAAGCGTGCGGGCGTCGGTGAGGAGCTTGTCCGCCTCTCGATCGGTCTCGAAGATGCGCGCGACATCATCGAGGATCTCGACCAGGCTCTGAAAGCTTCGCAGCGTGTGTGAGCTCGCGCCTTTGGCGCGACGGGGCTTTCGCCCCTGGCCCCAACCGGGAGGGACACCCTCCCGGACCCTCCCTTTTTTTGAATGCCCCACGGCAAGGCATTGGGCGGCCTCGCAAAACCAGTCAGCCGCAGCCGCCGCACTATCGACGAAGGAACGAGAGTGCACTGCCGTAGTCCGATATTGCAGCGCAGTATTTACTCTGTCACACTGTTCGCACCCGCAACCAAGGCATTGGCAAGGCAGGTGTCCCATGGCGAGTTCAGCTCAGGCTTTACAGCCCGTTCCCAACGAAGCGCCGCTGAAAGATCTCTACGAAGTCGGGGAGATCCCGCCCTTAGGGCATGTACCCAAAAACATGTATGCCTGGGCCATTCGCAAGGAGCGTCATGGCGAGCCCGAGCAGGCCATGCAGGTCGAGGTCGTGCCGACGTGGCCGCTCGACAGCCACGACGTGCTGGTGCTCGTGATGGCCGCGGGCGTGAACTACAACGGCGTGTGGGCGGCACTCGGCACACCGATCTCACCGTTCGATGGCCACAAGCAGCCCTATCACATCGCTGGATCCGATGCCGCGGGCATCGTCTATGCCGTCGGCTCGAAGGTGAAGCGCTGGAAGATCGGTGACGAGGTCGTCGTCCATTGCAATCAGGACGACGGCGACGACGAGGAGTGCAACGGCGGCGATCCGATGTTCTCGCCCTCCCAGCGCATCTGGGGTTACGAGACGAACGACGGCTCGTTCGCGCAGTTCGCCCGCGTGCAGGATCGCCAGCTCATGGAGCGGCCAAAGCACCTGACGTGGGAGGAGAGCGCCTGCTACACACTCACGCTCGCGACGGCCTATCGCATGCTCTTCGGCCACCGCCCACACATCCTGAGGCCCGGCCATAACGTGCTCGTCTGGGGCGCCTCGGGTGGCCTCGGCTCGTTCGCTATTCAGCTCTGTGCCACCGCAGGCGCGAACGCGATTGGCGTCGTCTCCGAGGACGACAAGCGCGACTTCGTCATGCAGCTCGGCGCGCGCGGCGTCATCAACCGCAAGAAGTTCAATTGCTGGGGCCAGATGCCCAAGGTCAACACGCCCGAGTACGCGACGTGGATGAAGGAGGCACGCAAGTTCGGCGCCGCCATCTGGGAAATCACCGGCAAGGGCAACAACGTCGACTTCGTCTTCGAGCATCCGGGCGAGTCGACCTTCCCGGTCTCGGTGCTGGTTGTGAAGCGCGGCGGCATGGTCGTCATCTGCGCCGGAACAACGGGCTATAATCTGACCATGGACGCGCGCTATCTCTGGATGCATCAGAAGCGCGTGCAGGGCTCGCACTTCGCCAACCTCCTGCAGGCCGCGCAGGCCAACAAGCTCGTGGTCGAGCGGCGCATCGATCCCTGCATGTCCGAAGTCTTCACCTGGGACCAGATCCCCAAGGCCCACACGCGCATGCTGCGCAATCAGCACAAGCCCGGCAACATGGCCGTTCTCGTTTCAGCACCGACCACGGGGCTTCGCACCGTCGAGGATGCCATCGAGGTCTCGAAGGCACGCTTCGGCTGAGCGATCCTTCGTTTCGCATGCGGATCGTCGAACATCACCTCGTTGGGCCCGTGCTGCGGCTGTCTCACGACGCCGATGAAGCACTTGTCGCGCCGCTCGGTGCGCACGTCGTGGCATGGCGGCATAGCGGTCGCGACATGCTCTGGTGCTCGGCGACGCGCTTGCCAGGCAAGGCACTCCGCGGCGGCATTCCTGTCTGCTGGCCGTGGTTCGGTGCGCATCCGACGGATGCAAGCCAGCCCGCACACGGCATCGCGCGGCAAAGCTCATGGGATGTCATAGAACACACTGCACAGAGCGCGGCCCTACGGCTGAGGCACGGTGATCTCGAAGCACGCCTCGACGTCAGCATTGGCGCTGAACTCAAGGTTTCCCTGCGAACGCACAATGTGGGGAGCGCCACCCAGCTATCGGCAGCCCTGCACACGTATCTGGCCGTCGACGATATCGGCCAAGTCCGCGTCGCCGATTTGGACGGAGCCGCCTACATCGACACACTCGATGGCTGGCAGCGGAAAACCCAGCATGGGAAAGTGGTTTTCGATCGCGAAGTAGATCGCATTTACAGCGCCGGCTCTGCCACGCTGCACGACGGCGCTCGGAGCGTCCATGTGGACGGCGCGGGAACCAGCCGCTCTCTGGTTGTATGGAACCCGTGGATCGAGAAATCAGCGCGCCTTGGCGACATGGCCGATGGCGCGTATCGGCGCATGGTCTGCCTGGAGACGGCCTGGGCCGGTGACGATGTGCGCCGGTTGGCACCTGGGGCAACGGATACGCTGACAACCGTTCTGCGACCCCTCGCTACTTCCCGATGACGACGGTACGGCGGCCCTGCTAGGGTGCGCCGTCGTTCGCACGCGGAGCACCTGTCTCCGCCTCCAGGATGGTCCGACCGCATGTCTCTCCCCGACTTTCTGAAGAAGCGCCTGCGCATTCCGGCCATCGGCTCGCCGTTGTTCATCGTCTCGAACCCGGATCTCGTGATCGCCCAGTGCAAGGCCGGCATCGTCGGCTCCTTCCCGGCGCTCAATGCACGGCCCGCCGAGGTTCTCGACGAATGGCTGAAGCGGATCACGAACGAGCTCGGCGAGTGGGATGCCAAGCATCCGGACCGCCTCTCGGCGCCCTTCGCGGTCAACCAGATCGTTCACCGCACGAACGAGCGCCTGCAGCACGATGTTGCGCTGTGCGTGAAGCACAAGGTGCCGATCGTGATCACGTCGCTCGGCGCGCGCGAGGAAGTGAACGAGGCCGTACATTCCTATGGCGGTATCGTGCTCCACGATGTGATCAACAACCGCTTCGCCAAGAAGGCCATCGAGAAAGGCGCGGACGGTCTGATCCTCGTCGCCGCCGGCGCAGGCGGTCACGCCGGCAAGATCAATCCCTTCGCGCTCGTTCACGAGGTCAGAGAATGGTTCGACGGGCCGATCGCGCTCTCTGGCGCCATCGCCAGCGGTGACGGCATTCTCGCCGCGGAAGCCGCCGGCGCCGATCTCGCCTATATCGGCTCGGCCTTCATCGCGACCAAGGAAGCGAACGCTATCGAGCCCTACAAGCAGATGATCGTCGAGAGCGGCGCCGACGACATCGTCTACACGAACCTCTTCACAGGCGTTCACGGCAACTACCTGAAGCCGTCGATTTCGCGGGCCGGCCTCGATCCCGAAAACCTGCCGAGCGGCGATCCCTCAAAGATGGATTTCGCTTCGGGTGCGGAACGCCGCAAGGTGTGGAAGGATATCTGGGGTTCGGGCCAGGGCATTGGCGCCATGAAAGGCATCGTGCCAGCCGCCGAGCTGGTCGACCGCCTCGCCCAAGAATACCACGCCGCGCGGTCGCGGATCGGTGCCGCACCCTGGAACCCGGCACGCGCCGCCGCAGAGGCCTGACA
>JAEZAW010000319.1 GCA_023430315.1 Pseudomonadota bacterium | reverse complement strand
CAACTATCACGCCGCCCCGTCGCGCCGCAGGCGCGAAGCTACATTGCAGGCAGCCCGCGCGCGAGGGCCAACAGCACTTTCAAATGCGCCGAGGCCTCGAACGGCGCGACGCGCAGCAACGGCACATCCACGCCGAGCAGGGGCCACGTCGTTTCCGGTTCGGGCAGACGCTCGATGGCCGTCGGTGGCACGAGCTCCACGGCCAGCCCGATCTCCGCCGCCGGCACGCTCGGAACTTCCACGATCCCGAGCCCACGGACTTCGATCCGGCCGGCGATCGCATCATGCGTGCGTGCGACCAGCCCGCCTCCGCTCCGATCGACGATGACCTGATCGTCGGCCACGATCGTCGCCAGGCAATGCCGACCGTCGATCCAAGCGCCCTGCAGGATGCAGCGGAGCGCGAGGTCGGATTTCCCCGCGCCCGGCGGTCCGAGGATCAGCGCGGCCCGGCCGTCGAGGGCGATGGCCGTCGCGTGAATTTGGCTGGTTTCTCCGCTCATGGCCCCGACTGTCCTGACGCCTGATATGCGCCGCACGATCCGAGTATGTCCGAGGGCGGCGCCTTCCGCTATGGTTCACCCTGGAAACGTTCTCGGAAGCAGGGGCACCCATATGAAAAACGGCAAGAAGGCATCGAACGGCGGCGGGCGCCGCGTGAAACCCTCGGAGCTGCGCTCGAAGGCGTGGTTCGACAATCCCGATAACGCCGATATGACGGCGCTCTATCTCGAGCGCGTCATGAACTTCGGCCTCACGCTCGATGAGCTGCAATCCGGGAAGCCGATCATCGGCATTGCGCAGTCGGGCTCCGATCTCTCGCCGTGCAACCGCCATCACCTCGTGCTTGCAGAGCGCGTGCGCGAGGGCATCCGCGAGGCGGGCGGCATTGCCTTCGAATTTCCGCTTCATCCCATCCAGGAGACGTGCAAGCGGCCGACCGCGAGCCTCGATCGCAATCTCGCCTATCTCTCGCTCGTCGAGGTGCTCTACGGCTATCCGCTCGACGGCGTCGTGCTGACGACGGGCTGTGACAAGACCACGCCGTCGCAGATCATGGCCGCCGCGACGGTCGATCTGCCGGCGATCGTGCTCTCCGGCGGGCCGATGCTCAATGGCTGGTTCAAGGGCGAGCGCACGGGGTCGGGCACGATCGTGTGGAAGGCGCGCGAGATGATGGCGCGCGGCGAGATCGAGTACAAAGAGTTCCTCGAGCTGGTCGCGTCGTCAGCGCCATCGGCTGGTCACTGCAATACTATGGGCACGGCTTCGACCATGAACAGCCTCGCCGAGGCGCTGGGCATGAGTCTGCCGGGCTGCGCGGCAATTCCAGGCCCGTATCGCGAGCGCCAGCAGATGGCGTACCTGACCGGCAAGCGCATTGTCGAAATGGTGTGGGAGGATTTGAAGCCGTCCGATGTTCTGACGCGCCATGCGTTCGAGAATGCGATCGTCGTGAACTCGGCGATCGGCGGCTCGACGAATGCGCCGATCCATCTGAATGCGATTGCGCGACACATCGGTGTTGAGCTCGACAACGACGACTGGGAGAAGCTCGGCTACGAGATCCCGCTGCTCGTGAACCTGCAGCCAGCCGGCGAGTATCTCGGCGAGGAATATCATCGCGCAGGCGGTGTGCCGGCGGTGGTCGCGGAGTTGATCGCTAAAGGCAAGATCAACAAGAAGGCCGTGACGGTGAACGGCAAGACGCTCTACGAGAACTGCGAAGGCAAGTTCGCGTGGGATCGCGATGTCATCAAGGCCTATGACGCACCGATGAAGCGGAGCGCCGGATTCCTCAACTTCAAGGGCAATCTGTTCGACAGCGCGATCATGAAGGCCTCGGTGATCTCCGAGGAGTTCCGCCAGCGCTATCTGTCGAACCCGAAAGATCCTGAAGCGTTCGAAGGCCGCGCGATCGTGTTCGACGGGCCTGAGGATTATCACAAGCGCATTGACGATCCGAAGCTGGAGATCGATGCGTCCTGCTTGCTCTTCATGCGCGGCACCGGGCCTGTGGGATATCCAGGTGCGGCGGAAGTCGTGAACATGCGCGCGCCTGACTATCTGCTGAAGAAGGGCATCTCGTCGCTCCCTTGCATCGGTGATGGACGCCAGTCGGGCACATCAGGCAGCCCCTCGATCCTCAATGCTTCGCCGGAAGCTGCGACCGGCGGCGGGCTCGCTCTGCTCAAGACCGGCGACATCGTGCGCATTGATCTCAGGAAGCGCACGGCCGATATCAAGATCAGTGCGGCCGAGCTGGAGAAGCGCCGCGAGGTGCTCAAGAAGGCCGGTGGCTACAAGTATCCGGACCATCAGACGCCGTGGCAGGAGATCCAGCGCGGCATCGTGGACGAGCTTTCGAACGGCATGGTGCTGAAGCCGGCGGTGAAGTACCAGCGCATCGCCAAGACCAAAGGCGTGCCACGCGACAATCACTGAGAACTTCACTCTGAACAACGGCCCGCTTGGCAGGGATGCCTTGCGGGCCGTTGTGCGACAGGCCACCGCTTTGCGAGAGTGGCGCCCAAGGAAAAACGAGAGGATCGGTCATGCGCATTCTGGTCATGGGTTCGGGCGGCGTCGGCGGCTACTTCGGCGGCAGGCTCGCGGCAGCGGGGAACGACGTCACGTTCGTCGCGCGCGGCGCCCATCTCGCGGCCATGCAGAAGGATGGTCTCCTGATTGAGAGCCCGCTCGGCAAGGCGCTCGTCAAGCCGGCCAAAGCTGTGCTCGATCCCGCGGAGGCCGGCAAGCCCGACATCATCATGTTCGCCACCAAGATGGTGGATGCCGAAGCGGCGGCGGCCCAGCTCAAGCCCGTCGTCGGGCCCGGCACGATCATCATCGCTTTCCAGAATGGGGTGGAGGGCGCCGACGTCGTGAAGCGCGTCGTGCCCGCGGCACACGTCATTACTGGCGTCGCGCGTATTGCCTCGCATATTCCGCGGCCCGGCGTGATCGAGCATGGGAGCAAGTTCGCGCGCATCGAGTTCGCCGAGGCCGATGGCTCGAAGAACGAGAAGCTCGAAGCCTTCCACGCGCTGTGCAAGGCCGCCGGCATCGACGCCATCATGCCGGCGGACATCCGCCGCGCGCAGTGGATCAAGTTCGCGATGCTGGCGCCGTTCTCGGGCGTGACGGCGCTGACGGGGCACGCGGCCAAGGAGCTGCGCGCAGCGGCCGGCACCTACGCGCTGCTTCGATCAGCCGTCCAGGAAGTCATCGACGTCGCGAAGGCTGAGGGGATCTCCATCAAGCCCGGTGATTTCGAGAGCGTCATGAAGACCATCGACGACTTGCCGGACGGCATGGTCTCGTCCATGGCCCACGACAAGCGCGCCGGAAAACCGCTCGAAGTGAACTGGCTCTCGGGCGGCGTCGTGCGAGCGGGCGAGCGTCATGGTGTGCCGACGCCGACGCATGCCTTTATTACACAAGCACTTTCCGTCGATGCCGCAGGCAAACCGCGCGAAAAAGCCTGACGTACGCTGCTGGCTGCGTGTGAAAATTTCCATTGCAGCCATAAGTGGAAAACCGCCGATATCGGTTGCTGGGTCGCCACAAGTCCATTAAATTAACCCTCGTCCGCCTCGGGGGAGACGGGATTTGGCCAACGCCGTGGCGACTTCGCCACAATCCAGCGATGGCAGAGACGACGGGGGGGGTTATCCCATGATCGTGCGTGTAGGCGTCGCCTTGACCCTCGTGCTTGTGCTTGCGGGTTGCCGCAGCGACCTCGACTACATGAAGCTCGGCGGGCCCGGATATGGCTCGGCCGCGGAGGCGCGGGCGCAGGAGCGCTTCGGCATCGACCGCCTGCCCGAAAAGACCATGGGCGATCGTATGCTCGCCGCCATGGCCCTCGAGCGCGTGACGGGTCGCAAACCCGACCCCGCGCGTTTCCTGGACACCCAGTAAGCTGCTAAGCCGCATCTGCAAGTCATCCCGAGATTGAGCAGCTCGCGAACACCTGCGCTTCCGCCGTCAGACTGGTGTGTCGGCCCAAAGCCAGGCCGCACCGCGCGCGCCCGAGGCATCGCCCCAACGGGGCGGGCGAATATCGACGCGCGTATCCTCGGCAAAGATGTGCGGCGCCATGAGTGGCGGAAGCTGCTCATAGAGATGGCTGAGGCGCGAGAGCCCGCCGCCGAGCACGATCACGTCCGGATCGAGGATGTTCACGACATGGGCGAGGCCGCGCGCGAGACGGTCCACGTGGCGATCGAGCGCTGTCTGCGCCCGCTCCTCGCCATCCGCGGCGCGCGCGACGATCTCCTCGGCCCGTGTGGTATCGCCTCCGCTTTGGAGATAAGCCGCCGCAAGCGCGGGGCCTGAGACCCACGTCTCCATGCAGCCGCGCCGTCCGCACCAGCAGAGCGGTCCAGGCAACTCGTCCGCCTGTGCCCAGGGCAGGGGATTGTGCCCCCATTCGCCACCGATGCCGCGCGGGCCGTCGAGCAACCGTCCATCGATGACGACACCAGCGCCGCAGCCCGTTCCGAGAATGACGCCGAGCACATTGCGGGCGCCGGCCGCCGCGCCATCGCGGGCCTCGGAGAGCGCGAAGCAGTTGGCGTCATTGGCGAGGCGTACAGGAAGTCCGATGCGCTTCGCCAGATCCGGTCCGAGTGTCCGCCCATTGAGCCATGTCGAGTTGGCATTCTGCATGCCGCCCGTGCGGGGAGAGACCGAGCCAGGTGTCGCGACGCCGATCGTGCACGGGCTGGCACCGGGGACGGTCTCGGCTTCGACGCGCAACTCCTCGACGAGAGTTGCAATAGCCTCGATGGTTGCAGCGTAGTCATCGCGCGGCGTGGGCACGCGTCGGCGCGGACGCTCGACGCCGGCATCGTCCATCGCCACGCCTTCGATCTTGGTGCCGCCGAGATCGATGCCGATCCTGAGCGGCAGCGGCTTGAGGGAGACAGACACTGAGACCTTGGTCCTCAACTCTGAGCCTCCTCACATGTCGCCATCGCGTTGCAGCCGCTCCAGAGCCGGCGCGACACTGGCCGGATCAAGGCCGCCGTTCGCTGCGAACACAAGGAGCTGCGATTCGTCCGCCAGCAGATACTCCAGCACAGCCACAAGCGTCGCGTCCTCGCGGGCGTGCGCCCGGAGCTCCGTGCCCTCCATTCCGGTCACATTGAGAAACTTTGTAATCCTTAACGAGTCGCCGAGAAGGAAGAGCAATGCGTCCAACGCCAATTGTCGTGCCGATTCAATGGGTGGCATCCTGTCGCGATCGTGGTTTTTGCGCATCCGTGCCGTGCCTCCCCGCAGTCTTGAGACGGCATTCTTAAACATATCCTTAGGCTTTTGGCGCAGGGTGGTCCCCAACAAATCATGCGAATCGGCGGAAGCGTCCGATGGCCACAATCGAGCGGACCAAGTCCATGGGCTACCAGGAGCGCCAATCTGCGATCGAGGGGCGGCGTCCGCGCGCGCGTGCCGGGCAGGCAACTGTCCTCATCGTGGAGGACAACGAGCTCAACATGAAGCTCTTCCGCGATCTGCTCGAAGCTCATGGCTATGCAACCATCGAGGCCCGCAACGGTCATGATGCGCTCGATCTCGCGCGCGCTCATCAGCCCGATCTCGTGCTCATGGACATCCAGCTCCCCGAGGTCTCCGGCCTCGAGGTGACGAAGTGGCTCAAGGACGATGACAACCTCTGCGACATTCCGGTGATCGCCGTCACCGCGTTCGCCATGAAAGGAGATGAGGAGCGCATCCGCCAGGGCGGGTGCGAGGCCTATCTCTCGAAGCCCATCTCGATCGGACTTTTCATCGACACCGTTCGCCGGTTTGTCGAAGCAGATTGATCCGCAGCACATTCCAGCCACAGACCATAGCCCATGACCGCTCGAGTTCTCGTTGTCGACGACATCATGTCCAACGTAAAGCTGCTCGAGGCGCGGCTCACGGCGGAGTATTTCGAGATCCTCACTGCTTCGAGCGGCCGCGAGGCTCTCGACATCCTCGATCGCGAGCGCGTCGACGTCGTGCTGCTCGACGTGATGATGCCGGGCATGGACGGCTTCGAGGCCTGCCGGCACATCAAGCAGAATTCCAACACGGCGCATATCCCCGTCATCATGGTCACAGCGCTCGATCAGCCCGCCGACAAGGTGCACGGGCTCGAGGCTGGCGCCGACGACTTCCTGACAAAGCCCGTCGACGACATAGCACTTGTCACACGCGTGAAGAACCTCGCCCGCCTCAAAGTCCTTTCCGACGAAATGCTGATGCGCGCCTCCACCACCCACCAGATGGGTATGGGCGACGCGCCGTCTATGGATTGGGAGAATGCAGGCGAGAGCGGTCACGTGCTGCTCGTCGAGGACCAGGGCCGGGCAGCGCAGCGTCTCGTCGACACAATGCGCGCGGTGCACACGGTCACGCTCGAAAGCGATCCGCAAGCGGCGCTGCTGAAGCTCAACGAGCTGCCGGTGGACGTGCTCATCGTCAGTCTCAGCCTGTCCAACTCCGACGGCCTCCGGCTTTGCTCGCAGGTGCGCTCGCTCGAGCGTACGCGGCACTTGCCGATCCTGATCATCGTCGAGCCGAGCGATGAGGCGCGGTTGCTGCGCGGCCTCGATATGGGCGTCAATGACTACGTCGTGCGCCCCGTCGATCGCCACGAGCTGATGGCGCGCGTCAAGACGCAGGTCAAGCGCAAGCGTCACGCCGATCTCCTCAAGGCGCGCCTCGAGGAGAGCGTGGAGATGGCCATCACCGATGGCCTGACCGGTCTGCACAACCGGCGCTACATGGAAGGTCACCTGAAGACGCTGGTCTCGCAGTCCGTGCAGGCGGGGCGCGCGCTGTCGCTGCTCGTCGCCGACATCGACTTCTTCAAGTCGGTCAACGACACCTACGGACACGACGTCGGCGATCATGTGCTGCGCGAATTCGCGCGGCGCTTCCGCCGCAATACGCGCGGCATCGATCTCGCGTGCCGGCTCGGTGGCGAGGAATTCGTCATCATCATGCCGGACACCGATCTCGCTCGCGCCATCCAAGTCGGCGAGCGCCTGAGAGCGACGATCGCGGGGGATCCTTTCCCGATTGCGGGCAACAAAGAGCTGCGCGTGACCGCGAGCGTCGGCATCTCGACGCTCGAGAACCGCGAGGACACGCCCGAGACGCTCTTCAAGCGCGCCGACCGCGCGCTCTATGCGGCCAAGCGCGAAGGCCGCAACCGTGTGGTCGCCGACGCGGCGTGACGGCTTCTTGCGGCGGACTTGATCGCGCCGAAGGCGCGAGCACGCAGCTCCACCAACGCAGACGCTAAGTCTTGGGCTTGCGATCGCCAGCCTGGAGATGGCGGCCGCTGTCGAGCAGCTCCGACGTGTATTCCTCATAGCTGACGCCGGCCGCCTCAGCCCGCTTCAGGCGGAACATCATGATGCTGTAAGGCGGGTTCTTCCACGCCTCGCGATGCGCTTTGCGCCAGCGATAGGCGACGAAGATGTCGTTGACGGGCGGATCGAGCGGCGGCCCGCCATTATGTCCGATAACGGCCAGAGTGGGCGGCAGACCCCAATTGATGATCTCGGGCGGCGGCTTGCGTAGCCCAGCCACGAAAGGGGGACGTGGTCCCTTGCCCCAACCTCTGTCGTATCGGTCGCCCATGTGCCGCGTCCGGCGTCCGCGATTCCAATTCTGCCTTGATTGACGGAACCATGCGCCCGCGCGCGTGGCGAGCCTTAAGTCCCGGCGCTTTGCCTAAGTATCCGGCAGCGAGGAACGCCGACAGCCTTTGATATCCCGCGTTCAGACGGTGTTAAGACGGGCAGACTACAATCATTGATTGTGCACATATGATGTGTGCATCCTATAGATGAGTGCCTAATGCCGGTCGTCGAATTGCCCGCGCTGTTTATCAGTCCGGATGTCGGCCTTCCGGGTGTGGCCCTTCGCCGGTTCGGTGCGAGAGTGCGCTTCGGTAATGTGAACGCCCGGCGCCTCAAGCTCACCCGCCGTCCGCGCCGCATCCGGCTCCATGTCCAAGTTCTGTCGATGAGCGGCGCCGACGATGCTGTCCTGTCATCGATCACGCTCTATGGCGGCACTCTCACCATTCCACGCCGGTTGAAGCGTCGCGAGATCGTGGCGCTGCGCCTGCCGAGCGGTGGGCGCATCCAGGCACGCGTACGCTGGGGTGTCGGCAATCGGATCGGCATCAGGCTGATGAGCCCTGTAGCCGACTTCGCACGCCTTCTGCGCGAGAGTCGAAAAGCCAATGGCGCTTTCGATCCACAGCGACCGCGAACTGCAGCGCCGCTCGCCTCGAAGCAGTCCGTGCCCGTTGGCCGGCTGCATCGCGCCCTGACCGATGTGCGGCGCCTGAGCCGCCAGATTCTCCGATGGTGTCGGAGTTTGTGAGGGCGTTCCGCAGCGCCGCCATACTTTCCTCGCGAAATCCTGTTCGTGAACTTCGGCCTGCCTGCGGCCATTGGCAGCTTGCGTCTCGCCGAGCGCGGCGCTCTCGTGTCTTGCGTGGCAGGCACACTGAAAAAGGAGATCCGCGAGTGAGTGGAGGGCTGCGACTTCCGGCGCGCATCGGCCAGCTTCTGGTGGCGGCACTTGTGATCTACGCAGGCACGAGCGGCAAGCTCGCCGCGCAGATGGCCACCTATCGCCTGGACAAGGACTATACGGCGATCAACTTCTCCTGGTCGCACCTCGGTCTTTCACGCCAGTCCGCGCGCCTCACGGCCGCCGAGGGCCGCGTGAACTTCGATCCTGCCAATCCCGAGGCCAGCGCCATCGATGTCACGATGAAGTCTGCGAACATCACGACGGGCATCCGCGACTTCGACTTTCTCCTGAAGTCGCCGGAGTACTTCAATGCCGCGCAGTTTCCTCTGATCATGTTCAAGTCGACTGCGATTCGCCAGTTGAGCGACAAGACCGGCCAGGTCATGGGGGATTTGACGATCAAAGGCATAACGCGTCCGGTAGCGCTGAATGTCGTGTGGAATTTTTCAGGCGAGCATCCACTCGCCAAGGTCAATCCCAACTATCGCGACGTTCAAGTCTCGGGTTTCTCGGCGACGGCGGTGCTGCGCCGCTCGGACTGGGATCTCTCGCTCGCCGTACCGTTCGTATCCGACGAAATCCGCCTCAGCATCGAGACGGAGCTGTTGCGAGGTGAGTAGGTCTGGCGCTCCGCGCGTGATAGAATTCGGCGCGTGGCACGGATCAGCGGGAGGCATCCATGAAGTCTCGCTTCGAACAGCTTGCGGCTTACAATCGCTGGGCCAACGCGCGTCTCTATGAAGCTGCCATGGCGCTTCCCGAGAGCGACTACCGACGCGATGTCGGCGCCTTTTTCAAGAGCCTTCATGGCACGCTCAATCATCTCCTCGTCGCCGATCGGATCTGGATGAAACGCCTGACCGGTGAGGGCGAGCATCCAGATAAGCTGAATGCCATCATCCATGAGGATCGAAAGGATCTCGCGCTCGCGCGCGCCGACGAGGACGACCGCATTGTCCGATTTGTTGCTTCGCTCGACGAAGCTGCGCTGACAGGTATTCTGAAGTACGCGACGACATCCGGGAAAGCCTTCGAGCAGCCACGCGCGGACATCCTCTCGCACTTCTTCAATCACCAGACTCATCATCGCGGACAGGCGCACACCATCCTGTCGATCTGCACCGGGAAAGAGCCGCCATCGCTGGATCTGCTGGCGATGCAGAGAGGCGGCGTGGCGCTGGATCTTCGCGCACTAGCCACGGGTTGATGTGCGAGATTATCTCTAAACCCCCAGATCCTTCCGCACGGCGAACACCTCCATGATGCGCGCGCCCTTGTGCGGGCCGTCACAGACGAACTGCCAGCGGCCTTGTGAGTAGGTGTCGCAGAGCTTCACGCCCTTCACGAGCACCCAGTGTCCTTCACGACCCTTGTGAACGGCGAGGATGTAGTGCGCCCAGGCGCTCCGCGGCTTCTGCATCCAGGTCCACAGACTCGGGCGCTCCTTGCGCTCCAGATGCATGTAGCTCTCGGTCAGATCCATGCGGTAGCCGAAGTGCGCCAATGCAGCGGCCACTTCCTCGTTGTCCGTGCCCTTTACGACCGGCTTGCGATGGGTTGGAATATTGCGGAAGGTGCGGATCTCGTCTTCCATCCGGCTGATCGGATACCCGGTGATGGCCGCGAGCACATAGGGCCCGCAGAAAGCAATGCGGCCCGTGTCGTTCGTGACCTCGTTGAGGCTCGCCGTGAGGTGTGCGCTAGTCATAGCGGGAGTCCGCGACAGAAGCGGTATGGTTAACAAAATCTTTCCATCGAACTCCTAACAAACTCTTAACGCGGGCGCGGGGGCGCCCCGCCAACAACGGGAAACGCGACCATGGCAGCAGACAAGGGCAAATCGGGATCGAAGAACGGCAAGAGCAAGGACGCCGCGAAGTCCGGCGTCCCGCAGAAGGGCTTCCTCCAGGGGCTCGCCAACTATGGCGATGCCGATTTCTCGATCTACATGCGCCGCGCCTTCGCGCGCTCACAGGGCTTCTCGCTCGATGAGCTGTCGCGCCCGGTCGTCGGCATCGCCAACACGTACAGCCGCTTCAATCCCTGCCATCGCCACTTTCCCGAGTTGGTCGATGCAGTGAAGCGCGGCGTTGCCACGGCCGGCGGGCTCGCGCTCGAGTTCCCGACCATCTCGCTGCATGAATCGACGCTGACGCCGAACTCCATGAAGTTCCGCAATCTCATGGCCATGGACACCGAGGAGATGATCCGCGCGCAGCCCATGGATGCGGTTGTGCTCATGGGCGGCTGCGACAAGACCGTGCCGGCGCAGCTCATGGGCGCGGCGAGCGCGAACAAGCCAGCCATCCAGCTCATCGGCGGGCCGCAGATGACAGGACGCTGGCGCGAGCACCGTGTCGGTGCCTGTACGGACTGCCGCAAGTTCTGGATGGAATATCGTGCCGGCCGCATGGGCAAGACCGAGATCGAGGAAGCCGAAGGGCGCCTCGTCACGACGGCCGGCACCTGCGCCGTCATGGGCACGGCGTCGACCATGGCCGCGATCGCCGAAGCGCTCGGCATGACGCTCCCTGGCACCTCGGCAATTCCTGCCGTGCACGCCGACCGCATTCGCGCGGCCGAGGCGACAGGTGTGCGTGCTGTGGCGCTTGCCCGCGGCGATCTCACGCCCAGCAAGATCATCACGCAGAAGTCGATCGAGAATGCCGCTCGCGTGCTGCTGGCGCTCGGCGGTTCGACCAACGGCGTCGTGCATCTCGCGGCGATCGCCGGCCGCGTCGGTGCCAAGCTCGATCTCGCGCGCTTCAACGAGCTGTCCGACACCACGCCCGTGCTCGCCGCGGTAAAACCCGTCGGGAACGAACACTACATGGAGGATTTCTTCGCAGCCGGCGGCATCGGTGCCGTGTTGCGCGAGCTGAAGGATCGCCTCCACCTCGACTGCGTCACGATCACCGGTGAGACGCTAGGCGAGCGGCTCGCAGCCGAGGAAGGTATCTGGGTGGATCGTCGCGTGATTAAGCCGATCAAGGAGCCTATCGAGCCGCAGGGCGGCCTCGTCGCGCTCTTCGGGTCGCTCGCGCCCAAGGGTGCGATCATCAAGCGCTCGGCCGCAACGCCGGAGTTGTTCGAGCGCACCGGCCGCGCCGTGGTGTTCTCCTCGCTTGCCGATCTCTCCGCGCGCATCGACGCGCCGGACCTTGACGTCACGGCGGACGATTTCCTCATCCTGCAAAATGCCGGGCCGAGTTCTCCGGCCGGCATGCCCGAGGCGGGTTTCCTGCCGATCCCGAAGAAGCTACTCGCCGCAGGCGTCAAGGACATGGTGCGCATCTCGGACGCGCGTATGTCCGGCACGGCCTACGGCACCATCGTGCTGCACGTCGCGCCCGAAGCAGCGGCCGGCGGACCGCTCGCGCTCGTGCGCACGGGCGACAAGATCAAGCTCTCGGTGAAGAACCGCACGATCGATCTGCTCGTCGATGCGGCGGAGCTCGCCAAACGCCGCAAGGCCTGGGAGCAGGAGAAGAAGCCGACCGCGCCACGCGGCTACGATCGCCTTTTCCGCGAGCGTGTGCTGCAGGCTCCGGAAGGCTGCGACTTCGACTTCCTCGCGCCGGACGCGTAGCAGGTCGCTTCGCGAGTGGGGCTTTCGCCCCACGCC
>JAEZAW010000288.1 GCA_023430315.1 Pseudomonadota bacterium | reverse complement strand
GCAAGGACTCGTACAACACGCGCCTCGCCATCCTGGGCGCCGAGATTGCCAACGCGAACGGCATTCATTCCTCATTTGCCGATCTCGGCGACTACCCCATGCCCATCTACGACGGCGATCTCGAAGCCGCCGAGGGCCCGCCCGAGAACGCGCGCAAGCTCAAGGCACTGTTCGAGGTCCACCACGGCGTTTTCATCATCTCGCCCGAGTACAACGCCTCTATCCCGCCGCTGCTCAAGAACGCGCTTGACTGGGTGAGCCGAATCCGCGACGGGGACGAGCCGCCGCTCGCCGTCTACAAGACGCGCGTGTTCGCGATCGGCTCCGCTTCGCCGGGCGCATTCGGCGGCATTCGCGGATTGAGCGTATTGCGTCAGACGCTGGAAATCGGCACAGGCGCTCTCGTGCTGCCCGACCAGTTCGCCGTGCCGCGTGCCGACAAGGCATTTGGCGACAACGGGCATCTCGCGGACAAGAAATCCATGGAACTCTACAAGACGACCATCGAGAAGCTCGCGCGCGCGTCGCTCGTCATGCGCGGGGAGTTTTCGAGATCATGAGCCTCGCAGCGCGCGAACGCCTCTTCGTCGCCCTCGATGTCGCGAGCGTAGATCGCGCGCGCGTGCTCGTCGCGGAGCTCGGCGATACCGTCACCTGCTACAAGGTCGGGCTCGAGCTGCTGTTCGGCGGTGGTCTCGAATTCGCGCAGGGGCTCAAGGCAGCGGGTAAGACCGTCTTCCTCGACATGAAGCTGCTCGATATCGAGAACACGGTCGCGAAGGCAGCCGCCAATATCGCGAGCCTCGGTCTCGACTATCTCACCATCCACGGCACGGATACGAAGACCGTCGCTGCCGCCGTACGCGGGCGCGGCGCGAGCAAGCTGAAGCTGCTCGCCGTGACGGTGCTGACGAACCTCGAGCAGGCGGACATCGAGCAGCAGGGCATCAAGGGCATGGCGCCGGCCGATCTCGTCGTACATCGCGCGCGGCTCGCGAAGGCGGCGGGCGTCGACGGCATCGTCGCGTCGGGACTTGAAGCGGCGGCCATTCGCGCCGCGGTCGGGCCGGACGTGCTGATCGTCACGCCGGGCATTCGTCTTGCGGGTGGTGCGGCCGGCGATCAGGCGCGCGTGATGACGCCGGGCAAGGCCATTGCCGCGGGCGCCGATTGCTTGGTGGTCGGGCGTCCGATCACCGAAGCCGCGGATCCGCGCGCGGAGGCGGAGGCGTTCGTTGCCGAGATCGATGCCGCGCTGAAAGCCTAGCGCCTCGACGACCCCGATCACGTGAAGTCCCGGAGTTTTGATCCGGCGTGTGCAGCCGCGGACCTCCCGCGGCTGCTAGATTGCGATCGTTGAAAGTGAGGGACGTTCGTAGCGTTGTGCAGGAGGTATCCATGCGTCGTTACATTATTGAGCGCGCCATTCCCGCTGTCGGCACATTCGAGCGCGAGCAGCTCAGGGAAGCGGCCAAGACGTCCAACAAGGCTCTCGCTCAGCTTGCGCCGGACATCCAGTGGGTCGAGTCCTACGTGGCTGCCGACAAGACGTTCTGCGTCTATCTCGCCAAGGACGAGGCCGTCATCCGCAAGCACGCCGAGATCAGCGGCTTCCCCGCGACGATCATCACGGAAGTAAAGCGCACCATCGATCCGACGACCGCAGCGGGGTGAGGCCGCGACGACTCAGCGAGCCAGGAGATCGAGCAGCGGTTTCGCGGGCGTCGCGTCGCCGAGACCGCGGACGCGCTTCACGATCTCCTTGGCCGTCGGAGGATCGAAGCGACCACTCACGTTGTCGAGAAACTTCGCCTCGATCTCCGAGGCTGACAGCGGCTCCTGCGGATCGCCTTTCGGATAGTCGCGGCTTTCCGTGAGGCGACGGCCGTCCTTAAGCGTGATCGTCACACGCGCCGGGAACTTCGTCGGATAGAGCTTCGTCAGCTCGGGATCGGCGACGACCTCCGTGCGCGCGAGCAGTTGCTGAACATCGGCGCTGAGCACGCGCTCATCTTTGAATTGCGCCTGCCCGACGGCCCGATCGAGCGCCGCGACGGCACAGCAATAGGGAACGCTGACGCGCGCGCCCATGGCCGTCGTCACGCTCTTGGCCGAGAAGTGCGACTTCACCGTGCTGTAGGTCTCGTTCGTGATGCTCTCGATCTGATCGGGCTGCACATCGTGCTTCGTCACGATCGCCAAGGTGGCCTGGATGGGGGAATGGCTCGCGAGGATCGAGGGAAAGAACTTGAAGCCATTCTGCAGGATCTCCCATGTCGTCCCGAGGCCGTCGGTCAGCGCGGCGAGCTTCGGCTCCAGAGAGTAGGCATTCAAGTAGCCCTTCTCGTGCTCGAGGATGGTCGGCGGCGCCGTGCCGCCGATCGCTGCGAGCCGCGCGGAAAGCACACCGTTGAACGACGCCTTGCCGGGATGGAGGCTCTTCGTGAGATCGCCGGACGTGAAGAACGTGTTGAGGCCCGCGGCCTGCGTGCCGGCATAGCCAAGTGCGGTGCGGGCGCCGTTCGCGTCGAGCCCGAGCGCGCTCGCGGCCGTCGCCGCCGCGCCAAACGTGCCGTTCGTCGCCGTGGAGTGCCAGAAGCGATAGTGCGTCGGCATGACCGCCATGCCCACGCGCACGGCCGTCTCGTATCCGGCAACGACCGCCGTGAGAATCTGGCGGCCCGTCAGGCCCCGCTCCTCGGCAAGTGCCAGCGCAGGCGGTACGACGACCGAGCCGGTATGCAGCAGGGCGCGCTTGTGCGTGTCGTCGAAGTCGGCGGCATTGACGAGCGTGCCGTTGGCGAGGGCGACGAGCGCGGCATCGGACTTCAGTCCGCGCGAGCCCCAGACCGAGGCGACGGGTGCCGCACTGAACGTGGCCGTCAAGCGGCTGACGATCTCCGCCTTCTCAGGATCATCGCGCCATGCGCCGATCGCGCAACCGACGGCGTCGAGAATGACATCCGATGCCTGCTGCGCGACGCTCTCGGGCAGCGCTTCGAACTTCAGCCCGGCGATGAAGGCGCCAAGCTCGGCTGTTGGTCCGGCATTTGAAGCCGCTGACTCTTTTTCCTTCGCCACGAGGCGTCCTCCGCACGATTTTCAGATGTTGCGGGGATCGTATAGAGGGCGGGGCGTCGTGGAAACCGCAATTGGGCCAATGGGCAAGTGCGAAATTTGGGCCGAGAACTAGAGCTAAAGCGAACTCCCTCACGCGAGCGAGGATACGGCGAGGCGGCGCAGACCAAGGCGGGGCTGGTTAGGCACCAGCGGCGACCTGGAGTGGTCAAATTTGGGGCGGCTGGCACAAGAGAATTTCCGTCGACAATTGATTAGTCGCTTGTTTCGATGGCAGCGACGCAAATCGTCGCCTATGGTTTTTGCTCCCGCTCTTTTTTGGGCACGCGCTTTTCGGGAGGTGGCCTTCGTGTGCTCCAATTGTCTGGCAGGTTGTCAGTTAGATCGTCGGCGCCGATCTCATCGGCCCTCGCCAACAATGCATTAAAACGGGCCTGCGTTACCGCCGGATGTCCAGCTTCATAGTGACGACGTATGACATGGTACGGATTGAAGATGACTGCGTAACTAATATCTCCGAATGGTCCAGGCTGGACGGCGATAAAACCTTGTTGTTGAAGGCGGTGGATGCGATCTCGCCAAGTGCGTTGCGCTCTCTCGCCCTCGAAACCCGCTGAGAAAGCCAATCCGCTATGAGACTGCAATTGGAGGAACATTTCGTCAGGAGCTCTGCACCAGAGGTCTGTATAGACGCTTGACACTGGATAGCCCTTGTTCATGCCATCCATAATCATAAGCATGATTGGAAGCGAGCGCGGGACAGTGGCGAAGCCATCTCTGTCCTTTCTGAGCCAGAGGTCATCTTCTTTAACCGTTGGCCAAAATTTCTGGCGCAGAGCGACGCGTCGCTCTGACATTCTTTGGGATCTGAGACTAGACATTCATGCCTCATGGTCGAGAATGGGCGGGCTCAGGGATGGAAGCTGAGCCCTTCGCAACTGTTGCTTGGCGGCAAGGGCGGCGACGCCGGCTTGGAATCCGGCGTCGCCAACCCCTCATTGCGATATCCATAGAATAGCCGATTTTGCGCGCGGTGCACTGGTTTAAGTCGCGCGTATCAGTCCATTGAGATCAGAGGTTTGCCCGGATTTGGATTTTGGATTGGCGGATTTATGCCAATTCGGACGCTGAATCGGAATATGTAAGCGGAGCCCGGGAGGTATGTATTTGAAATAACTCTACTTTTTTGCAAGGTGAAGTGCTCCATTGTGCTAATGGTGCTGACCGTGCTGACGTGCTCGATGGTGCTGCCGGTCCTGCTAGCGGTCGAGCGCTCCTAGGGGCAGATCGGTGCTGTCATCCGACGACTTGCATTTGATGCCCCATGCGGTCTCAAGAGGAGCAGGCGCTGGGAACGAGCCAATCGCCGATAGCGCCGGCCACTCTAGACCGACCGCACTCTCGACAACCGCCACCGCTTTGTAATGGCGACGCACTCGCATGATTGGGCTGGGAGCGATCCGGTGGCAGACGTAAGTAGCGGGGCGCTTTCATCTGCATTGGCAAGGCGGCTTAGCCGCCCTCACCCACCCTTCCCCGGATCGAAGAATTCCTTCACGCGCGCAAAAAATCCTGACGACGCGGGGTTCGTTTCCTTGTTCGACTCGCGCTCGAACTCCTCGAGCAGCTCACGCTGTTTGCGCGAGAGGTTCTTCGGCGTCTCGACCTCGACCTGGATGTACATGTCGCCCTGCACCTTCGAGCGCAGGACGGGCATGCCCTTGCCCTTGAGGCGAAACTGCTTGCCGTTCTCGGTGCCGGACGGAACCGGCATCCGCACGCGATTGCCCTCCACCGTCGGCACGTCGACATTGCCGCCGAGCGCCGCCGTCGTCATGGAGATCGGCACGCGGCAGAAAATGTCGGCGCCATCGCGCTGGAAGAACTCGTGCGGCTTGACCGAGAGGAAAATGTAGAGATCGCCGGTCGGCCCGCCGCGCGAGCCGGCCTCGCCCTCGCCCGCGAGGCGAATGCGCGTGCCGTCCTCGACGCCCGGCGGAATGGATACCGCGAGCGTGCGCTCCTTGGTGACGCGACCCTGGCCGTGGCAGTCGGGGCAGGGATCGTCGATCGTCTCGCCGCGGCCCTGGCAGGACGGGCACGTGCGCTCGATGGTGAAGAAGCCCTGGCTCGCGCGCACCTTGCCCTGGCCGCCGCAGGTCGCGCACGTCGTCGGACGCGAGCCTGCGCGCGCGCCAGAGCCCGAGCAGGTCTCGCACGTGACGCTCGTTGGCACGCGGATCTGCGCCTGCTTGCCGGTGAAGGCCTCGGCGAGCGTGATCTCCATGTTGTAGCGGAGGTCGGCGCCGCGCTCGCGGCCCGTGCGCTGGCGAGGCCCGCCGCGCCGTCCGCCCATGAACTCGCCGAAGAGATCGTCGAAGATGTCGGACATGGACGAGGAGAAGTCCGGGCCGAAGCCGCCGGGGCCACCAGGACCGCGCCCGCCCTCGAAGGCGGCGTGGCCGAACTGGTCGTAGGCCGCGCGCTTCTGCTCGTCCGTCAGGATCTCGTAGGCCTCGTTGATCTCCTTGAACTTCTGCTCGGCGCTCTTGTCGTCGGGATTGCGGTCCGGATGATGCTCCTTGGCGAGCTTGCGGAAGGCGGACTTGATGTCCGCGTCGCTGGCGCCGCGCTTGATGCCGAGCACGTCGTAGTAGTCGCGTTTAGCCATGAGAACGTGATCCGATCCCCGCCCACCGGGTCAGGCCCCTACTGGGGGCCGGTGGGCATTGTGCGTCACTCCAGGCATGAAATGAACCCTGACCGGCCGTCCGGCGCCGCTTCCGAGAGGATCCCGGTGGATTTCTCGGCGGCGACGGGGCGGTCAGGGGTATGCATTGCGAAGCTCCGAGGTCAGCCGGACTTCTTCTTGTCGTCCTTGACCTCTTCGAAGTCGGCGTCGACCACGTTGTCGCTGCCGGAGCGGCTGCCGCCATCCGCCGACGGCCCACCTTCGCCGCCAGCAGCTTCGGCTGCGCCCTTGTCGGCCGCGTAGATCGCCTCGCCGAGCTTCATGGATGCCTGCATCAGAGCCTGGGTCGCCGCGCGGATCTGCTCGACGTCATCGCTCTTCATCGCATCCTTGAGCGCGGTAAGTGCGCCCTCGATCGCGGTCTTGTCGGCCGCACCGACCTTGCTCGCGTGCTCGGCGAGATCCTTCTCGATCTGAGCCGTGAGCTGGTCTGCCTGGTTGCGCGCCTCGACGAGATCACGCCGCTTGACGTCCTCGTCCTTGAAGCGCTCGGCCTCCTCGGCCATGCGCTTGATCTCGTCGTCCGTGAGACCGCCCGAAGCCTGGATGCGGATCGACTGTTCCTTGTTGGTCTTCTTGTCCTTCGCCGAGACGTGGACGATGCCGTTGGCGTCGATGTCGAACGTGACCTCGATCTGCGGCACGCCGCGCGGGGCCGGCGGAATGCCGTCGAGATCGAAGCGGCCGAGCATCTTGTTGTCGGCAGCCATCTCACGCTCGCCCTGGTAGACGTTGATCGTCACCGCGCGCTGGCCATCCTCGGCCGTCGAGAAGGTCTG
>JAEZAW010000266.1 GCA_023430315.1 Pseudomonadota bacterium | reverse complement strand
GTGTAGGCCATGTCCGGACCAGGCGTGATGTTGAGCAGCAGACCCGCGACAACGAACAGCCAGAGATCGGTCAATCCGAGCATTGCATGAGTTCCTGCGGCCGCCCGACGGATCAGGCTTTGCTCTTGACGCGTGGCTTGGGCTTTTGCGCCGGCTTGGGCTTCGACTTTGCCTGCGGCGCGCCTGCCATCATGGCATCGAGACGCTTCTGCATTTTCTTCGGCGAGACATCCTCCATGCGCGTCTGGATCATCCAGACATAACCGAAGGGATCTTCCACCTGTCCGGAGCGGTCACCGTAGAACTCATCTTGCACAGGCCGCTTAATCGTGGCGCCGGCCGCGAGCGCGCGCTCGACCACGGCATCGACGTCGGCGACGTACAGGCACATGGTCACGGTCGTGCCCCCGAGACTGCGCGGGCCGACGACGCCCATCTCGGGAAACTCGGCTGAGAGCATCACGCAGCTTTCGCCGAACTCGAGCTCGGCATGACCAACGCGATCGCCCATGGTGAGGCGATAGCGCTCCTTGGCGTCGAATGCCTTCTCATAGAAGTCGATGGCCGCGGCCGCATCGTGCACGCGCAGATAGGCCATGGCATCGCTGTAGCCTTTCGGCGGCTTGTATTTGACTTTGCCCATAACGCTCACTCGCCTCGATGACACGCGCCCTCATTGGCTATTCCTACGCCGCCACGCCGCATCCGCATAGCTGCCGAGCTTCGCTTCCGCCACCCCGGAGATCGGCTTGTTGGGACATCTGCAAATCCATATACAGTGCCCTCGCTAAGCGGCAACCGAACATTCGCATGTGTGAATGTCAACGGTGCCGCGCAATCGGCACCGGACAGAACAAGCGCGCATCTGTCCGAGTAACGTGGGGAGGAAGTCTGAAATGGCGGTCGAGGCCGAGGCCCCGCTGGATCAGCGCGGGCGCATTGTCTGGGCCGTGATCTGGATGATCGGCGCGATCGTCTCCTTTAGCGCCATGGCGGTTGCAGGGCGCGCCGCTTCGCGCGGCATGGACGCTCTTCAGATCTCGGTTTGGCGGACGCTTATCGGCCTCGTCATTCTCACCGCGATCGTGAAGGCGCAGGGCCTGGCTTTCAGCGGTCTCACATCGAGACGACCGGGGCTTCAACTCGTGCGCAGCCTCATTCATTTCGCGGCGCAGCTCTCCTGGCTCTATGCATTGACCCGCATGACGCTCGCCGAGCTGACCGCGATCGAGTTCACGGCACCGCTGTGGGTGGCGCTCCTCGCCCCTTTTTTGCTGAGCGAGCGAATGACGGTGCTGCGGGCCGGTGCCGCCATACTCGGCTTCATCGGCGTGCTCATCGTCGTTCGCCCGGGCGCGATCCCGCTCAGCGAAGGTGCGCCCTTCGGCATGATGGCCGCGATCGGCTATGCCCTTTCGATGATCATGACCAAGCGCCTGCTCAGGGGCGACAGTGCCTTTACGATCCTCTTCTGGATGCAGGGCTTGCAGCTCTTGATCGGTCTCGCGATCGTCTTCGGCAGTGCCTTTGCCGGGTACGGTCACGGCCTCGTCCTTCCTGATCAGGTTACGTTCGCCTGGCTCGTCGCCCTCGGCGTACTCGGCCTCACCGCGCACTACGCGCTCACCAAGGCCTTCACATTTGCCGATGCCACGATCGTCGCGCCCATGGACTTTCTGCGCCTGCCGCTGATCGCAGCCGTCGGGATGATCGTCTATGCCGAACCGCTCGATTTCTGGGTCCTTGGCGGCGGCGCCGTTGTGGTGCTCGCAAACCTCTTGAACATTCGCGGTGAGCGCGCTCGCGCGGGTAACATACGATGATCTTGAATGCGCGCCGATGAGCACTGAAATCGCAGCACCACGAGGCGCCGTGCAATCGGCCGTGCTGGCCGCCTTCTGGATGGCCGGCACGCTCGCCTCGATCTCGCTGCTGGCCATTGCAGGCCGCGAGACCATGCGGTCGCTTCCGACAATGGACATGATCTTCTACCGCAGCTGGACTTCGCTGCCGGTCGTCGTGCTCATTGCGTTGGTGACCGGCCACTCGCTTGCGATCTTCAAGACGCAGCGGCTCGGCATGCACGCCTGGCGCAATGCCACGCATTTTGCCGGCCAGTTCACCTGGTTCTGGGCCATCACGCAGATCCCGCTCGCCGAAGTTTTCGCGCTGGAGTTCACGACGCCGCTCTGGGTCGCGCTGCTGGCACCCATCATTCTTCGCGAACATATGACGCTGCCGCGCCTTGCGACCGTCGCGCTCGGCTTTGTCGGTGCGCTCATCGTCATCCGGCCGGTCGGCATGACCATCAGCGCCGGCACGGCCTCGGCCCTGGCCTGCGCAGTCGGCTACGCGTTCTCCTATATCGGGATGAAGCAGCTCACGCAGACCGAACGACCACTCACCATTCTCTTCTGGCTCTGCATCTTCCAGGGTCTCTATGCGACCGTCCTGACATTCGGGCAGCTGACCTGGCCGACGCCCACTGCCTGGACCTGGCTCGGGCTGGTCTCGCTGAGCGGCCTTGCGGCCCACTACTGCATGGCCCGCGCCTTTGCGCTCGCCGATGCCACGATCGTGACGCCCATGGACTACCTGCGCGTGCCGTTGATTGCGGTCGTCGGTTGGCTCGTCTATGCCGAGGTACTGGACCCGTTCGTCCTCCTTGGCGGGGCCGTCATCGCGGCGGCCAACATCATCAATCTGCTCGCCGAGCGGCGCTCCGCACGGCCCTGACCCACCGCGATCCGGGATTCCGCCGGCCCAGGGAGATGCTATAAACGCTCGATCATCCCCGGAGCCCGCGCATGTTCGTCACCTTCTTCCATGAGCTCAAGGCTGCCAAGGTGCCCGTCACCTTGAAGGAATACCTGACGCTGATGGAAGCCCTTCAGGCCGACCTCGCCGACCAGCGCGTCGAGCACTTCTACTATCTTTCACGCGCCGCGCTCGTGAAGGACGAGCGCCACCTCGACAAATTCGACCAGGTCTTCGGCCACGTCTTCAAAGGCCTCGAGCTGATGAGCGACGCGGCCGAAGCGAACGTCCCCGAGGAGTGGCTGCGCGCGATTTCGAGCCTTTATCTCTCCGAAGAGGAGAAGAAGAAGATCGAGGCGCTCGGCGGCTGGGACAAGATCATGGAGGAGCTGAAGAAGCGCCTCGCCGAGCAGAAGGGCCGCCACCAGGGCGGCAGCAAGTGGATCGGCACGGGCGGCACCTCACCTTACGGCGCCGAGGGCTATAACCCCGCGGGCGTGCGCATTGGCCAGAAGGAGAACCGCAACTTCCGCGCGCTCAAAGTGTGGGACAAGCGCGAGTTCAAGGATCTCGATGACAAGGTCGAGCTCGGCACGCGCAACATCAAGGTCGCACTCAGACGCCTGCGCAAGTTCGCGCGCGAGGGCGCCGCCGACGAGCTCGATCTCGATGGCACGATCAAGGGCACAGCGCGCAAGGGCTATCTCGACATCCAGATGCGGCCAGAGCGGCGCAATGCCGTGAAGGTCCTCATGTTCTTCGATATCGGCGGCTCGATGGACTACCACGTCAAGCTCGCCGAGGAGCTCTTCTCAGCGGCGCGCGCCGAGATGAAGCACATGGAGTACTTCTACTTCCACAACTGCCTCTACGAGTTCCTGTGGAAGGACAACAAGCGCCGCTGGACCGAGCGCACGCCGACCTGGGATGTCCTCCACAAGTACCCCGCCGACTACAAGGTCGTCTTCGTCGGCGATGCCTCCATGAGCCCCTACGAGATCAGCGTACCCGGCGGCTCCGTCGAGCACATGAACGAGGAGCCGGGCTCGGCCTGGATCAAGCGCGTGACCGACATCTACGAGCACGCTGTCTGGCTCAATCCGGTGCCGGAGCAGCACTGGAGCTGGACGCCCTCGATCAAGCTCATGAGCGATCTCATGGAAGGGCGCATGTTCCCGCTCACCCTCGACGGCCTCGACAAGGCGATGAAGGAGCTTATGCGCTAAAAGCCCCTTGCACGATCGAGGGCGAGCCTCCACATCACATCCTATTGTCTTGACCGCCAGATGAACTTGAGGGGACCCGCCG
>JAEZAW010000210.1 GCA_023430315.1 Pseudomonadota bacterium | reverse complement strand
GCGCCGCGAGCGAGGCGGCCGCCTCGCGCTCCGCCCGGGGGACACCCCCGGAGCCCCCGTCTTTTATGATTTTCTCTCGCGTCCCGCAGGTGGGAAGTACGTATCGAACCACCGCGCGAGATCGGCGAGCGCAGGATGGCGCAGATTGCGTTCCATGTAGCGCCAAGTGCGTGGGAGATGCGCGAGATAGCCGTGCTTGCCGTCGCGTCGGGCGAGGCGCTGCCAGAGACCGAGCAGTTTCGTGTTCCTCTGCGCCCCGAGTACAGCATAGGCCGTATCGAATGCGGTTGCGTCGAAATCTGGCTCTCGGCGCGCAACTTCGCTCCGGTAGTGATCAAGCAAGTCGCGCTCGACATCTTCCGGCACATCGAGACGCGCGTCCTGAAGGAGCGAGACGACGTCGTAGGCCCAGGGGCCGCGCATGGCATCCTGGAAATCGAGCACGCCGACGCGATCGTCGCCGAGCCACATGAGGTTCGGCGAGTGATAGTCGCGCAGCACCCAGCCAAGCGGCAGCATCTCGAGCCAGTCGATCTGCGTGTTCCAGATGCGGAGGAAGTCAGCTTTCACGTCGGCAGGAATGGCGCTGCCCTTGATGGCTGGCCAGTACCAATCAGTCGTCAGCTCGACCTCGATCATCAGCGCCGTACGGTCGAAACGGTGCACGGCATGAATGGACGCGCTAGCAGAGATGGGCAGCCGCTCGGATGGCGGATGAGCGCGCAACGCGATGAGACCGTCGACAGCGGCTGACCAAAGTGTCCGCTGATCCATGCCGCGTTCGAGGGCGCGCCCGAACGTGAGATCACCGAGATCATCGATCAGCAGCAGGCCGCGCTCATGGTCGAAGGCGCGGATCGTCGGCACGATCATCCCGTACGACGCCAGGGCCTCGGCAATGGCATGAAAGGCCGTCACGTCCTCGGCGAGATGGGCAATCTGGCTGTAGGGTAGGCCATTGCGGATGGGCGGGCCGTCGGGCTGGCGCGGGCTGTCCATGAGCACGTGCGACGTGCCGGTCCCAATGAGCCGCGCATAGGCACGCGTCGAGGCGTCACCCTGAAGGTAGCGCAGCGTGCCGGCGCGATCTGAAATGAACGCGTCGATCTCATTGAGACGCGCGATGCGTGGCGTCCAGCTCGCATCCGGTGTAAGCGTGACCGTGCGCGTCTCCAGTGATGATCCCGCAGCGAGCGCGATATCGAGGTGGTGGCCATGCAGCCGGCCCTGCGCACGCTCGGGCCACTCGACGAGCGCAAGACCGCTCGTGACCGCCTCATCGAAGCCGATCTCGTCGGTCTCACTTGCGTCGGTCAGGCGATAGAGATCGAAGTGCGCAATGTCGAGGCGCGGCGTCGCATAGGGCTGCACAAGCGTGAAGGTCGGGCTCGGCACTTCCGCTTCGGAATCAGCGAGCATGGCGCGGATGAAGGCCCGCGCAAAGGTCGTCTTGCCGGCGCCGAGATCGCCCGTGAGCGTGATGAGATCGCCGGCGCGCACCTTGAGGGCAACAAGCTCGGCAAGGCGCGCGAGCCGCACCTCGTCGACGCCTTCGACAATCCAGGGGCCGCTCATGCGAGAGCTTGGAACTTCACCGCCTCTGTCCCGGGCCTCGGGCCGTGCTCGGGAAAGCGCACGGTGACGGCTGTGCCTTCGCCCGGCTCGCTGACGAGGCTCATGGTGCCGCCGTGCAGCTCGACGAGGCTCTTGACGATGGGCAGGCCGAGGCCGGCGCCGCGATGCTTGGAGCCGCGGCTCCGCGAGATGAAGCGGCCGAGCACATCGCGCTGCTGATCGTGCGGGATGCCGGCGCCGCGGTCGGTGACGGTGAAGGCGATCATCTGGCCCTCGCGAACGCAAGTCAGGCGGATCAGGCCGCCGGGATCGGAGAAGCCGATCGCATTCGAGAGCAGATTGTAGAGGATCTGGCGCACACGGGCCTCGTCGGCGATCAGTTCGTCGACATCCTCGGCGACCTCGACCTCGAGCGCAAGATGAATGCGGCTCATGCGGTCCTTCACGCCGAGCGCGGCCGCCTCGATGATGCCCATGATCTTGACCGGCGCCAGTCGCAGCTCCAGCGCGCCGGCATCGATATTGGCGAGGTCCAGAATGTCGTTGATCGTCGAAAGCAGGGTCTCGGACGAGCGCGAGACGGCCGAGAGATACTCGCGCTGCTTGTCGTTCAGTTCGCCGATGCGCGGGCTCTCGAGGAGCTCGGTGAACCCGATGATGCTGGTGAGCGGTGTGCGCAGCTCATACGACACGTGGCTGATGAACTGGCTCTTGAGCCGGTCAGCGGCAATGAGCGCCTCGTTGCGCTCTTCGAGGGCGCGGGCATAGCGCTTGGTGACGGTCACATCGGCGAAGCTGACCAGCGTGCCGCCGTCGGGCAGCGGCATGGCGGCATAGTCGATGACGCTCTGATCGGCGCGCGTCATCTGGCCCTTAGCGTACGCGCGCTGATCCGAGAAGGCGGTTGCGGACTGGGCGATGTGGTCCCATTCGGCCGGATCGTCGTGGAGGATCCGGCACTGGCGAATGATCTCGTCGATATGCGGCTCGTCCTGCAGCATCCGCCGACCGAGCTTCCAGATGCGCTCGAATGCCTGGTTGAAGAGCTTGAGGCGGCCGTCCGTGCCGAACACGGCGACACCTTCGTCGAGATGGTCGAGCGTCTCGCGCTGCACCCGGACCATCTCATCGTAGCGGCTTGCGAGTGACAGGCGCTCGGTTTCGTTCTCGTAGAGATAGGTGATGCCGCCGTCCGGGCGCTCCTCGGCCATGACGTGCAGAGAGCGGCCGTCGGGTAGATGCCACCACTCCTCGGGCTCGGAGCCGGTCTTGTAGCCGGCGAGCACCTTGGTCTTCCATTCGCGATAGTTCACGACCTCGGGGATGCGGCTCCGCTCGCGCAGGCGGTCGAGCAACTCGCCGTGCATGGGCCGCTGGTTCAGCCAGTCGGCGTCGAGCTGCCAGAGCTTGGCGAAAGCATCGTTGAAGAAGCTCAGCCGCTGGTCGCGCGAGAAAATGGCGACGGCCGTCGAGACACGATCCAGCGTCCGGTAGAAGGTCGCGACGAGCCGATCGAGCTCGCTCTCCGCGCTCTGGATGGCGGTCGCGTCGATCGCGCAGGCAACGCTCGCCTCGCCGAACGGCAGCACGACGATGTCGTGATGGCGCCGCTCGCCGCCGATGATCAGCGGCATTCGCTTGCGGAAGCTCTCCTGGCGCACGAGCACATTGGCAAGCTCTTCGCGCTGGCGGGTCTCGAGCAGCTCGAGCTGGCGGTCCGTCGCTTCGATCTCGCTCTTGGCGCCGACGGCACGCACATAGGCCTTGTTGACCCACTCGATCTGGCCGCTGCCGCCGCGGATCCACACGGGATGGGGGAGGGCATTGTAGAGGGCGCGTCCGAGGCCGATGTCGCGCGCGAGCTGGCGGTGCTGCGAGATGATTTCCGCAACCTGCTTGCGATAGCCGGCGATGTCGCGGAAGCGCAGGATGGCACGGCCGCCCGAGACACGGCCATCGGCCTCGACGTCGCCGCCGGCGCCCGTGCGCAGAAGCAGATTGAAGGGCTGGCCCTGCGTGAAGAGCGTGTCGAGCTTCGCCTTGAGATCGCGCGCGGCCTCGGGCTCGAGCCACGCGCCGAGACGCATGAGAAGCTGGGGATCTTCGGGGAGGCCGGGCACGGTCGTCAGCGTATGCGCGGCGACGCGCATGTTCTCGCCCTGCTGCCAGAAGATGAGAACTTGCGGCTCGGCTTTGATGATCGCTTCCGCGGCAGCGAGGCTGCGGCGCAGCTCGACGACCTCGTCGCGGCGCTGCCAGACACGCCAGCGCTGCTGCAGCCAGGAGCGCCAGATCAGCGTGACCATGGCCGCCGCGGCACCCATGAGCACCGCGCCGGCCAGCAGTCCGCCGAGCCTGAGCGAACCGACGATCTGGATGCTGGTATCGAATGCCGCGATGGCGAGCACGCCCACGGATGCAATAGCGGCCATCAGCAGGAGGATGAGATCCTCCCGCGCCAGCCGTCTTTTGCCCGTTCGATCCGTGGTGTCCATGCCGTCCCGGAAGGAGCCGAGAGTCCGGTGGCGCGCTGGTCCAAGCAGAACTGGTGAAAACCAAGGCGCCAGGGCTTGTGCTGCCTGTCGCTGAGTACCGAATCGGAATTATGCCGGCTTTACCTTGCGCTGACCAGGACAACCGCGGGTGCACGGAAAGAAACTTATTGAATTAAATCAACGGGAAATGCGCCTGGACGTGAAGGGTGGCGTGGCCTGCCGGACACGCCTTCAGGCGGCCCGCCGACGCGTGAATGGATAGGCGAGTATGGTGCCGATCGCGACGAGCGTGCGCCATATGCCGCGAACGAAGGAAAAGGGCGCGCTCGCTGGTCCGACGAGCGGCATGAACATGAGCAGGAAGATCGTGCCCCTCACGCCGCGAGCGGCCCAGTACCCAGTGCGTCGCGCGTAATCTGCTCGCGCTTCGAGTGGCCAGACGCGCTGCCACCATTCGCGCGCGACGCCCAGGCCGGCAAAGCCGATCACCAGCGACACGATGTAGCCGATCTGGACGAGCGAGGGGATGCCCGGCACGAGGCGCGCATCGAGCTCGCTCTGGCGGGAGCGGCTGGTGAGGTCGAGACGCAGGCCGCTGGCGACGATCGTGCCTGTCACCTCCGGCGCCAGATCGCGCCAGGTTTCGCTGACGGGCGCCGTCCATCCGCTCCCAGCAGCACGCCCGATACCCACGAGCTGGAAGGACGTACGAAGCTCGCCCATCGCGATCGCATCGGTCTCCACGGGTGTGCCACCAGTCAGTTGCCCGATGAGGTCGGGAAGGGCGGGCTTCGTTCGCGGGCCATCGAGGCGTGTGAGATCCACACGCTGCCAGAACCAGTTGCGCGTGCCGGGCTGGCGGGCGCTCGCGCTCTCGATCACGACGAGATTGACGTCGCTCTCCGCCGCTGCGCGCCGCAAGTCGTCGAGCATGAGCGTGCGCTCCGGCCCGCTCGATGGCCTGAAGTGCAGCACCGGTCCCTTCATGCGCCCGCTGACGACGATCGTGCCGCGCGCGACCGCGCTCAGCATATGCGGCAAGCGATCCGGGTCGACGGCCTCGACGGCGACGCGGCCGGGCGTCGGATCGGCCGGACGCGCGCGCTTCAGGAGCCCCGTCGCGCCGGGCTCCAGGGCCAGCACGCGGATGGCCGCGAGATCAACGGGGCGCGCGAGCTGCCAAAGCATCTCGTGCACCTCGCTGCGGCTGCGGATGGGCACGCGCACGCCGTTGCCGACGTCGAGACTGTAGAGATCGGTTCCGTTGACCACGCGCCGATGGAGGCCATAGACGCGGCTATCGAGAAGCGCATTGAGCTCCGCATCGGCCGGCAGCTCCTTGAGCTTGGCGCGGTCCTTGAAGAGCGTGTCGTTGGTCAGGAGAATGAGCTGCTTCGCCGCTTCCTCGGTCAGCGGCATGAGCACGCGCAGGCCACGGCTGAGTTCTTCCGGCGTCGCTGCGGTGAACGTCTCGCCTTCGGCATTGCGCAGCCGCCAATGGCCTTCGTCGGTAAGTTCGGCGGCCACGGCGCGCGCGCGCCGCGGTGCCGGCAAGGTTTTCAAGTGCACGCCCGCTTCGTCGATCGCGGTCAGGCGTTTGGCCGTGCGATGCGGAACGCCATCGTCGGCGTGCTTGAGGATGCGCGTCAGCCAGTTCGCGCCGGCCGGCACTGACGCGAGAAGCGTCAGCCCCATCAGCCCGATCACCAGCAATCCGAAATGGCGTTTCGAGAACTCCATGCCGCTACTCTATCAGCAGGATTGCGGCGGATGCGGTGCAAGCACGATCGATGCCGTGCCGTTGTAAGATCGATACATCAGCCGCGCTTTGCTTCCTGCACCTCCCCCCTTGGGGGGGAGGTTAGGGGGGATTGCAGAACATCAGCGGTAGGGATTCTCCCCACCCCTAACCCCTCCCCACAAGGGGGAGGGGTTAGGGG
>JAEZAW010000086.1 GCA_023430315.1 Pseudomonadota bacterium | reverse complement strand
CGTCGCGCGGCAGATACTTCATCCCGCAGTCTGGTGCGACGATGATGTCCTCAGCTGGAGCATAGGGCAACGCACGACGGATACGGGCGGCGACAATCTCTGGCGTTTCAACTTCCATATCGGCAAGATTGATGACCCCGAGGATCAGCTTCTTGCCCTTCAGTTGCGTGACCACGCTGCAATCGAGGTTTGATTGAGCTGTTTCAAAGGAGATCTGATTGCAGGAACATTGGCTCAACTGCCCGAGGAACGAGTAGCCGCTCGGCCGCTCGTGAATGACAGCGGCATAGCCGAAGCAGATATGAACGGCTGTCGTACCGGTAACGCCGTCGAGCGCCGCGTTGAGTGCCTCGAGACCATACTCTTCTGCCGGCTTAGGGCGCGCTTGCATGTAGGGCTCGTCGATCTGCACAATGTCGGCGCCCGCCGCAAAGAGATCTTTGATCTCCTCATTCACCGCGACGGCGTAGGCCATCGCCGCCTCCTTGGGAGACTTGTAGAAGTCATTCTGCGCCTGCTGGCTCATCGTGAATGGACCAGGCACGGTAATCTTCACTTTGCGTGTCGTATGACGCTTCAGGAAGAGCAAGTCTTCAACCTCGACGGCATGCTTTCTACGAATTTTCCCAGTGATCCGCGGCACGGGATTGGGATGTCCGGAGCGATCAAGCGCCATGCCGGGATTATCGATGTCCACACCTTCGAGTGCGGTGGCGAACCGATTCGAGTAGCTCTCGCGGCGGATTTCGCCATCGGTGATGATCTAGGCCGGCATCTTCCTGCGCCTTGATGGCCATTATAGTCGCGTCATCCTGCGCTTCAGCGAGAAACGGCTCGGCGATGCGCCATAGCTCCCGCGCACGGACGCGTGGCGGAAACCGTCCTGCTAGCTTCTTCCGATCTATCAGCCACTCAGGCTGCGGATAGCTGCCGACGAGCGTGGTTGGGAACAGCATGGGTCCGACTCCCTAATTGCATCTCTGCTTCTTCGTTCATCATCTCGCTTGCTCATAACGGACGAGACAAGCTTAGTTCTGCTCTATGCGCTGCTCAATTCAGGTAGCCGCCATCGATCGGTAGCGCAGTCCCGGTGATGTAGCCGGCTGCCTCCGACGTGAGGAATTCGATGGCGGCGGCGACCTCGTCGGCCTCACCGGGTCTTCCCACCGGATAACCCGCAACCATACCGGTTTTCACCGCGTCATCGAGTGCTTCAAAACGCGAACGGATGCGCGTGCCCTCTTCGCCAAGAATGAGACCGGGTAGAAGTGCGTTGACTGTGATGCCGTCGCTGGCGACGTCTTTCGCGAGTTGAGAGGTGAAACCAAGAAGTGCAGCCTTCGCTGTCGCATAAGGCAGCCTGGCCGCGACCGTAGTAGGAGGACCTTTTTCGCCGCGTGCCAATATGGAAGAGAGATTGATGATCCGTCCGTAACGCTGCCGCCGCATGTGCGGGATCACGGCCTTGCAGAAAAGGAAGGTGCTGCGAACATTCAGCGCCATGACGAGGTCCCAAGTGTCTAGGCTGACATTCTCGATCTCGTACGCTTTCACGGCGCCCGCACCGCCTGCCACATTGACAAGCGCATCGACGCGATTGAAGCGCGTGTGTGCCTCCTCGGTGGCGTCGGCCACGGCTTGCGGATCCATGACATCGGCAATGCAGACCGCAAGCCGGTCCGAGGCAAAGTGCTGCTCAGCCTTTCGCGCCTCCTGCGCGTTGCTATCCACCAGCAGAACGGACATGCCGCGCTTCAACAGTCGAGCAACGGTCGCTAATCCGATCCCGCCGGCACCGCCCGTCACGATTGCACTGCGGTTCTCGTCCACTGTTTGCTCCTGAGTTTCACTGCTCTGTCTGCTGCAGCGTAGCGTTCATCGGCCGTGTGGCAATGCGGACGAAGCGGCCCTTGACATGCTTCATGTCGAGCAGACATAGTGAAAATGTCAATGCGGTCGTATCGCAATGCGATACAGTGGAGATCGCCGCCCCATGCGACATTCGACGAAGAAGCACGGTAGTCGCCCCTTCAAAGACCATTGCCAAGGGCCACCTCGATGACGAACAACCCGCTCTTCAACTCGAACAAGCTCAAGCTCGGCATTTTCGGGACGAACGGCAAGGGCGGTGCTCAGACTTTGGCGCCCGAGCAGTACAAGCCGACGTGGAAGGCGTCCGTCGAAACAGCCGCCTTGGCCGACGATGCGGGCTTCGAGGCTATCGTCGCTTACGCTCGGTGGAAGGGCTATATCCCTGGCCGCCCTAATCACCCGAGCGGCATCGTATTCGATCCCTTCACGTGGGCTGCAGGCATCGCCCAGGTGACCAAGTACTCCGCGGTGTTCGCCACCTCCCACGCGCCAACCATTCACCCCATAACATGCGCTAAGCAGAGCGCGACGATCGACATCATCTCAGGCGGCCGCTTTGGTCTCAATGTCGTCGGTGGTTGGAACCGGCACGAGCTGGAAATGTTCGGTGCGCCGCTGAAGGAGCATGACGCGCGTTACGACCATCTCGACGAGTGGCTGCAAGTGATCCAGAAGATGTGGTCGGAGGAGGAGGAGTTCGACTTCCACGGCGAGTTTTATAATGTGCTGCGCGGCTCCTCGATGCCCAAACCCGTGCAGCGGCCGCGCCCGCCAATCATGAACGCCGGTGGCTCGCCGCGCGGGATGCGCTTCGCTTGCGAGCATGCGGACATGGCCTTTGTCATCCTTCGCTCCAACGATCCGGACGTCTGCCGCAAACAGATCGGCGAGTACAAGAAAGTGGCGAAAGAGGAGTTCGGTCGGGAGATCCAGGTGTGGACCTATTGCCCGGTTGTCCAGCGCGATACCCGCAAGGAGGCTGAGGCCTATCTGAACTACTATGCGGTCGAGATGGAGGACAAGGACAGCGTCGACGCCTGGTCGAAAGGGCTGGCGGCGGAGACGAAGATTGTCCAGACGCCCGAGCAGATGCGCGACTTCCGCATTCGCTTCGCGGCGGGCGCCGGCGGCAACATTCTGCTCGGCACAGCCGACGACATCGCGGATCAGCTCCAGATGTTCAACGAGGCTGGCCTCGACGGGGTGTTGTGCACCTGGGTTGATTTCTACGACGGTATCGCCCGTTTCACGCGCGATGTGATGCCGCTGCTGGAAGGTCGTGGCCTCCGTGCACCGCATGCAAGCTAATCGCGAACTATCTCAGGCGTTCTCGAGCGTCAGGTGACGGGCAAGCACATCACTTGCCGTGTCGAGCTGCGCGGTATCGCCAGTCCACACGATCCGGCCTTCATCCAGAATGGCGTGCCGATCTGCGACAGCGCGGCACACCGCGATGCTTTGCTCGACCAGCAGAATGGTCAATCCGCGCCGCTTGAGGTTGCCCATCAGCTCCACAAGCTGATCGACGATGACGGGAGCGAGACCTTCCGTCGGCTCGTCGAGAAGAAGAAGACGCGGGTTCGACATCAGCGCACGCGCAATAGCGAGCATCTGCTGCTCCCCGCCCGAGAGCCGACCCCCGGCTGTCTTCCACCGCCGCCCTAGAGACGGAAACAGCTCCACCGCGATATCGAGCGTCCAGGGTGAGCCATCGCGGTAGGCAATGTGCAGGTTTTCCTGCACGGAAAGGGTCGCGAATATGCCTCGGTGCTCGGGAACGAGCGCGAGGCCGCGCCGGGCGATCTCGTGTGTCGGTATCCGCACGAGCGACTGTCCTTCGAATGCCACGGTGCCTTCGATGCGCACGAGACCCATGATCGAGCGAAGTATCGTCGTCTTGCCAGCGCCGTTGCGACCAAGGATGGCGACTGTCTCGCCCGGATGCATATCGACGCTCACGCCATGCAGAATATGGCTTTTGTCGTACCACGCATTGAGGTCACGAATGGCGAGCACGGTATCGGTCATGCGGAAGACCCCAGATACGCGCTTTTGACTTCGGCATTGCCTCGGATTTCCTGAGGCGTCCCTTCGGCGATCTTCTTTCCCTGCGCGAGAACGCTGATCCGATCGGATATATCGAGAACGACGCCCATGTTGTGCTCGATCAGGACGACGGTGCGTGCTGGCGCCAAGCTGCGAATCAGAACCTTCGCGCGGTGCACATCATCGAGTCCCATGCCAGCAAGCGGCTCATCGAGAAAGATCAACTTGGGATCCGAGGCCAGTGCCATCGCGATCTCGAGCGCACGTTGTCCTCCATGCGACAAGTCACCGGCGCGCATATCTAGGCGCGCCGCCAGCCCCACAGTCTCGGCAAGCTCGACTACGCGCTGGCGGGGAATTGCAACGAGATCCCGGCTTCGCCAAAACACCCAGGATTCCTTTCCTGCGACCGCTTGAAGCGCCAAGTTGATGTTCTCGGCGACACTAAGGTCGTGAAAGATGTTGGTGAGCTGGAATGAGCGGGCGAGGCCCATATGCACACGGCGGTGCGCGGGTAGCCTGGTTATGGCGGCACCACGAAATTGAATGCTCCCCTCGGTTGGAGGCCGGGCTCCGCTCAGCGCATTGAAAAGTGTGGTCTTGCCGGCGCCGTTTGGGCCGATAACGGAGTGCAGCGCCCCCGCTTCGACCGCGAGATCGAGCTCCGACAGAGCCTGGAACGACCCGAACCTTACGCCGAGGTTCTTCGCTGCAAGGATCGGCTCAGCCATTGGCGGCATTCCGCTTTAGAAATCGCCGCAGGATGCCGCCGAGCCCAAGTAGGCCATCGCGCAAGTAGAGAACCGTCAAGATCAGCAGGATGGCGACGACGATCGACCAGCGCGGCCAGATGGGCGAAAGAAAGTCCGACATCGCCGCTACGAAGCCCGCCCCGATGAGCGCGCCAAGTGGCGAACCAACCCCGCCGATAAGCGAAGCGATGATGAGCTTCTCGCTCGACTCGAAGTCGATAGCGCTCAGAGGCACGAAGTTGAGAAGCAAAGTGTTCATGGCGCCCGCAAGAGCTGCGATCGCACCTGCCATCGTCAGCGCGGCAAGCTTGAAGCGGCTGGTGTCGTAGCCGAGTGCATCGGAGCGGCTTTCATTGTTGCGGATCGCGCGTAAGACGCTGCCGAATGGCGACGCAATAATGCGCTGGACGAAGACAAAAGCGGCGAAGGCCAGTGTCGCAAGGAAAGCATATAGGAGGAGTGGGCTCGCGAGCGACAGGTGCCCGAAGGCTATTTTCGCGCGAGGTACATTGCCAAATCCGTTCTCACCACCCGTGATGGCCGGAAATGCAAGGGCGAGAAAGAAGCCCATTTGCGCGAAGGCGAGAGTCAGAATGACGAAGTACACGCCTTGGCGCCGGACAATCACGAGTCCGGTCAGGGCCGCGATGAGCGCGCCGGCCGCCAGCGCAGCGGGCACGGCGACAAGCGCTGCCGCATCGAAGTCTCGGAGAAGGATGGCGGCGGTGTAGGCGCCTAATCCAAAATACAACCCTTGGCCGAACGAAAGCAGGCCTACTGATCCGAGCAGTAGCGTGCAGCTCAAGGCGCCTGTGGCGAGCACAACGATCTCGCTCGCAAGGGTGAGAGAAGGAAGAACGACAGGCAGCGCCACTAGGATGGCTGCGATGGCAATCGTCGTCGCATTGGGAAAGCGATGATCGCGCTCCGTCATTACGAGCGCCCCATCAATCCGGTGGGACGGAACGCCAGGATCAAGGTCATGACTCCGTAGATCATCAGGTGGGCGCCACCCGGCCAGATCATGCTCATGACAGATTGCGTGATGCCGATCAGAAGCGCCGCCACGAGCGCGCCGCTGAAGCTGCCGAGCCCGCCGAGAATGACCACGACGAATGCGATGGCGAGCGCTTCGCGTCCCATGAGCGGCTCAACACCACGCAACGGCGCCGCGAGTGCACCTGCGAGGCCCGCGAGCGCGCCACCGAAAGCGAACGCCGCCATGAATACTTTGCGCGAGTCGATCCCCAGAAGATTGACCATCTCGGAGCTCTCCGCGGCCGCGCGCACAACCGCACCGAAGCGCGTCCACTCGATGGCGAGCCACATGGCGAGGGCGACAAGTGCCGCGACGCCAACGACGAAGAGTCTGTAGGCCGGATAGACGAAACCACCGATGAACACGATGCCGCTCAACGGCCCCGGGACAGGCACGTTCTTGCCCAGCGTCCCGAAGATCATGATCACGACCTCCTGCGCCAGGATCGCCAGAGCAAAGGTGATCAGGATCTGCGACTCGTGCGGAAGATCATAAGTTCGCTGCAGCAGAAGCCGCTCGGAGGCGAGGGCGAAGGCGGCGGCGAGGATTGGCCCGACCAGCAGCGCTGGAAGCACGCTACCAGTCCATTGGGCGACGGCGAAGGCCGAATAGGCCGCGACCATATAGAAGGCGCCATGCGCGAAGTTCACAAAGCGCATGAGACCGAAGATCATCGTCAGTCCCACGGACAGGATGAAATAAATCATCCCAATCCCGACGCCGTTCAGGACTCCGTATACCAGGACCTGTGGCTGCATCGTGCAGTCGCTACATCTTGCATCCGGTCTTGTCGGGAGCCAGGAAGGCCTGCGCCGCGGACACTATGTCGATGTAGTCATCCTTGTCCTTCATTTTGTCCTTCGCTTTGCCGAGCATCAGGTAATAATCCTTCAGGACCTGATGATCTTCGGCGCGGACCTTCTCGACGCCCGTGACACCCTCGTAGCTGAGCGATTCGAAGGCCTTGATCACGGCAGGGACATCTGCTGTTCCAGCCTTGTTGATGGCTTCGACGAGTGCCTGCGTGCACGCCCAGCCGGCAGCCAGAAGATAGCTCGGCGTCACTTTGAGCTTTTCGCCAATGACGCGAGACATGAGGCGATTTCCCGGCGTATCGACGCCGTGCCAGTAGTTGGCGCCGAAGTAGACGCCGTCGCAGATGTCCGGTCCCCATGATTGGAATTGATCGAGGCCAGTCGACCACACGACCACGATCTTGGTATTCCGCTTCATGCCGAAGCTGACGGCCTGACGCAGGACATCGATCGTCTGACTGCCGAAATTGCAGATGCAGAGGACATCGGGCTGGGCGGCGATAGCGGCAGTAATGAAACCGCTGTACTCGCGATCGCTCAGCGAATGGTAGCTGTTGCCGATGTGCTGGCCACCGAGCTCGGTCAGTGTATCCTTGACGTTCTTGAGCAGGCTGTCGCCGAACACATACTTGCCAGTGATCGTGTACCAGCGCTTTGCATCAGGGAACTGCTTCATGAATGGGCGCACGGTCGTATTCACCGCGCTGTACGTCGCGACGGGCCAGCGGAATGTATTCTTATTGCACTGTGAGCCAGTCATCTCGTCGGCGCCGGCCTGGTTGATGTAGATCCCGCCGCCGTTTGCAACCTCTTTCGCGACCGCCAGCGCGATCGCACTGTTGGTGCAGTTCATGAAATAGCGGATGCCGCGATCTCGCAGCGCGTCCTGCGTCAAACGCACCGCGCGCCCAGGATCGCCCTGATCATCGAGCTGGACATAACGCAGCGTCCGCCCGGCCGCCGTCCTGAAATGATCGAACGCCAGACGGCTGCCGATGTCGACCTGCTCACCGACATTGGCGAACGTTCCCGAAAGGGAGACGAGGCTGCCGACCTCGATCACTTCCTGCGCCCATGCATGACGCAGCAACGCCGGAGCCATAACGCCGGCTGCACCGATTTTGAGAACCTGTCTGCGACTGACCATGAACTCCCTCCGTTGGATTCGCTGCGGCACCCGTCGGCATCATCCATCACAACGGCGATGGCGCTCAAATTCATAGTATTGCAATGCAATACGACCGAATTTCATTTCATTAGATCGCACTGTATTCCCACTTGCAACACAAAACGGACGTGCGCTCGGAGGATGGGCAGCGCTTGCCGGATCGCTGTGCGCTGCTTGTGATGAGGCCCCTCTTGCCGCGTTGGCGGCGCACGCGAACGCGATGATGCGAGAGGCGGCGGCCCCTCATGCCGATCGTGGCGCGATGTTCTCAGCAATCCAGCGCGCGACACCGGCAAGACGATCGTCGGCGTGCTGCGGCCCGATGACCTGGACGCCGACTGGTAGTCCGCCGATCGCCAAGAGCGGCAAGGTGATCGTGGGCGCACCGAGCACCGAGGTGACCGCATTGTATGAGGGCAGGCCTGTCGTGTGCTGGACGCCCGAATCGATACCTTGATTGTCCAGGCGCGGCGCCGGACCAATCGAGGATGGTGCGATCAGCGCATCCGCAATCTCCGCAATCGCTCCGTGGGCGCGCCGCGCCGCTTCCCGCTTCGCCAGGACAACGCGATAGTCGTCGAGCGTCATCTGGCGCGCGATCTCGAGGCGCGATGTCAGGCTGTCGCTTATGCCTCCGCCGTAGCGCTCTAGCAGGTTCTCGAGCGTCCAGCGCAGCTCGTAGGCGCAGACGTCGCGCGCGATCTCGAGGCTTTCGCCGACGGCCTGCTCGAAGGCCTCGACAAGCGGGTGATCGGCTCTGCGGATGATCTCGACGCCGGCACGACGCAGATCGGCGAGCAGGGCTTCGAACGTGGCGCGCGTTCGATCATCGAGCTCGGGCCAACCCTGTGCCTCCATCACGATCAGGCGGACAGGCCGCGTCGGGCTATGCAAGCTCGCGCCGCCATACAGCCCGGGATAGCCGGGATCGCCGCCTGACCGCTTCGCGATCTCGATCGCCACGTGCCACATATCGGCGAGGCTTCCTGCATGGACGCCGATGTGGCTTTGGCTGAAGCCGAGGCGCTCGCCACGATGCAGAGCGCCAAGCGTTGGCTTGATCGCATAGTTCCCGCAGAAGCCCGCTGGACGGATGACCGAGCCGACAACCTGCGTGCCGAGCGCCGCCGGCACCATGCGGGCGCCGATGACGGCGGCCGAGCCGCTGGATGATCCGCCCGGCGTGTGGAGAGGGCTGAATGGATTGGTCGTCGGACCGGGATGGGACATGCCGAGCTCGGTCGTAACCGTTTTGCCGAGCACGATTGCGCCTGCAGATCTGAGCGCCTGGACGCAGGCCGAATCCTGCTTCGTGTAGTTGTCCTTGTAGAGTGGCGATCCCATCCTGGTCGCCATGTCCTTTGTCATAAGGAGATCTTTGATGCCGACTGGCATGCCATCGATCGACGATAGCGGACGCCCGGCCTGATAGCGCTTGGTAGAGGCATCCGCGACAGCGCGTGCCTCGACGACGTTCATCTCCACCCAGGCCTTCACGATCGGCTCGCGCTCCTCGATCGTGGCAAGGCAGCGCTCGAGATAGGCCCGGGGGTTGTCGCGTCCCTCCCGGAAGGCCGGGATGGCGTCGTGAAACGTGAGGGCCCGGAATTCGGACGGGTTATAGAGCGCACACACGGGCAAATCCTCGACAGCTGGAGTTCTTTCGCACTGGACATGGCGAATGCCGATGTCCGAACGATCGTATCGCATTGCAGTACGATCGGATCGTGCTATAATGTCGGCTCAAGGACGTTGCGTCAAACGCTCGATGGGAAAGCACCTCGGCCTATCGATTGGCATGGGGAGAAAACGTTGGCTAAACGATCAACTACGGCCAAGAAGGCGCCCCGCAATGATGATCGCGAGGACAGGCTGTTCGTCAAATCCGTCGGCAAGGCCTTCAAGATACTCGAAGCCTTCGCCGATTCGACCAGCGGGCTTTCGCTGTCCGAGCTCGCCAACGCGGCATCGCTCGACAAGAGCGCGACGCAGCGTCTGGTGCACACGATGCTCAAGCTCGGCTACCTCGAGCGCACAACTCAGGGGCACCGTCCGGGACGTCGCCTCATCCAGCGCTCGTTCGATTATCTGCGCGGTCATCCGCTGATCGCTCGCGCCGTCCCGATTCTTGCGGAGCTTCGCCGCGATGTGCAAGAGCGCGTCGATCTGAGCCTCTTCGATGATCTGTCGATGCTTTATCTCGTTCGGCTTCAGAGCAAACGCGAGAGCCTTTTCGGCTACCTGAATGGCCGAGCCGTGCCGACCTTCTGCACGTCAGGTGGACGCGCCGTGATGGCGAAACTGCCTCAGGAGCGCGCGAAAGACATTCTGAACCGATCCGAGCTGGTAAAGATGACGCCCAGAACAATGATCTCAAAGGAACAGATCTTGAAGAAGGTTGAGGAAGCACGCCAGGCCGGCTACGCGATCGCGGTAGAGCAGGTGATGGTCGGCGAGGTGGCCTGTGGTGTCGCAATCCTCGATGAAGACGGACAGCCCATTGCCGCTATCCACGTCGCCGGCTCGCTCGCAGAGTGGACGCCGGCGGAGTTCGAGAAGCGCTTCGCGCCACTGGTGGTGCACGCTGCTCGGGCGATCTCTGCTTTGTAGTAGCGCCCCTCATGCTCGCGACGCATCCATAGTCGTCGTGCTCTTGACACGCTCGCGTGGCAAATGGATCATAAATATGATCGCATCGCAATGCGATACGATATCTTGTCAGGACCGCTCCTTTGTTGGTTCCAAAGCGCTTTGTAGACAAAGTTGCCATCGTAACCGGCGCTGCCCGCGGCATCGGCGAGAGCATTGCTGAGCGCTTCGCTGCCGAAGGCGCCCATGTGCTGTTGGTCGACGTCCTTCCTGAGGTAGAGGCGACAGCCAATCGGCTCGGTCAGTCGGCGCTCGTCAAGAACATAACCGACCGCGAGGCGGGACCAGCAATCGCGGCCGCCGCTCTGGAGGCCTTCGGTCGCATCGACATTCTCGTCAACAACGCCGGAATCGGCGGCTCGAAGCGCCTGCTCGACACTGATGACGAGATGATCGATCGCTTCCTCGACACGAACCTCGCTGCCGTCCTCAGGGTTACACGAGCGATCGTTCCCCACCTGCCGCGGCCCGGTGGACGAATCATCAATATCTCGTCGATCTTCGGCCTATTCGGATATCCGGGCACCACGGCCTATGCCGTCGCCAAGGCTGGCGTCGCACAGTTCACGAGGCAGCTTGCCGGCGAGCTGGGCCCCGAGGGCATCCTCGTCAATGCCGTCGCTCCTGGCGTCATCGTAACCCCAATGACGCAGGGCCGCCGGCACAATGAGCTCTATCATCGCTTGATGGTCGAGGGCACACCGGTCGAGAGATTAGGACAGCCCGTCGACATCGCCGGTCCGGTTGCCTTCTTCGCCTCCGACGACGCGGCATTCGTCACGGGAGTCGTGATGGCGGTCGACGGCGGTATACTCGCAGCGCGTCATGGCAAAGTCTGACACATTTCGTTCGGGAGAAACACAATGCACGACATGAGCATCCGATGGCCGAATGGCGCGCGCTGCGCGGTGATGCTCACCTTTGACTTCGACGCTGAGACGCTCTGGACGTCGCGCAATCCGGAGAACGTCAACCGCCCGGGCGTGCTCAGCCAAGGTCGCTATGGCGCCAAGGTCGGTGTGCCAAAGATCCTCGATACGCTGCGCGAGGCGGGCATCAAAGGGACGTTCTTCGTGCCCGGCTGGACGGCCGAGAATCACACCGGTCGCGTCGAGATGATACTGAAGGACGGCCACGAGATTGGTCACCACTCGTATTCGCACAAGTGGGTGAGCGGCGATCCGCAGGCCGAGATTGAAGAAATGGAGAAGGGGCTGGACGCACTAAAGCGCACCGTCGGTGTGGTGCCGCGTGGCTATCGCTCGCCAGCCGGAGAAGTATCAGAAGGGCTCTTCAGGCTGCTCCAGAAGCACAACTTCCTCTACGACTCCTCCCTGATGGACGACATAAACCCTTACCGGCATGTCCTGCCCGACGGCTCGAAGGGGCCAGTGGAGCTGCCATGGCATTGGAGCCTGGACGATGCGCCCTTCGCGCTGTTCTCGATGCAGGCGCAGCGCCCGATTCAGACCAACACGCATATACTCTCAGTCTTCACCGAGGAGTTCCGCGAGATCTATCGCTGGGGCGGTCTGTTCGATGTGATCTTTCATCCGCAAGTCGTGGGGCGCCCAAGCCGCATCGCGCTACTGCGCGAACTGATCGCCTTCATTCGCACGTTTCCAGGCGTCTGGTTTGCGACAGGAACAGAGGTAGCAGAGCATTGGTCGAGGGAGTACGGCGAGACATGATGCGTACGATGGAGCGTCAGGAACTACGACTGAACGAGCCGAAACCGCCATCACAGTAGACGAGCGGCTCCGCTTCGGCTGCCAACCGTACTTGCTCCACCGTAGCTAGAAAGAGGTTGTGAGTGCCGTAAGGGATCACCTCTCTGACACGGCAGCAGATCACCGCGAGAGCATCCGCGAGCACGGGAATCCGAACTTCAGGCGCGGAGGTGACGCCCTGATCGACCCAGTTTCCGACTGCGAACCGTTCGCTCCGGGAATAAGTTGCGAAGTGCCGGCTGACCGCCTCTTGATGCCTTGCGAGAAGGTTCACGCCATACCAACCGCGTCGTACAACCGCGTCATGGATGGATGCCGAGCGATTGATGCCCACGATCAGAGCGGGGGGATGCAGCGTGACCGACATCACCGCCGTAGCAACCATGCCATAGCGCTCGCCTCCATCCTCGGTCGTCAGCAGCGACACCGTGGAAGCCAAACCCCTGAGCGATTTTCTGAAGTCGTCCGCCAACTGCGGCACGGCAAGTGTCTGCTGGCCCATGAAGCTTCCCTGTGAGATTGCAACTCGTCAATCCGGCTCGCAATGGAACCAGACCCACGTCTGCTTGTCCGCTTCATTCGGCTTATGGCTGCAGTAGACGGCGCAAACCGCGCGCACTGCGGGCTCCCTGAGCGTCGTTAGCCGGATTACCGCCGGCCGTTACGAAACAGCAGGTAGAACCGCTGGCTCGCCCTGAGCGATCTCGCTCCCGGCAAATGGTGTCGGCTGATCGCCGAAGACGAGGCCAGCTTCGGGCAGAATGTCTCTAGACTCTCTGAGAATATCGCGCATGACGGCGCACGTGGCCGAGGCTGCAGTCGACAGAACGGCGCCCCTAGGCGTCAATAGGTAGGCAATTCGCAGCAGCGGCGGGTCGATGATCCGGCGCACGCTCAACCAGCCTCGCTCGCACTCGCGCCGTACATTGACATACGGCATGATCGTGCACACCGTCCCATCCTCCACCATCTCTTTGACTGTATCGATGGATGGGAGGACTCTCAGGATGTTCAGCTTTACGTTGAGCACACGTGACGTGATTTCGAGCTTGTCCAGCAGAATGCGCGACAGCATCGGGTCGGCGATCACCAGCGGATAGTCGCCGAGCTCGCGGAAGGGTATATCGACGAAGTGCTTGTTGGTGCTGCGCGCGGACTGAACGAGATACATACTCTCGTCCAGAATGTGCTCGCGGTTAACGGCGCTGTGCTGACCGGTCTCGCACGACAGCGCGAGGTCGACGCGCTGTGTGGAAATCATATCCGACAGGATCGGCGTGCCGGCTTCGACCACATCCAGATGAATGCCCGGGTGGCGCTCGCTAACCTCCGCAATGAGCCGGCGCGAGAGCATTAGGGCCAGTGTCGGCGCCATACCGACCCGTACACGCCCCGTCGGCTCGGGCCTGATGGCCTTGACGGCCGTCGCGGCCGCCGCGACCTCGTCGAGAATGGACCTAGCGTACTTCAGGAGCAACGCGCCGGCTTCTGTCAGCTCGACGCCTCGAGAATGGCGAAAGAACAGTGAAACGCGCAACTCCTCCTCGAGCTTCTTGATCTGAAGCCCAAGGGCCGGTTGCGAAATCCTTAGAGCTTCAGCGGCTCGTGTGAAGCCGCCATGCTCGACCACGCCGACAAAGTACCTCAGCTGGCGAAGTTCCAATCGCTTGCTCCGCGCTTAGCGAGTCATCCGCCGCGACCGGATGGCAGCCCACTCAGGTGAACCACTCACCCGCGGCCCGCATCGTAATTTGTCCAGTTTGTGACTTGCGGCGCTCCAGGTCAAGAAGCTCGCGCGCCTGCCTATTTCTCACCCTCCTGCCCAACGGCCGGGCAGAGCTCCGGTCGCGGTAAGTTTCGCTTACCTCACCCAGAAGAACTTCGAATTGGACGCTCGGTGAACCCATGTGGCTCATGGAGGCTGCCGCCGTCGATCGTTGTGCGGCACGCCCGCGCATGATCGGAGGCCGCATTGAACGTGGAGAATATGGAACCCTGGCAGTGGCCAAACCGGCACTGGGAGACCCTTGTCGATCGAGTACGGGCAGGGCGGAAGCTCAAGCCGAAGCGGTGGAAGAATGGGGCGCGGATGGCCGTCGCCCTGTCCTTCGATTCCGATCACGAGACCAGTGAGCTGCGCGATGGCGGCAAATCGATCGGCCGGCTGGCGTGGGGGCAGTACGGAAATCGCGTTGGCATCCCGCGGATATTGTCGCTGCTCGAGCGGCATGGGGTGCCCGCCAGCTTCTACGTGCCAGCCGTGACCGCCCTTCTGCATCCAGAGGAGCAACGCCGCATCGTCGCAGAGGGCCACGAGATCGGTGTCCACGGCTGGATCCACGAGCTGAACTCGATCCTCGCATACAAGGACGAGCGAGAGCTGATGATGCGCTCGGTCGATACGCTCGAAAAGATCACGGGTGTCCGGCCAACGGGGCTGCGCAGTCCATCCGCCGACTTCAGCGAGAATACGCTGAGGCTGCTTGTAGAGCTCGGGTTCGAATACGACACATCGCTCGGAGCCGACGACGACTGCTACGAGCTCGTGCTCGAGGGTAAGCCTACCGGCGTTGTCGAGCTGCCTTTCGAGTGGGTTCGCGATGACGCGGTGTATTTCATCATGCACCGCTTCCAGGGCCTTCGGCCCTATACGCCACCAGCTGACGTCTTCGACATCTTCCGTCGCGAGCTCGACGCCGCCCATGCCGAGGGTGGCCTATTCGAACTCACGATGCATCCGCACGTGATCACCTACAGGTCGCGTATCTGGATCGTCGACGAGCTCATCAAGCACGCCAAGTCACTCGGAGATGTTTGGTTCGCGACCCATCGCGAGATCGCGGCATGGGCCAAAGAGCACGCCGCGTGATTGTCGTGGGCAATCCAAAATAAGGAGGCGGATCCGTCATGATTAGATTGAGATCGAGAATAGGCGCATTGCTGCGGCTCACGTCCGTTAGTGGTGCGGCAGCGGCTGTTGGCATCGCGCTCGCCACGATGCCGATCGCTGCCCCGATGGTCGCGGCACAGGCGAAGTCCAAAGTGACCTACGCAATGGGCAACGCCTTCGACAACCTCGATCCACACGTCATCTTCGACGTCGGGCGGATCGCGTCGCGTCTCAACATGTACGACGGCCTACTGCGCTGGCTCGACAATCCGCCGAAGCTCCAGCCGTGGCTTGCCGAGAGCTATGAGATCACCAACGATGGCAAGACCTACTCGTTCAAGCTGCGTAAAGGTGCCAAGTTCCACGACGGCAGTGATATCGAGGCCGAGGACGTCGTCTGGAGTATGGAGCGAATCCTCGCCCTGAACAAAGGCCCGGCGGCGTTGTTCACCGACATCATTGCGCCACGTAGCACCAAAGCCATCGACAAGCACACGGTGCAGTTCAATCTGAGCAAGCAGTCGGCGATCTTCCTGGCGACGGTGCCGGACATTCTTGTCATCAATGCCGATCTGGTGAAGAAGAACATCAAGGACGGCGACTGGGGGCAGGCTTGGCTGTCGCGCAATGACGCCGGATCAGGCTCCTTCAAGCTCACTCGGTACGATCCTGCTATCGGATTTGTGGGCGCGCGGTTTGCCGAGCATTTCATCCCGTGGGGAAAGAAGTACATCGACGAGGTCGAGTTCCGCACTGTCAACGAGATCAACAGCCGTGTGCTCGGATTGATCAGGGGCGACTTCCAAGGTGTCGACGGCTTCATGCAGTACGATCAGATCCTGCGCATGAAGGAGTCCGGCAAGCTCGCCATTCATGAAGAAGAGTCCATGCGGATCTTCTACGGCGCGATCCACAATGCGCGCTCGCCGATGAACGACATCAATTTTCGCAAGGCGCTGTCCTATGCCTTCGACTATGACGGCTTCAACAACAACATCCTGAGCGGCTCGGTCATTCGCGCCCCGGCACCTATCCCGAACAACATCTGGGGGGCACCAAAAGGGCTCAAGGGCTACAGCTATGATCTCGAGAAGGCGAAGGAATACCTCACCAAAGTGAAGGAGCCATTGCGCGAGATCACTATCGGTGCGCTCGCGGGATACGGGCAGACGGAGCAAGCGGCGGCATTGCTTCAGGCAGGCCTCACCAAAATCGGCGTGAAATCCAAAATCCTGGCTGAGCCATGGCCGGTGGTTCAGCCGAGGACGTTCGATGAGAAGCAGATGTACGACGTGCTGTTCACGTGGAAGAGCACGTACTACGCGGACCCGCACAACTGGGTGGGCGAGATGTACGGCAGCGACACGATCGGCAGCCGAAACAACAGTTGGTACCGGAATCCCGAGGTCGACAAGCTGATCCGTGAGGCCCTCGTCAGCACCGACATGGAGCGGCGGCGAGAGATTTACGAGAAGGTATCGACGATCGTCGTCGACGATGCTGCCGGCATCTTTGTCTACAACACGAAATGGTTCGGCCCGATGGCGAAGAACCTGAAGGGGCTTCGGTTCTCTCCGGTTGGCGTCGGTCTCGAAGCGCGCTGGCTCTACTACGAGTGAGCGGAGGTACGCTGAAACCCGCATCACTCGGGCCGGCTCGACCAGACCGCGCCGGCC
>JAEZAW010000076.1 GCA_023430315.1 Pseudomonadota bacterium | reverse complement strand
GGAGGAACGTCAGCGAGTAGCAGCCGAAGCGGCGCAGAAAGTCGAGGCCGAACGGCAGCGTCAGGTTGCTGAAGCTGCCGCGGCTGCGCGAAAGGTCGAGGAGGAGCGTCAGCGAGTAGCGGCTGAGGCGGCGCAGAAAGCCGAGGCCGAGCGGCAGCGCCAGGTGGCTGAAGCTTCTGCGGCTGCGCGAAAGGTCGAGGAGGAGCGTCACCGACTGGCGGCTGAGGCTGCGCAGAAAGCCGAGGCCGAGCGGCAGCGCCAGGTGGCTGAAGCTGCTGCGGCTGCGCGAAAGGCCGAGGAGGAACGTCAGCGAGCAGCGGCTGAAGCGGCGCAGAAAGCCGAGGCCGAACGTCAGCGCCAGGCGGCTGAAGCCGCTGCGGCTGCGCGAAAAGTCGAGGAAGAGCGTCAGCGAGCAGCAGCTGAGGCTGCGCAGAAAGTCGAAGCCGAGCGGATCGCCAAGGAAGCAGTCGAAGCCAAAACGCGGGCCGATCAAGAGACGCGCCGGCGGACACATGGTCTCACCGTCACTTCCGAAGATGGCACCAGATACCTGGCGCGTGGTCGGGCCTTGTTGAAGACGGGCGATGTTGCGAGTGCCCGCCTGCTTCTCGAGCGCGCCAGCAGTGCGGGCCTTGCGGATGCGGCCATGGAGCTTGCCGAAACCTACGACCCAGCGACGGTGGCACGCCTCAGCGCTGTCGGGCTCGTGGGCGATCGCGAACAAGCGCGTGTCTGGTACATGCGCGCGCAAGCACTCGGCTCATCCGCGGCGGCAGAGCGGCTGAAGAGCATCGTTGGCCAATGAAACCCAGTTATCCCAAACTCCTCAACACCGGCCTTCCAACCAAGGACAGAAATCCCATGAAAACATCGGCACTGCTGCTCGCTGCAATCGTGGTTGCGACACCGATTGCGGCCTCCCTAGCTCAGGACAAGCCTAAAGCCTCGAGCGAGATCGTCCACAAGATCGCTATTCAGGTGAGCGAGAACGATCCTGCAAAGATGACCCTCGCGCTCAACAATGCGCAAAATATTCTGAGTCACTACAAGAAGCTCAATCAGAAAGTCGACGTTCAGGTCGTTGCCTTCGGCCCCGGCCTGCACCTCTTTCGCGAAGACACAAGTCAGGTCAAGGTTCGCTTGTCGACCATGGTTCTCGAGAATCCCAACCTGACGCTGTTGGCTTGTGGAAACACACACGCCAATCACATGAAAGCCGAGAGCAAGGAAATCAAGCTGATGAGCGAGGCGAAAGTCGTGCCGTCCGGCGTCGTCACGCTGTCGGAGTTGCAAGAGCGCGGATACTCATACATTCGGCCTTGATAACTGAGGCGGTAGCGCGCGCTGGCCATGTCGCTGCCGCCAATGCCCGCAGAACGTAGAGAGGGAGAGTACCATGCGTAGCTTTAGGCATCTCGGCGTCCGGCTAGCCGCTGCGATCCTGATCGCAGGATTGGCGCAGCAGGCGTTGGCTCAAACCTCCGATAAATGGGGGCAGAAGGGCAGAGAGAAGCTCAATCAAGGAACGATTGGCCTAGCGGCGGGGCTGCCTGAAGGCGCGCCGCTCCGTTTCGCCTCCGAAATCGCCCGGGTATTGAACGAGGGCGACGATCTGCGCGTCCTGCCGATCGTCACGCGCGGCGTCTTCGACAATTTTGTCGACCTGCTCCAGTTGCGCGGCGTTGATGCCGCGATCGTCTATGGCGATACGCTTCTGCATTTCGAGAAAGTCGAAAAAGCTCCGCACGTCGCGACGCAGGTCAACTACATCGCAAGCCTGTTTCCATCCGAGCTGCAGATCTTCGTTCGACCCGAGATCAACTCTGTGAACGACTTGGCCGGGAAATGGGTCAACTTCAACAGTCACGGAACAGCGGCCGCGTACAGCGGGCCGATCATCTTCAAGCGACTCGGGATAGACGTGGTCGAGAAATTCGATCCGCATCCGGTGGTGATGCGCGACATTCGCACGTCCGACAAATATGCCGCTGTAGTGTGGGTTACCACAAAGCCGGTTGGAGGAATTGCGCAGGCTGATTGGCCGCCAGGCTTCAAGCTGATCTCAGTACCCTACACAAAGGAGCTGGAGGAGCTTTATCTTCCAGCCACGCTCGACAACAAGGATTACCCCAAGCTCATTGCCGCGGATCAGAAGATCGACACCATTGCCGTTCCGGCCGTGCTCGCCGTCTACAACTGGCAACCGGGGTCCGCTCGATACACGCGGATGGTCCGCTTCGTCGACAGTCTGTTTGCGAAACTCCCCGAACTCCAGAAGCCGCCGTTCCATCCCGCCTGGAAAGACGTCAATCTCGCGGCCTCGGTGCCTGGCTGGAAGCGTTATGGGCCGGTGCAAAACAAGCTCGACGCGCTCCGTGGTAGCGCTTCTACAAATTCCTCCGCGCCGCGAGCCGCACCCGCTGCCGCCGTCACAAAAAGCGCGTGCAATGTCGACGCCTGCGCCAGTCGCTTCCGTTCGTTCGATCCGACAAATTGCACGTATCTGCCATATGGAAGCAGCCAACGTGCTACATGCGAAGTCGGTCAATCGAATTGATTTAGAATAGATTTCGCTGTTGCCCGATGCCGCGGCCCCGCGCTGGGATAGTGGGTCGATATCCGCTTGCCTCCCGTAGCTCCGTCGTTCGTTCTCCGACGGAGAAAGGGCGTTCTCCAATCGAATAGTTCCTCCGCACGTCCTTCGCGACTAGCGGTATTCGTGCACATATCGACGCTCGCGAAGACGGGCACGAGCATCCTGCTTGTCGACCACAACGTCCGCAGGTCATCGAGGTCGCGAGTTACGTCTATGTTCTGACGCTCGGCACGGTGTCGGCAGAGGGCGAGAGCAGCGCCTGCCGGACGGATCTGCACGGACAGGTCAAGGAGTGGCTCGGCATCAACTACTGATAGTCTTCCAGTTCGACGGGGAACGACGGCAAATCGGAGGTGAGAGAAGAAAAGAATGCTTCAACTCGCGTTTGACATCGGGGGCACGTTTACCGATCTCGTCCTAATGGACACGGCGACGGGCGACCTCGACATCTGGAAAGTTCCGACGACGCCCAAGGCGCCGGACCAAGCCGTGGCGGCGGCTCTTGCCGAGCGCATTGCCGCCAAGGAGCTGGCGCCGCAGAAGGTCTCTGCGGTCATGCACGCAACGACGGTCGCAACCAATGCCATTCTGGAGCGCAAGGGCAGCAAGACTGCGCTCATCACGACCGAAGGCTTTCGCGATGTGCTGCTGATCGGCCGCCAGAAGCGGTACGACACCTATACGCTACATATCGTCAAGCCGAAGCCGCTCGTCGAGCGCGCGGATGTGTTCGAGGTGGCCGAGCGGACGGCCTTCGACGGCAGCATTCTTCGCCCGCTCGATGAGGCGAGCGTCAAGACGGCGATCGAAGCGGTCAAGAAAGGCGGCTACGAGTCGGTCGCCGTCGTTCTCCTGCACGCCTATGCGAATCCTGCGCATGAACAGCGCGTCAAGGCCCTGATCCGGGCGGTGCTCCCTGACATGCAGATCAGTCTCTCCTCGTTCATCTCGCCGAAGTATCGCGAATATGAGCGCACGAGCACGACTGTCGCCAATGCCTACGTCAAACCGCTCGTGCATAGCTATCTCGGTGCGCTCGACACGGCATTGAAGAAGCTCGGCACCAATGCGGGCCTCTCCATCATGCAATCGAACGGCGGCCTCGTCTCGCCGGCGCTGGCGCGCTCGTACGCCGTGCGTATCGTCGAGTCCGGCCCCGCGGCCGGCGTCCTCATGTGCTCCGAGGTCGGACGCGAGGAAGGCTACGACGACGTCCTGACGTTTGACATGGGCGGGACGACTGCGAAGCTCGGTGCCATCGATGGCGGCAAGGCCGCTGTTACGCCAACCTTCGAAGTCGATACCGTCAACTACACACGCGGCAGCGGTTTGCCGCTCAATATCACGGCGATCGAACTGCTCGAGATCGGCGCGGGTGGTGGCAGTCTTGCGCGCGTCGAAGCCGGACTTGTCGCCATCGGTCCGCAGAGTGCAGGCGCAGTACCCGGACCTGCCTGCTATGGTCGCGGCGGTACGCAGGCAACGATCACAGATGCCAATCTCGTGCTCGGTTATCTCGATCCGGACTACTTCAATGGTGGCGCCATGGCGCTCGATCTGGAGGCCGCAAAGAAGGCCGTCGACAGTACGATCGGCGAGCAGCTTGGCCTATCCGTGGATGAAGCCGCTTGGGGCATCCACTCGGTTGCGAACGCCAATATGGAGCGCGCCATGCGGATCGTGTCGCTCGAGCGGGGCCGCGATCCACGCAAATATGCTTTGGTCGCCTTTGGCGGCGCTGGTCCGCTCCACGCCTGCCGTCTCGCACGCGCACTCCATATCCCGCGCGTGATCGTGCCGCGCGCCGCGGGCGTCGGGTCGGCAATCGGCCTGCTGGTCGCGGACCACAAGGTGGATGCGATGGTAACGCGCATCCTTCGGCTCGCCGCCGAAGCGGCTCCGACCGTCGCGGCGATCTTCTCGGAGCTCGAGACGCGGGCCAAGGATCAGACGGCCTCGCTGAACAGCAAGGGCGATGCCTCGATAAAGCGCAGCGCCTGGATGCGGCATGTGGGGCAGGGTTACGAAATTCGTGTCGATCTGCCGGATGGTCAGATTGACGCGGCGTATATCGCGGCTATGCAGGAGGCTTTTCTCGCGGCCTACCAGCGCGAGTACGGCTACACCGATCCGGACGCCGCCATCGAGGTCACGGACTGGTACGTTGCCGCGACGATCACGGCCAGTCGCCGCAAGATCGCGGCGCGCGTCGAAAGCTCAGGTGCGCGCCGTCCGGCGAAAGAGCGAGCAGTCTACTTCCCCGAGCTTGGTGGCAAGGTCTCCTGCCAAGTTATTGACCGCTACGCCATCAAGTCGGGCGAAGTGATCACCGGCCCCGCTCTCATCGAAGAGCGCGAGGCGACCACGGTCGTCCTGCCGGGCGACACCGCATCCGTGAGCGCCGCCGGACATCTCGTCATTGAAATCAGGAGGCCACAGTGAGCACCGAGACCGCGCCCCGCCCCGAGCACAACCGCACGATCGATCCGATCACACTCACCGTACTTTGGAAGAACCTTATTTCCATCGCAGAGGAGATGGGAACGGCGCTCCGCCGTACCGCATTTTCCGAGGCCGTGCGCGAGGGCGATGATTTCTCGGCCGCCGTGTTCGACCGTTTCGGCCGCATGATCGCGCAGGGCAATTTCACGCCGGGTCATCTCGGCTCCATGCCCTTCGCCGTACAGAACATGCTTGCATATATCCCGGCGGATCAGCTCGAGCCGGGCGATACGCTCGTGACGAACGACGCGGCACTCGGCGCCGGTCACTTCCCCGATTTCTTCTTCATGCAGCCCGTGTTCGACGACGCCAAGGAGCTGATCGGTTACGTCGTCAATACGGCACATCACATCGACGTCGGCGGGGTCGTTCCCGGTTCGCAAGGTGTCCAAGGTACGAAGGATGCCTTCGCCGAAGGCATTCGCATTCTTCCCGTGAAGCTGATCCGCAAGGGCGCGTTCGATGAGGATATGCTGCGGATCATCATGGGCAACGTGCGCCTGCCTGAGAAGCTGCGCGGCGATCTGCGTGCCCAGGCCAATGCCAACAATGTTGGCGTGGCGCGTCTGCGCGCCCTGTTCGCGCAATATGGCCGCGAGACCATGGACGACGTCATGAACGCCATCCTCGATCATTCGGAGGCGCGCGCCCGCGAGCTGCTGCGCCGTATTCCGAACGGAACCTACAGCTTCGACGACAAGTTCGACGACTACGGCCCCGGCACCGATCCGATCCATGTCTGCGTCGACATGACTTTCGAGGACGGTAAGCTGACCGTCGACTACTCGCGCTCGAGCGATCAAGTTCCGGCGGGCTTGAATTGCTATCTCAACTACTCGCGAGCCTATGCCTTCTTCGGCATGAGGATATTCGCCGGCATCGACGTACCGCAGAACGCCGGCGTCATGCGCGCGATCGAGGTCAAGGCGCGGCCCGGCAGCTTCTTCAACGCGCAGTATCCCGCTGCTGGTGGTGGACGCGCGGGCTGCCAAGTCCGCATCTTCGATACGATCAACGGCGCCATGTCCAAGGTGCTGCCCGGTCGCGCCATGGGAGCCTTCTCGCATTGGAGCAACCCGAACTTCGGCGGCGTCCACCCCGAGACTGGCAAGCGTTGGATCATGTACGATCTGATCATCGGTGGTTACGGCGGGCGCGCGGATACCGACGGGCCCGAGGCCTTCTGCCCGGTCTTCAACTGCGCCAACATTCCGGTCGAGGTTCATGAAACTATCAACCCGACTCGCATTCATCGCCTCGAGCTCATCACGGATACGGGCGGCCCTGGCCAGTTCCGCGGCGGCTGCGGGATGCGCAAAGACATCGAAGTTCTGCTCGACGATACAACCCTGACGCTGCTCAGCGACCGCCACAAGAATGCTCCTTACGGCCTGTTTGGCGGCAAGGAAGGCGCCTTAGGGCAGACCCTGCTCATGCGCGGCGGCAAGGTTATCGAACTCGGCTCGAAGGAGGTCTGCACATTGCGGCGCGGAGATGTGCTAAGCTTTCGGCTGGCCGGGGCGGGGGGATATGGTGATCCCTCAGAACGAGATCCCGATCGGGTCAGGGAGGATGTGCGCCAGGGCTATGTCTCGGCGGCGGCCGCTGCTGCGACATATGGAGTGGAAGCCACGTAGAAATAGCGATGGAGGCTCCGACGGCATGAGTTCACGACTGGACCTGATGACGTTGGACCTCTTTGTAACTGTTGTCGAGGAAGGCAGCTTCGCCAAGGCAGCCGAACGCAAGCGCATCGCGATCTCGGCGATCAGCCGGCGCATTACAGAATTCGAAGAAAGCTGCGGCGTCCGGCTTCTTAGTCGCCGCCACAACGGAGTCGAGCCGACGGCTGCGGGAATGGCCGCACTCGAGCACGCCCGCGGCGTGCTCCGCGACGTCGAGCGCCTCCAAGCCGAGCTTCGCGGCTATGCTTCTGGCAATTTTGGATTGATCCGCATCTGCGCCACGGAGTCCGCAGTATTCGGCGCGGTGCCCGAGGCCTTGAAGAGCTATCTCGACCGGCATCCGATGGTTCGCGTCGAGCTTGAAGAGGCCACAAGCCCGTCTGTCGTTCGTGCTATTTTCGAGAACCGTGCAGACCTTGGGCTGTACGTCGGCGAGTTGCCGGCGACGGGTCTCGAGCGTTTCGAGTTTCATGCCGATCGGCTCACGGTGCTGCTGCCGGCCCTGCACCCGCTCGCATATCGTGAGAGTGTGCGATTTCACGAATTGCTCGAAGACGAATTCATTTGCCAGGAAGCCGACAGCATTACCGAGCATCTGATGCAGACGGCCGCGCGGCAGGCGGGCCGAACACTCAAGTCGCGCATTCGCGTCACGGGGTTCGATGCGGCCTGCCGCATGGTGGAGGCTGGTCTCGGCATCGCCATAACGGCAGAGCGGATCACGGCAAAGCTTGCGCCAGTCATGCACTTGCGCCAGCTCAAGCTGAGCGAGGACTGGGCGGTACGTCCGCACTACGCGTGCGTCCGTAAGGGCGCGTCGCTGTCGACGGCTGCGCGGCGGCTCATCGAGCACCTGGCATCGTTCGTCTCCGAGCAGGACCGGCCCGCCCGATCGCCGCTGCATCAATTGAATGGTGCCCACTAAAAGCCAACGGTCTTGATGCCTTCCGCTCCGCGTTGACCGACCTCACGTCGGAGGCTGCCGGCTACATCACCGGGACTGCGCTGCCGATCGATGGCGGCTACCTGAATTGAGCAGCGCATAGAGCAGGACTAAGCTTGTCTCGTCCGTTATGAGCAAGCGAGATGATGAACGAAGAAGCAGAGATACAATTAGGGAGTCCGACCCATGCTGTTCCCAACCACGCTCGTCGGCAGCTATCCGCAGCCTGAGTGGCTGATAGATCGGAAGAAGCTGGCAGGACGGTTTCCGCCACGCGTCCGTGCGCGGGAACTATGGCGCATTGAAACGCCGTTCCTCGTCGAGGCACAGAATGACGCGACTATAATGGCCATCAAGGCGCAGGAAGATGCCGGCCTAGACATCATCACCGATGGCGAGATCCGCCGCGAGAGTTACTCGAATCGATTTGCCACCGCGCTCGAAGGTGTCGACATCGATAATCCCGGCATGGCGCTTGATCGCTCCGGGTATCCCAATCCCGTGCCGCGGATCACTGGGAAAATTCGTAGAAAGCATGCCGTCGAGGTGGAAGACTTGCTCTTCCTGAAGCGTCATACGACACGCAAAGTGAAGATTACTGTGCCTGGTCCATTCACGATGAGCCAGCAGGCGCAGAACGACTTCTACAAGTCTCCCAAGGAGGCGGCGATGGCCTACGCCGTCGCGGTGAATGAGGAGATCAAAGACCTATTTGCTGCGGGCGCCGACATCGTGCAGATCGACGAGCCCTACATGCAAGCGCGCCCCAAGCCGGCAGAGGAGTATGGACTCGAGGCACTCAACGCGGCGCTGGACGGCGTTACCGGCACGACAGCCGTTCATATCTGCTTCGGCTATGCCGCTGTCATTCACGAGCGGCCGAGCGGCTACTCGTTCCTCGGGCAGTTGAGCCAGTGTTCCTGCAATCAGATCTCCTTTGAAACAGCTCAATCAAACCTCGATTGCAGCGTGGTCACGCAACTGAAGGGCAAGAAGTTGATCCTCGGGGTCATCAACCTTGCCGATATGGAAGTTGAAACGCCAGAGATTGTCGCCGCCCGTATCCGTCGTGCGTTGCCCTATGCTCCAGCTGAGGACATCATCGTCGCACCAGACTGCGGGATGAAGTATCTGCCGCGCGACG
>JAEZAW010000068.1 GCA_023430315.1 Pseudomonadota bacterium | reverse complement strand
ACTTCAGAGGGCGGGCCGTGCGCTCGCTGCCACGGCTCGGTAACCGGCTTATCCGTTGGCGATCCATCCAAAAAATGTTGTTTCAGGGCGGCGTTGGGTCTGATTGCCCTCAGAACCGCCGCGTGTGCTCGGCCGCTGCCGACGGAGGTTGAATTGCGAACTCTCTTGGAAATCAGCAACATGATCGACCGCGTGTTGAAGGCGGTGGCTTTTACATTCGGTTGGGGGTTCTTTGCGCTCGTGGCGGTGATCGTCTTCGACGTCGTCACGCGAAAGGCCGGCTTTCAGCTCAGTATTTTCGGGATCGATTTCGGTTCGACGCGCCTCCAGGAGATGGAGTGGCATATCCATGGCATGCTGTTTCTGACCTGGATCGGCTACGCATACGTACGCAATGCCCACGTCCGCATAGACGTCTTTACGGCGAGTTTACCTGAACGAAAGTCGGCCTGGCTCGAACTGATCGGCTGCGTGGTGTTTGCTGCCCCTTATTTGCTGGTCGCGCTGCCATACGCCTACAGTTTCTTCCTCACATCTTACCTTCAAGGCGAATCCTCGTCCGCGCCGAACGGCCTCCCTTGGCGATGGGTCATCAAGGCGTTTCTCTTTTTCGGCTTCGCGAGCGTGTTCTTCGCGGTCATCTCGGTTGCGTTCCGTCGGATCGTTTTCCTGTTCGGCGACCCCGATGTTTCCGAGCGGGCGATGCCACAGCGCCCCGCCGCGGCACATTGAGGAGGACGATCCATGCTCGATTGGATGATCGACCACCTCGCGATTTTCATGTTCCTCGTGCTGACGTTCATTATGTTCATCGGCTATCCGGTCGCGTTCGTTCTCGGCGCGATCGGCATCATCTTCGGCTTCATCGGCGTCTACTTCGGCGTCTTCCACATGGTGCAGTTCGCCAACCTGCTGCCGCGGGTCTACGGGCAGGCGGTTGAGAACCAGGTGCTGGTGGCTGTCCCCATGTTCATTCTCATGGGAACCATTCTGGAAAAAAGCGGCGTGGCCGAAACGCTGCTGCACTGCCTGCAGGTTCTGTTGCGCGCTATTCCGGGGGGATTGGCGCTCTCGGTCGTGATCCTTGGGACGATCATGGCGGCGACGACAGGTATCGTCGGTGCCTCGGTCGTCATGCTGACGCTCATCGCGTTGCCGGTGATGCTCGAGCGCGGGTACGACAAGCGGCTTTCGGTCGGTGCCATCGCCGCATCGGGCACGCTCGGCATTCTGATCCCGCCCTCGATCATGCTCGTGATCATGGGTGACCTGATGCAGATTCCGGTCGGCACGCTGTTCGCGTCGGCCATCATTCCCGGTCTGGTCATGTCCGGCACCTATGTCGTCTACATCATGATCCTTGCGTTTCTGCGGCCGCATCTGGCGCCGCCGCTCGGCGCTCTCGAGGGGCCTCAGAATGCCGGCGAGCTGATAAAGATGGTGATCTGGAGCTTTGCACCGCCGGCGTTCCTTATCGTGCTGGTGCTGGGCTCGATCTTCGGCGGATGGGCGACGCCGACCGAAGCGGCGGGCGTCGGCTCCGCGGGTGCCTTGCTGCTCGCGTGGCAGAGTGGTCGCCTCAACATGAAAATGATGCTGGAGATTATCGAGAGCGCGGCGCTCACCAACGCGCTCGTATTCTTCATCATCTTCGGCGCGACACTGTTCTCCTACGTCTTCCGCGCGCTCGGCGGCGACGAGGTCGTGGTCGACATCCTGAAGCTGGCGGGCATCAATACCGGGTGGGAAGTTCTCATCTTCACGATGGCGCTGGTCTTCGTTATGGGATTCTTCTTCGATTGGCTGGAGATCTGCCTGATCGTGCTGCCAATCTTCTCGCCCATCCTGGCCAAATCGTCGTTCGCCGGCTTCGTGGATACCCAGCAGCTCATCCTGCTCTGGTTCGCGATCCTGCTTGCGGTCAACATGCAGACGGCGTTCCTGACGCCGCCTTTCGGCTTTGCCCTCTTCTATATGAAGGGCACCGTGCCCCCATCGATCACCATGGGCGACATCTACCGCGGCATCGTGCCGTTCGTTGTGCTGCAGCTCATAGCGCTGGTGCTGTGTATCATCTTCCCCGAACTTGTGTTTTATCTTCCCCGAAGATGGGGCTTCATCGACTGAGGCAAGAAGGGGGCCATCCGGCCCCCCTCCATTTCGGGTATGGCATCTGCATGCGGCTGGTGGCCGACGACATATCGATCTCGCGCGGCGAGCGGCGGCTGATCCAGGGGCTGTCGTTCGCGGTGGATGCGGGCGAAGCGCTCGTGCTGACCGGACCCAATGGTGTCGGTAAGACGACGCTGCTCCGGGTGCTCGCGGGCTTCATCGCGCCCCATGCTGGCGCCATCCGCCTCGAAGGTGCGCACGATGAGGCGTCAGTCGGCGAACTCGCGCACTACGTCGGCCATGCCAATGGCGTCAAGGCAGGCCTCACCGTGCGGGAGAACGCGCGCTTCTGGACGCGCTATCTCGGCGGCAGCGTTGCAAGCGCCGAGGCGGTGCTCGAAAATTTGTATCTCGCCGAGATTGCCGAGGTGCCGGCGGGCTATCTTTCAGCCGGACAGAAGCGGCGGCTCGGTCTCGCGCGCCTGCTGCTGGCGGAGCGCCCGCTGTGGCTGCTCGACGAGCCGACGGCAGCCTTGGACGTCGCCTCGCAGGCGCTGTTGTCCGGATTCATGCAGCGCCATCTCGATGCAGGCGGGATTCTGGTCGCGGCAACGCACGGGCCGCTCGGTCTCGCCGACGCGCGCATTCTGGAGCTTGCGCCGGCCATCTCCGACGAGGCTATGGCCTCCGGCGAGGTCTCATGAGCGCCTTCCTCGCACTGCTCGCGCGGGACCTGCGCCTGGCCTTCCGCGAGGGGAGCGCGCTCGGCGCCGCTCTCGGCTTCTATCTGATCGTCGTCACCATGCTGCCGCTCGGCCTCGGTCCGGACATGGCGCTGCTCTCGCGCATCGCGCCGGGTCTGCTGTGGCTCGCCCTGCTGCTCTCGGCGTTGTTGACGCTCGGGCGTCTCTTCGAGGCCGATCTCGAAGATGGCTCACTCGACGTGATGGCGACGGGGACCTTGCCGCTCGAAGCGGTGGTCGCCGCCAAGGGCCTTACGCACTGGCTCTCGACGGCCCTGCCGCTGACGTTGCTCGCGCCCATGCTGGGGCTGATGCTCAATCTTGATCTCGCCGCCTTCCCCCCGCTCGTCGCGACCATGCTCATCGGTACGCCGGCCATCAGCTTCATCGGCACGATCGGCGCCGCGCTCACCTTGCGCAGCCGGCGCGGTAGCCTGCTCATTGCACTGCTCGTGCTGCCCCTCTACGTGCCGACGCTCATCTTCGGCATCGGCGCCATTGCCTCGCTGCTCGGCCCCGGCGGCGCAGGCCCCTCGTTGATGATACTCGGCGCGATCTCGCTCGGAGCGCTTGTTCTTGCGCCGTTCGCTTCCGCCGCGGCGTTGCGGGCTCAGCTCGGTTAGGTCGAAGGTGACAGGAGCGACGCACTTAGGCTATCTCGCCCGCCATGCTGCACGTCAATGACCTCACCTACCGCATTGAGGGCCGTCCGATCCTGTCGGAGGCCACCTGCGCCATTCCGTCTGGCCACAAGGTCGGACTCGTCGGGCGCAATGGCGCCGGCAAGACGACGCTCTTCAAGCTCATCATCGGCGATCTGGCGCCGGACGATGGCTCGATCACAATCCAGCGCGGGCTCAAGGTCGGCCATGTCGCGCAGGAAGCACCAGGCGGGTCCGAGACGCTCATCGAGTGGGTGCTGTCGCAGGATAAGGAGCGCGCGTCGCTCCTCGCGGAAGCCGAGACGGCCACTGATCCACACCGTATTGCCGCCATCCACGAGCGCCTCGGCGATATTGACGCCCATTCGGCCCCCTCGCGGGCAGCGCAGATCCTGTCGGGCCTCGGCTTCGACGAGGCGGCACAGGCGCGCGCGTGCCGGGAATTCTCCGGCGGCTGGCGGATGCGGGTGGCGCTCGGCGCCATCCTTTTCCTAGAGCCGGACATCCTCCTGCTCGACGAGCCGACGAACTATCTCGACCTCGAAGGCACGCTGTGGCTCGAGACGTACCTGCGCACGTACCCGCACACGGTCGTCATCATCAGCCATGACCGCGACCTGCTCAATCGCGCGGTGAACCACATTCTCCACCTCGATCGCGGCAAGCTCACGCTCTATGCGGGCGGCTACGACGACTTCGAGGAGGCACGCCGCGAGAAGCAGCGGCTCGAATCGAAGCTCGCCAGGCGCCAGGAGGAGGAGCGCGCGCGCATCGAGGCGTTCATCATCCGCTTCAAGGCCAAGGCCTCCAAGGCGACGCAGGCGCAGAGCCGCATAAAGGCGCTCGCGCGCATGAAGCCCATTGCCGCGCAGGTCGATGAGAGCGTCGTCCCCATCCGTCTGCCGGCGCCGCAGAAGCTACTGGCGAGCCCGCTGCTCAAGATCGAGGCCGCCTCGGTCGGCTATGCGCCCGGCGAGCCGGTCCTCACCGGGCTCAATCTCAATGTCGACCAGGATGATCGCATCGCGTTGCTCGGCCAGAATGGCAATGGCAAGAGCACGTTCGCCAAGCTGCTCGCGGGGCGCCTCGCGCCGCTCTCGGGCAATGTCTTCGGCGCGCAGCGCGTCAGTGTCGGCTACTTTGCCCAGCACCAGCTCGACGATCTGAATCCGAACTGGTCGCCTTACGACCAGATCGCGGCCCTCATGCCGGAGGCGACCGAGGCGCAGAAGCGCACGCGGCTCGGCTACTGGGGTTTCTCCCACGACAAGGCGGATACCAAGGCCGCGAACCTCTCTGGAGGCGAGAAGGCGCGCCTGCTGCTGGCGCTGACGGCCTTCCACGCGCCGCATATGCTCATTCTCGACGAGCCGACGAACCACCTCGACATCGACAGTCGCGAGGTACTCGTGCAGGCGCTCAACGACTTCCCCGGCGCCGTCATCCTCATCAGTCACGATCGCCATCTCATCGAGGCGTGCGTCGACCGCCTCTGGCTCGTGAAGGGTGGCACGGTGCGCGCCTTCGACGGCGATCTCGATGGCTATCGCGCGGATCTGCTTGCCGAGCGCGGACAGCGTGCGCGAGCACAACGCGAGGAAGGCGCGCCTGGCTCTGCACCGAAGACGGCACGCGCTGATCAACGTCGCGAAGCCGCCGCACGGCGCGCCGAGACAGCGCCACTGCGTCGCGCGGTGCAAGCCGCCGAGAAAGAGCTCGAGCGATTGACGACAAAGCGGGCCGAGATCGACACCGCACTCGCCGATCCGCGCGCCTACGAGGATGCGGGAAAGGCGCAGAAGCTCTCCATTGCCCGCGCCGATGTCAGCCGGCAGCTCGCCTCTGCTGAGGAGTCCTGGCTCGCTGCCTCGGCGGCCCTGGAGGCGGCAGAAACAGGTGCGTCCTAGGCGCACACCTGCTCCCAATATGAAATTCTTGTCAGTTGACTTGAGGGGGCAGTCGCCCGAAATTCGGGGCGCCGACTCGGAGATGTGGTGGCTATGCCACTCAGTCTCTGAACGCTGGTCGCGAGGATGTCGCGTAAAAATCCAATGAAATCAATGATCACTCCGCACTGCAATGTTTGCGGTGCAACCTGATCACAAAGTCGTGCGAAATTTGTGGTGATCTCGCCACGCTTGCGCTGCAATGGCCTGCTCGGATCTCCCTAGCGCGACGAGCGCCGGAGCAGGCACCGCACATGACGGGATGTTAAGTGCCGTCGCGGTCGCCGGACGCGGTAGAGTGACGAGATAGCAGGCCGCCCAGTGAAGCAGGCCTCGGAGCTGTGGTTCCGAGCCGGCGAGGGGTGCGATGTGCGGAATGTGGTGCGGCCTGCCGCATCCCTGTGCGTAGGAAAGTGACCATGCTCACGCGAGCCCTCTTCCATGTTCGGCCCCTGATCATCGGATTGCTCATGCTCTCTCTCTCTCCCGTTGCCTCGCTTGCGCAGACGACCGGTCCGCGCGCCACCGAGTTCACACTGCCGAACGGCCTGCATATCGTCGTCGTCCCGGATAACCGGGCACCCGTCGTCACGCATATGGTGTGGTACCGGGTCGGCGCGGCCGACGAGCCGCCCGGCACATCCGGCATTGCTCACTTCCTCGAGCACCTGATGTTCAAGGCGACCGAGAAGATCGGGACGGGCGAGTTCTCGAAGATCGTCTCGCGCCTCGGCGGGCAGGATAATGCCTTCACCGCGCAGGACATCACGGCCTACTTCCAGCGTGTCTCCAAGGATCGACTTCCGAAGGTTATGGAGATGGAGGCGGACCGCATGGTCAACCTCAAGCTCGATGAGAAGGAAGTGCTGACCGAGCGCGATGTCATTCTCGAGGAGCGCCGCAGCCGGGTCGAGAACAACCCGAGCGCCATCCTCGATGAGCAGTTGGGCGCCGCGCTTTATCTCGCGCATCCCTACCGCATTCCCGTGATCGGGTGGGAGCACGAGATGAGGAAGCTCTCGCGCGCCGATGCGATGGCCTTCTACAAGCGCTTCTATGCGCCCAACAACGCGATCCTCGTCGTGACCGGCGACGTGACGCCCGAGGAAGTGCGCAAGCTCGCCGAGGCGACCTACGGCAAGATCCCGCGCAATCCTAATGTGAAGACCGTCGAGCGTCCCGGCGAGCCGCCGCACCGCGCTGCGCGCCGCATCGAGCTCAAGGATCCTCGCGCCGGTCGGCGCACCTGGCATCGCCAGTACATTGCACCCGCGTACACCACGGCTGCGCCGGGTGAAGCCGAGGCGCTCGATCTTCTGCTCAAGATCCTCGCGTCGGGACCGACGAGCCGCATCTACAAGAAGCTCGTCGTCGAGGAGAAGGTCGCATCGAGCGCTGGCGGCTGGTATTCGGGCTCTGGTCGCGACAGTGGCAAGATCGCGTTCTTCTCCGTGCCGAACGACGGCGTCGAATTCTCGAAGATCGAGCAACTCGTCGACGGCGTGATCGCTGAGGTCGCCGCGAAAGGCGTCACCCAGGAAGAGCTCGAGCGCGCGAAGAAGGCCTATCTCGCCGAGTACATCTACCAGACCGACAACCAGGCTTCGCTCGCGCGTCGCTATGGTTGGGCCCTCACTGTCGGCTCGACGGTCAAGGACATCGAGGAGTGGCCCGAGCGCCTTTCCAAGGTCACCGCCGATCAGGTGAAGGCGGCTGTCCGCCATCTCGACATTCTCCGCTCGGTCACCGGCACGCTGCTGCCGGAGGCGCCCGATCAGCCGCCCGGCTCGCGCTCGTGAGAGGCGTCTCCGGATAGAACTGAACCGAAAGGAATGAGGTGAGCACCACCAGAGGCACACGAACCACCCGGCGCACCAGCGCCGACACGTCTTGTTTCAACGCGTCGACACAGCGAGGCCCAGTATCATGTCCAGCTCAGCTCCCCTTCGTGGAAGGCTTTTCGTCCGTCCCGCCAAGCTTCCTGGCGTCCCTTCAGCCATGCTGCTCTGCCTCGCAGCGCCCGTTCTCACTGCCAAGGCCCACGCCATGAAGATCCAGCAGATCAAGAGCCCCGGCGGTATCGATGCATGGCTCGTGCAGGAGCACGCGGTGCCGCTCATCGCGCTGCGCTTCGTCTTCGAGGGCGGCAGCTCGCAGAACCCCGCCGGCAAGGAGGGCGTCGCCAATTTCCTCTCCGCCATGATGGACGAGGGCGCCGGCGATCTCGACTCGCACAAGTTCCAGGAGCGCATGGAGGAGCTTGCCTTCCGCATGAGCTTCGAGGATGCGCGGGACGGTCTGTACGGCAGCTTCGAGACGCTCACGACCAATCGCGATCCCTCGGTCGAAATGCTGCGCCTGGCCGTCAACCAGCCGCGCTTCGATGCGGATGCCATGGAACGCGTGCGCCGGCAGCTCCTTTCCGGCCTCGCCTTTGCGGCCAAGAACCCGAACCGCGTTGCCGGCACGGCCTGGAGCGCGCAGGCCTTCCCAGGGCATCCCTACGGCCTCCCCTCGGATGGAACGCCGCAGAGCATCGCCAAGATCACGCGCGATGATCTCGAGGGCTTCCGCAAGCGCAACTTCGCGCGCGACAATCTGAAGGTCGTCGCGGTGGGCGACATCACGCCCGAGCAGCTCGGCGCGCTCCTCGATCGCGTGTTCGGCGATCTGCCGGCCAAGGCGGAGCTCGCGCCCGTGCCGCAGACAGCACCTGCGGCGAAGGAGCGTGTGCAGGTCATTCCAATGGACGTGCCGCAGTCGGTCGTGCAGTTCGGCTCGCCCGGCATTGCCCGCGACGACGATGACTTCATGGCCGCGTTCGTGCTGAACCAGATCCTCGGCGGCGGCGGCTTCGCCTCGAGGCTGACGGAGGAGGTGCGCGAGAAGCGCGGGCTCGCCTACTCGGTCTACAGCTATCTGCAGCCGTATCGCCGGGCCGCGATCTTCGCGGGCGGCGTCGCGACGAAGAACGAGGAGGTGGGCCGTTCGCTCGATGTCATTCGCAGCGAGCTGCGGCGCATGGCCGAGGACGGGCCGACGCCCGAGGAGATGCAGAACGCCAAGGACTATCTCACGGGCTCGTTCGCGCTCCGCTTCGACACCAATGCCAAGATTGCCAACCAGCTCCTCGGTTTCCTCTTCGAGGGGTACGGCATCGACTACATCGACAAGCGTAATGCGCTCGTCAACGCGGTGACGCTTGCCGATGTTAAGCGCGTCGCGCAGCGGCTGTTGAAGGCCGACGAGCTGATCGTTACGGTCGTCGGCAAGCCGCAGGGCATGACGAAGCAGTAGCGTTCGGAACCTGTTTGCTCCGAACGACGTTGTGTATTTTGATGCCAACTTCGAGAAGCTGATGCGCTCGCAAGGCGCCGGCTTCTCGATTTGGCATGTGAGGCGTGATTACGAGGGAGCGATTTGATGGCCGACCCCGTCGAGCTGGATGTATCCGGTGCCGTGTCGGGTTCAGGTTCCGCCCCTCAGCGGCTCTATCATCAGAGCATTGCCGGCTGCCTCGACGGCGGCATCGGCGTGCACGGACTGGATAGTGCGACGCTTGCCCGTTGGCTCGACAAGACAGCCGCACCACTCGCGAAGCTCAAGGCTGCATACGCCGACGGCAGCCTGCCGCTCCTGCGCCTGCCGCGCGAGGACGCCGATATCATTGCCGCAGAGGCCGCGCTGAAGAAGCTCTCGGCCGGCGCGAAGATGATCGTCTTCCTCGGCATTGGTGGCTCGAGCCTCGGCGGGCAGACGCTCGCCCAGCTCGGCGGCTGGAACATTCCTGGGTCGGCCGATGTCGAGCAGCGTAATCGCCCGCGCACGCGCTTCTACGACAATCTCGATGCCTCGACGCTGGCGCTCGCCTTCAAGAATATCGACCTCGCGAGCACGCGCTTTGTCGTCACGTCGAAGTCAGGCGGCACCTCGGAGACGCTGGCCCAAGCGCTCGCCGCGATGCAGGCGATCGATGCGGCAGGCCTTGGCGCGCGTTCGGCAGAGCTCTTTCTCGGCATTACCGAGCCGGCGCGCCCTGGCGTGCGCAATGGCCTGCGTGATCTCCTATCGAGCCGCGGCATTCCCATTCTCGATCATCCGACTGCCATCGGCGGGCGCTACTCCGCGTTGACGGTCGTAGGGCTCATCCCGGCCATGGCGCGCGGCATCGATCCGCGGACCTTGCGCGCCGGCGCCGACGCCGTGCTCCAGCAGACGCTCGCGGCGTCACATCCCTCCGCATCAGCGCCCGCTGTCGGTGCCGCGCTCGCGGTTGCGCTTGCACGCGAGAAGGCCATCAAGGTCATGGCCTTCATGTCCTACGCCGATCGCCTGCAGCGTCTCGGCGCCTGGTACGTGCAGCTTTGGGCAGAGAGCCTCGGCAAGGGCGGGCAGGGCACGACGCCGCTCGGCTGTCTCGGTCCGCTCGACCAGCACAGCCAGCTCCAGCTTTTCATGGACGGCCCGCGCGAGCACGCGTTCACCGTGCTGCGTGTCAAGAATGCCGAATCGGGCCCTGTCATCGACGCGAAACTCGCCAAGATCGCCGGTCTCGACGTGATGGCCGGGCGCTCCGTGGGCGAGCTGGTGGCGGCCCAGGCCCAGGCCGTGCCCGAGGCGCTGAGCCGCGCCGGCAGGCCAGTGCGGACAATCGACATCGAGCGGCTTGACGCGGCTGCGCTCGGCGGCTTGATGATGCACTTCATGATCGAGACGATTCTCGCCGGCTGGCTCATGGATCTCGATCCCTTCGACCAGCCGGCTGTCGAGCTCGCCAAGGTGCTCACGCGCGAGCGGCTGTCCAAGTAGGGCACGGTCGGCCGCATCCCGCGCAAGGCGACGGGGGATAAGCGGCTAACATGGCCGTGCGCCAGCTCACACCTGAGACGATCAACCGGATCGCAGCCGGCGAGGTCGTCGAGCGCCCGGCGAGCGTCGTCAAGGAACTCGTCGAGAATGCTATCGACGCGGGCGCGCGCGAGATCGAGATCGTCACAGCCGGCAGCGGCCTCTCGCTGATCCGCATCACCGATGACGGCTCGGGCATGGACGAGCGCGACTTGACGCTTGCCGTCGAGCGCCACGCGACCTCGAAGCTCCGCGACGAGGACCTCTTCAACATCACCACGCTCGGCTTTCGTGGCGAGGCGCTGCCCTCGATCGGCTCCATCGCGCACCTCGAAATCCGCACGCGCCAGTCCGCGGCCGCGCATGGCATGGCGATCGT
>JAEZAW010000061.1 GCA_023430315.1 Pseudomonadota bacterium | reverse complement strand
GGCCTGGAGATTGACGCCCGCCGACGAGGCAAGCGCCCGCGTGGTCGTACCGTCGAAGCCGTAGTGGCCGAATACGTCGATGGCAGCGGTCAGGAGCTTCTGACGCGTGGCATCGCCGCGCTCGCCTGCAGCCTCGGTCGGGTCGGCGGCTGTTTTGATCGACTCTTTCATGTGTCTGGATTTATTTCATTCGATTGAATTAGTCAATCGAATGAAATATTCACGAATCCGTGATCGCTAATCGTGAAAAGATGCGTTCGGCGAAGGATTTGAGGGGCCAGCCCGATTGGCCAACGGGTGTCGCGTGACATAGGGCTGGATCGGGCGCACAGGAGCCCCATCTCATGCACTCTGTAGTCGCCCTAGCGAGCCCCACCGCCAATGACGTCCGATATTCCATCCAGTCATGCTCCCGAACCGCATGTTTCCGCCCCGCCAGCGCCGCGGCGATGGCTGAAGTGGGTACGGCGGTCCGTGCTGGGGGTGGTTGTGCTTGTGCTGATCGGCGCGATGTCGATTTGGCTGGGGCTCCGGGGCAGCCTTGCCCAGCTCGACGGCGAGGTGAAGCTGCCCAACATCAACTACCCGGTGACGATCTCGCGCGATGCGCTCGGCGTCGTCACCATAGAGGCAGGAACTGAAGCTGATGCCGTGCGCGCACTCGGCTTCGTCCATGCTCAGGAGCGCTACTTCGAGATGGACCTTGCTCGGCGCAGCTCTGCCGGCGAGATGGCGGCGCTCCTCGGGCCTGCAGCACTGCCCATGGATCGTGAGCGCCGCGTGCACCGAATGCGTGCCCGCGTTTCCATGCACACCAGCGACGCCGACCTGCTCGGCAAGCGGCGCCCGCTACTCGAAGCTTACGCGGCTGGTGCCAATGCCGGGCTCAATGCTCTGTCGGTGCGCCCCTGGCCCTATCTGCTCCTGCGCAAGCGGCCCGCGGCGTGGACAGCTGAGGACACGGTGCTTGCCGCTCACGCGCTCTATTTCGATTTGCAGGGCTATCATCCGTTCGCGCGCCTGGCTTTGTGGCGGCTCAGCCGGTCACTGCCGGCCCCGCTCTTCGCCATGTTGAATCATGGGGGCACGTCATGGGATGCCCCGCTCGTCGGCGAAGGGCTCGGTGATGCGCCTTTGCCGGGGGCGGATGCGATCGATCTGCGCCGTCTGCCGACCAGCACGAAATCGGGCGCGATCACAGCAAGTGAAAGCGCACCTGGCAGCAACAACCTCGCTGTGGCCGGCGCACTGACGAAGGACGGCCGCGCCATCGTCGGTGGCGACATGCATCTCGGGCTTCGCGCACCCGGCGTCTGGTTCCGCGCGCGGCTGATCTATCGCGACGAGCGCGCGCCCGGCGGACGGATCGACGTGACGGGCTTCACCTTCCCCGGCATTCCCGGCGTGATTGCAGGCAGTACGGGCCATGTCGCCTGGGCCGTCACCAACGGCTATGCCGATGCCTCGCAATGGGCACTCATGCCTCCATGCACCGGCGCACCGGCGCAGTGCGGGATCACCGAACACCGCGAGACGATCGACGTTGCCGGCGCGGCGCCCGAGGTGCTCGTCGTCCGAGAGACGGAGTGGGGTCCAATCCTGCGGCAGCAGCCGGACGGCAGCTTGCTGGCACTGCGATGGGCCGCGCATCTTTCGGGGGCCATCGGCAGCGGCCTTGCAGAATTCGGATGGGCGCGCAATCTCGATGAGATTTTTGCCATCGCCGATCGCGCCGGCACGCCGGTGCAGAATCTCGTCGCCGTGGACAGTACCGGGCGCATCGGCTGGCGCTTGCTTGGCTCGCTGCCGGACTGGCAGGCGCCGTGCGATCGCATGGGCATCGAGCGCGTGGTCGTTCCAGTAGGCGCATGTCCGCCCTGGCCGCTGAAGACCGCGGGCCTGCCCGAGTTGCGCGATCCGCCATCAGGTCGCATGTGGACGGCCAACAACCGCGCGGATGCAAGCCCGCGGGGTCTTAGTTTCGGCTATATCGGGCGCGATCAAAGTGCGCGAGCGCAGCAGATGCGCGATGCGCTCATGGCGCGCCAGCAATTCACCGAGCGCGATATCCTCGCGATCGAGCTCGACGACCGCGCGATCTATCTCGAGCGCTGGTGGAAGCTTTTACGCACGGTGCTCGCGGGGGTGGGCGGCGATCCGCTTCTCGCGCGGCTCGAGACGGCGACACAGAAATGGGAAGGGCGCGCGTCCGTCGACTCTGTCAGCTATTTTGCGACGCGGCGGTTCCGCGATGCCCTCGGGCGGCGCGTGACTTCGATGCTGCTCGGCGCATTCCCCGAGGCGACCGCTCGTGGTGCCGGCCAGATTTTGCTCGGCCAGACGGACGGCTGGCTCTGGCCACTCGTCACGACGAAACCAGCGCATTTGCTGACTGCAGGTCATAACTCGTGGGATGAGCTGCTTGCTGCCGCTGCCCGCGATGTCGCGCGCGATCCGGCGATCATCAGGACGGATGGCACCTTCGGTTCATGGGGCGACTTCAATCGCGGGTCGTCGATCTGCCACCCGCTCGCGCGTGCTCTGCCCGAGGCTGCGAAGCGCATCTTGTGCATGCCGGACGAGCCGCTTCCGGGCGACGACGACATGCCGCGCGTGCAGCGCCCGGCCTTCGGTGCTTCGCAGCGCATGGCCGTTTCGCCGGGGCACGAACAGGATGGCTTCATTCACCAGCCCGCCGGCCAGAGCGGCCATTTCCTCTCGCCCTTCTGGCGCGCCGGGCATGATGCCTGGGTAAAGGGATTGCCGACGCCGTTCCTGCCCGGCAAGACGGAGCACGTCCTGACCATCGCGCCGCAGTCGTAGCGGCAGGCCATCAGCTCTGCGCTGTGGTCGTACGCCTCAGCACGTGCTTCTGGATCTTGCCGGCGGCCGTACGTGGGAACTCGCCGACGAACGTGACATGCTGCGGAACCTTGTACGCGGCGAGACGGGAACGCACCCATGCACGCGCTTCTGCCTCATCGAGTGAATGATTGGTCCGCAGCAGAATGTGCGCGTGACCGACCTCGCCCCACTTCGCGTCGCTAACGCCGATGACGGCCGCTTCGAGAATGGCTGGATGCGCGTGCAGCGCTGCCTCGACCTCGGCTGGATAGACGTTCTCGCCGCCGGATATGTACATGTCCTTGATGCGGTCGACGATGTAGTAGTAGCCGTCCGCATCGCGCCGACCGACATCGCCGGACTTGAGCCAGTCGCCGTCGAAGGCAGCAGAGGTCGCCTGTGGGTTGTTGAAGTAGCCCGGCGTAATATTGGCCCCGCGGAACTGGATCTCGCCGGGGGCGCCGTCCGACACGACCTTGCCCGAGGCATCGATGAGGCGGACTTCGGTCATGATCTGCGGCTTGCCGATCGAGCCGATCTTTTCGGTCGCGTGCGCGCGATCCATGAGAAAGGCGCACGGCCCCGTCTCGGTCATGCCCATGCCATTGCAAATGACGGCGCCCTTCGCGAAGAATGCCCGGATGAGATTGTCCGGAAGCGAGGCGCCGCCCGAACCCCAATGGCGGATGCGGCCTAGGTCCAGCGAGGCGAAGCGCGGATGCAGGCTAATAGCCTGATAGATCGCAGGCACGCCGAAGAAGACGCTGATCGCGCCCGCTTCGATGAGCTGAATGACCGCATCGACATCGAATTTTTCGATCACGTGGCTGGTGCCGCCTGCAATGAACACGGGAAGCGCGTGCAGATTGATGCCAGCCGTGTGGAAGAGCGGCAGGTAGTTGATCGTGCCGTCCTCGGGGCCGATGTTCGTCGCCTGCCGGACATTGACGTAGTTCGCGAGCGCCATGCCAGGCGTCTGAATCACGGCCTTCGGCTTGCCGGTCGTGCCCGACGTGTACAGCAGGTACCAGACGCGATCGCTCGGCCAAGTCGTCTCGCGGTTCGTGCGTGGGGCGAAGCTCGCGGCAAGCTTCTCGCACCCATCGAAGGCGAGGTGCTCTATTCCCGTCTCGCTCGCGAGTATCCCGGCGAGCGACGCCGTCGCATCGTCGTGCAGCAGGAGTTGCGCGCCGCAGTCAGCAAGGATCGGTCTCAGCTCGCTCGCGGTCTGGCGCCAGTTGAGCGGCACCAGAATGAGCCCTGCCTTGGCGCACGCGAAGAGGAGCGCGAAGAATATCGGCGTGTTGTGGCAGAGCACGGCGATGCGCTCGCCTTCCGCGATCCCACGCCCTTCGAGCATCGCGGCAAGCCGTTCGGCGCATTGATCCACCGCCTCGAAGGTCCAGCTGCGGCCACTCGCGACATCGCGGAAGGCCGGGGCGCCAGGCGTCAGCAGCGCGCGCTGGCGTGCCAGATCGGGGATCGTGCGCATCATCGTCTCCGCCAGTGCGCCGCGCAAAAAAGCGCGCGGCTCACGCCCGCCGGCGTGGCTCGAGACCCTTTGCGATGAGCTCGAATGCGGCGGCGGACACCTGATCGAGTTTAACTTTGCTGTCCCAGAGCGCATAGCGCATTCCGACCATGTCGCTGAGACCCATGAGCGCCCAGGCGCGGACCTCCGCATCACCCTTGGAGATCTCGCCGCGCCGCACGGCCGATTTGAGTGCGCTGCTGTAGCTTTTCGCGAAGTCGTCATAGTAGCGGCGGTAGACTTCGGGATCGACGAACTGCGCTTCGGCCACGACGCGATAGAGGTTCGGGTTGGCGCGCACGAATTCGAGGAATGCGCGTATGCCGCGGCGCTCGGCTTCGAGCCGGTCGGGCGCATCGGCGATCGAGAGCGTGAGATGGCGCCTCAGTCGCCGGCCCATGCGCAGGACCAGCTCGCGCATCACGTCCTCTTTCGTGCGGAAGTAGAGGTAGAACGTGCCTTGCCCGACCTTGGCTTGCGCCGTGATCGTGCTGATCGAGGCCTCGGCAAAGCCACGTCCGCCAATCTCGATTTCCGCCGCGTCGAGAATGCGCTCGCGCGTGCGCTCGCCGCGCTTGGTCTTGGGCGCAGGCAGTGTCGGCGATGGATCGGGTTCTGACATCAGCGGCTTGGCAATCTCGCGATGAGTTAGGCGCCGACGTGTCTTGACGGCTTACCCAGGGATAGCTAGCGTAACATGAAACCTGACTCAAGTGTCATGTTCGGGTCAACGTAAGGGAGGAGATCATGCTGAGGACGACCCACAAGTCGTGGCGGATGGGGAGTGGTCTGGCGGCGCTGCTGGCCGTTCCCGCGCTCGCGCTGACGGCGCCGGCGGCCGTGGCCAAGGACATCAAGATCTGCCTGATTGCCGGCAAAACGGGCCCGCTCGAGGCCTATGCCAAGCAGACTGAGGCCGGCTTCATGATGGGCCTCGAGTATCTCACCAAAGGCACGATGCAGGTCGGTGCCGACAAGCTGTCGGTCATCGTCAAGGACGACCAGCTGAAGCCCGATCGCGGCAAGACGCTGCTCGAGGAATGCTATGGCGACGACAAGGTCGATATCGCCGTCGGCACGACAGGCTCGCCGGTCGCGCTCGCGATGCTGCCCGTGGCCGAGGAGCTCAAGAAGGTGCTGATCGTCGAGCCAGCCGTGGCCGACTCGATCACTGGCGCCAAGTGGAACCGCTACATCTTCCGCACGGGTCGCTCGTCCTATCAGGATGCGCTCGCGAACGCCGCGACCGTGCCGGAGAACGAGGATGTCGCCATCGGCATGCTCGGCCTCGATACGGCCTTTGGCCGCGATGGTGTGAAGGCCTACAAGGAAGCGCTCACCTCGCTGCGCCCTAAAGCCAAGATCGTCGCGGAAGAATATGCGGCCGGCAACACGGCCGACTTCGCGCCGTTCGCCGAGCGGCTCTTCAATGCGCTCAAGGATCAACCCGGCAAGCGCATCATCGGCTTCATATGGGCCGGCCCGCATCCGCTCGCGAAATTCGCCGATATGAAACCGGAGCGCTTCAACATCGCGCTCGCCCCGGGTGGCAACATCCTGCCCGTGATGAATGCGTGGAAGCAGTTCGCCGGTACCGAGGGCGGCATCTACTACTACTATGACTTCCCGAAGAATCCGCAGAACGACTGGCTCAAGGCCGAGTACACGAAGCGCCACAACGCGCCGCCAGACTTCTTCGTCGCTGGTGGTTTCTCGGCTGCGGCGGCTGTCGTTGCGGGTCTGACGAAGGCAGGCTCGACGGATACCGAGAAGCTGATCGCCGCCTTGGAGGGCCTGAGCTTCGAAACGCCCAAGGGTCCAATGACCTTCCGCAAGGAGGATCATCAGGCCATGCAGGACATGTATCACTTCCGCATCAAGAAGGACGCGAAGGACAACGACGTCCTGGAGCTTGTGGCAACCATTCCCGCCAGCAAGATGCCGCTGCCGATCACCGTTCCGAAGTGAGATGATGCAACGCCTGATGCTGGCGGGCGCCGCGTGAGTGCCCGCCGGCTTCGGCGTTCATGAGGCCGCATGTCTCGACCCGTTCTCGAAACCCAAGGCCTGACAATCCGCTTCGGTGGCCATGCGGCCGTCGATAACGTGAGCTGCGCCTTTCATGCGGGCAGTCTCACGGCGATCGTCGGCCCGAACGGCGCCGGCAAGACGACGTACTTCAATCTCATGTCGGGCCAGCTTCCCGCGACTTCAGGCAGCGTCCAGCTCGATGGCGAGGACGTCACGCGTCTCAGCGCGGCTGAGCGGGCGAAACGCGGTATCGGGCGCGCCTTCCAGATCACCAATCTCTTCCCGAACCTCACGGTTGCGGAGAACGTCCGGCTCGCCGTGCAGGCCAAGGCGCGCGCTGCTGCGAGTCTCTGGAGCCGCTGGGATCATCACATCGAGTGGATCAACCGAGCGGAGCATTTCCTCGAGGAAGTGAACCTGCAGGACAAGCGCGATGCGGCCGCTGCCGCGTTGCCGCACGGCGACAAGCGCAAGCTCGAAGTGGCGCTCATGATGGCGCTCGAGCCGCACGTCTACATGTTCGACGAGCCGACAGCCGGCATGTCCGTCGACGAGGTGCCCGTGGTGCTCGATCTCGTCAAGCGGCTGAAGGCGGCCGGCGACAAGACCATCCTGCTCGTCGAGCACAAGATGGATGTTGTGCGCTCTCTAGCCGACCGCATTGTCGTGCTTCACAACGGCCAGCTCGTGGCCGACGGCGATCCCGAGGCGGTCATTGCTTCGCCGATCGTGCAGGAGGCCTATCTCGGTTCGATGCCGGCTGCTGCGAGCAAAGGAGCGGCCGTGCCATGAGCGACCCGCTGCTGAAGCTCGAAGGCGTTCACACGCATATCGGCCAGTACCACATCTTGCAGGGCGTGGACCTTATCGTGCCGCGCGGCGAGCTGACAGTGCTGCTCGGTCGCAATGGCGCCGGCAAGACGACGACGCTGCGCACAATCATGGGACTCTGGCCGCCGAGCCAGGGCACCATCACGTTCGACGGCCAGTCCATCGGCGGGCGCGCGACGCCGGATATTGCGCGCCTTGGCATCGGTTACGTGCCCGAGAGCATGGGCGTGTTCGCCGATCTGACAGTCGCCGAGAACATGCGGCTCGCCGCGCGCCTTGGGGCGCCTGACACAGCGCGTCTCGACTGGATCTTCGGCCTGTTTCCGGCGCTGAAGCGCTTCTGGCAGTTGCCAGCGGGGCTGCTGAGCGGCGGGCAAAAGCAGATGCTGTCGATTGCGCGCGCGATCGTCGAGCCCAAGGCGCTCATTCTCATCGACGAGCCGACCAAAGGCATCGCGCCCGCCATCATCGAAGGCATGATCACGGCCTTCAAGGAGCTGAAGCGCGACCGGACGACCATTCTCCTCGTCGAGCAGAACTTCCGCTTCGCAGCGAGCCTCGGCGACAGCGTCGCGGTCATGGACGACGGCCGTATCGTCCATCGCGGCACCATGCAGGAGCTTGCCGGCGACGCCGATCTGCAAACGCACCTGCTCGGCCTCTCGCTTGCCGCGCACCAGTAGGAAGTATCCATGGCGACGACGACATCCCGCCCCGCTTCCGACGATCTGCCGAAGACACCGCGCGATCTGCTGCCGGTCTTCATCGCGCCGATCATCGCGCTCGCCGCGCTGCCGCTTGTCGGCAGTCCGACGACGTGGGTGACGCTGACCGTCGCGGCGCTCGCCATGGGCATGATGATCTTCGTCATCGCGAGCGGACTCACGCTGATCTTCGGCCTCATGGACGTGCTCAACTTCGGTCATGGCGCCTTCATCGCGATCGGCGCCTACATGGCCATGACGGTGCTCGCGCCGCTATCGGGCTGGGTGCAATCGGATGCGCTGACGCTCAATCTCGCGGCGCTGCTTCTTGCCGTCGTCGCAGCTATGATCGGTACAGGCGTTCTCGGTTGGGCTTTCGAGCGTGTCATCGTGCGGCCCGTGTATGGCCAGCACCTCAAGCAGATACTCATCACCATGGGTGGGCTTATCGTCGCCGAGCAGCTCATTCACGTGGTCTGGGGTGGCGATCAGAAGCCCATGCCGCTGCCCGGCGGGTTGCGCGGCGCGATCACGATCGGCGACTTCGCGCTCGAGAAGTTTCGCCTGCTCGCGGTGGCCGTCGGTCTCACGGTCTTTATTGCCATGCAACTCGTGCTGAACCGCACGAAGGTCGGCCTGCTCATCCGTGCCGGTGTCGAGAACCGCGAGATGGTCGAAGCGCTCGGCTATCGCATCCGTCAGCTCTTCGTCGGCGTGTTCGTCGCGGGGTCGGCGCTCGCGGGTCTCGGCGGCACGATGTGGGCGCTCTATCGCGAGACGCTTACGGCGGCGATCGGTGGCGACGTGATGGTGCTCGTCTTCATCGTTATCATCATCGGTGGTCTCGGCTCGGTCGGCGGCTGCTTCCTCGGCGCCATTCTCGTTGCGCTCATGGCGAACTACACGGGCTATCTGGCGCCGAAGATCGCCGTTGCCTCGAACATCCTGCTCATGGTCGCAATCCTCATGTGGCGACCGCAGGGTTTGTACCCTGTGGCACGTCGATAGGGGCACGCGATGATCCAGTCCGCACTTTCCGGCGATCTGCCGCGCAGCCGCATCTTAGCCTTCCTGCTGGCTGCGATTCTTCTGGTGCTCGCCTTCACGCCGTTTCTGTTCAGCGGCTCGCAGCCGATCAACACGGCGGCGAAAATCTGCATCTTCATCGTGCTCGTGGCGAGCTATGACCTGCTGCTCGGCTATACGGGCATCGTCTCGTTCGCGCACACCATGTTCTTCGGCATCGGCGGCTATGGCGTCGGGCTCGCGCTCTACGGTTGGGGACCGACGTGGACCTCTGCAGGGCTTGGTCTTGCCATCGCGCTCGTCGTCGGTACCGCGCTTGCCTTCGTGATCGGACTACTGTCGCTGCGTGTGCGCGCGATCTTCTATGCCATGATCACGCTCGCTGTCGCGTCGGCTTTTGCGATTCTCGCGAGCCAGCTCTCCGAGTACACGGGCGGCGAGGACGGGCGCTCGTTCCGTGTGCCGCCCCTGCTGAGACCCGGCTCTGTACTCTTCGACATTCCAGCGATCGGATTGCGCGTCGACGGGCGCGTGCTCAGCTACTATCTCGTGTTCGTCTCGGCATTGCTATTGCTGCTCGCGGCATTCCGCATCGTGAACTCACCCTTCGGACGCGTGCTCCAGGCCATCCGCGAGAACGATTTCCGCGCCGAGTCTCTCGGCTACAACGTCGTGTACTACCGCACGGTCGCGAACTGCCTTGCTGCCGGCATGGCTGTGCTCGCCGGTGCGATGAGCGCCATATGGGTGCGCTACACGGGGCCTGATACAACACTCTCGTTCGCAATAATGCTCGACATCCTGCTCATGGTCGTGATCGGCGGCATGGGTACGCTGTACGGCGCCGTGATAGGAGCGACGCTCTTCATCCTCGCCCAGAACTACCTGCAGAAGCTCATGGGCGTGGCCAGCGAGGCGACATCGGCACTGCCGCTCATCCCGCACCTGCTGCATCCCGATCGCTGGCTGCTCTGGCTCGGCGTGCTCTTCATTCTCAGCGTCTACTTCTTTCCGAGTGGCATTGTCGGCAAGCTGCGCGAGATGGCGCGCCGGTGATAATTGCTGAATTTTGTTTAGGAGCGAAAAGTGAACCGCGAGCGATGATGCGCGTTGTCGGATTCACGCGGCGTTCATCGCGACTAGCCATGAATGCGCGCCTCAACAGCCTAGGGAGTGTCCCATGAGGACTCTTGTCGTTGCTCTTGCTCTTGTTGCCAGCGCCTCTATCGCCAACGCGCAGGGCATGGCGCCATCGTGTCAGGCACAGGCCACGTCGAAGAAGCTGGCCGGTGCGGCACTGAAGTCGTTCATGACCAAGTGCGAGAAGGATGCGTCAGCGAGCTGCGATAAGTCTGCCGCCGACAAGAAGCTCGCCGGTGCCGCCAAGACGAGCTTCGCGAAGAAGTGCGTCTCCGACGCGGTCGGCAAGTAAGAAACACGAAGATCAGGATTAACCCGTGCGACCTTCAACGGCGCACGGGTTATTTCCTTTCAGCCGCGCGGTTGATGGCCTCGAGAATGCGCGGCGGTGTCAGCGGCACCTCGGTGAGGAACGCGCCGGTTGGCGAAATCGCATCGTTCACCGCGTTGAGAATGGCGCCTACAGCGCCGGCGAGGCCGGCTTCACCCGCTCCCTTGGCACCAAGCTCCGACGTCTCGGTCGGCGTCGTGACGTGCGCGACCTCGATGTCCGGCATCTCGGCCGCCATGGGCACCAAGTAGTCGGCGAAGCTCGCGTTCAGCAGGGCGCCGTTTTCAGCATAGCGGAACTCCTCGTAGAGCGCCGAACCGAGCCCCTGCACGACGCCGCCGCGGATCTGCTCGCGCACGAGCAGCGGATTGAGGACGCGTCCGCAGTCGTGCACGACGAGATGACGCAGCGGCCGAACGAGGCCGGTCCCGGTATCGACCTCGACGATTGCGACCTGAATACCGTTGCCGGCAATGAACATGCGATCGCGGCTCGCGTAGCGTGCCGTCACGGTGAGGTCGGAGGGTAGATCCGTCGGCAGGGTGTAAGGCCTGAAGTGTCCGATCTTGGCGAGTTCAGCGGTGCTCATATGCGCCGTACCGCGCTGCTTGTCGACGACGACGCCGTCGACGAGATCAAGATCATCGGCGCTCTTTTGCAGCAGGAAACCGGCCATGGACAGCAGGTTCAAGCGCAGCGTGCGGGCGGCGGGCTTGGCGACCTCGCCGCCGAGCGCGGCACCGCGCGAGCCCCAGGAGCCGCCACCCATCGGCGAAAGCGCACTGTCACCGCTGATGACTTCAACATCGTCGAGCGGAATGCCGAGCACGCCCGCGACAACCTGCTGAATGCCCGTATCGATGC
>JAEZAW010000377.1 GCA_023430315.1 Pseudomonadota bacterium | reverse complement strand
CGGCCCCGTGACTGCGGCATGATCCAAGCCACACCCGTCACGGCTGCACCCGACCCGATGGCAATGCTGTGCGCTCTGTCCTTTCCGTCTCGCCGTCATCGACCTGGTTCTGCCGGGCCTTGATTTCGCAGAGGCGCTGGAAAGCGTCCTCGCTCTGCTCTTCAAGCCACCTTTGCTCGGCCACAACCAAATCCCGCCGTAACCCTACCTGCCTTTCGTGCAGGGCGACGGCGTGACACCAACCGGTTTCGACGGCTTCCTTGTCGGCCTCTGGTTCGGCGAACCTGTCGCCTTTATGCGTGATCGCACGCTCGACGAGGGCAACGACGTGGGACAAGCCAGTTCCGGACAAATGGTTGTGTAGGCTTTCGCTGTCAAGAGGAATTTCCTCCGCCAAAGCCGCTAAAACCGCGTCTTTTAGTTCCACCAGAGCTGGAATCGAGAACTCCAGCGCGGCGATCCGCTCGGCGTGTTCCTCTATAAGCCACGGATGGTTAACCAGGGCCTTGAGGATCAGCGCCTCGCGCGCGGGGATGGCTGCAAGGCGCGCGCCAAGGCCCGTGCCGGGGGTGGCGGGGGCTGGTGCGGCAGCCGGTCGCCCCTTTTGCTGGAGGCGCGCTCGCTCACGAACCCGCCAATCCGTCTGAACATTGTTCTGGCGCCCAGCGACGCGGCGATCGCCCCGCGAGGCGGACCCGCCGAGCTCCCGAAGTACCGCCCGGTTGAGGCTGAAGAGCGTCTGGCGCACCTCCTGCTCGTAGTGCCCGCGCACGCTCGCATCGGCGATCCGCCCGACCAGGGCTTTCATCTTAACCTCGAAAGCCGCGCGCTGCTCCGGCGTGCTGACCGGCTGCGTCGCAAGCTCCCGCTTCCACATCACATCGAACAGCGCCTCGGTGCGCGTGAGCACCGCCTCGAAGGCTGCCGCACCCTGCTGGCGCACGAGATCGTCGGGGTCCTGTCCGTCCGTGAGGAAGGCGAACTTCGCGCTGAAACCCGGCTTCAGCAGCGGCAGGATCGTATCGACGGCGCGAAAGGCCGCCCGCTGGCCTGCGCCATCACCGTCGAAGCACAGCGTCGGCTCCGGCACGACCCGCCAGAGAAGCTGGACCTGCGCCTCGGTGAGCGCTGTGCCGAGCGGCGCCACCGCCGCGCGGAAGCCGGCCTGATCGAGCGCCACCACATCCATGTAGCCCTCGACGACCACGATCCGCGACGTCTCGAACGCCACGGGCCGCGCGCGGTGGATGTTGTAGAGCTGGTTGCCCTTGTGGAAGAGCGGCGTCTCCGGCGAGTTCAAGTACTTCGCGGGGGCATCCGGATCGAGCGCGCGGCCGCCGAAGGCGATGACGCGGCCCTTGAGATCCTCGATGGGGAACATCACGCGATTGCGGAAACGGTCATAGGGCACGGCAATGTCATCGCCCATGATGACCATGCCCGCCTCACCCATCTCCTTGACCGTGAAGCCCTCCTTGGCGAGGTGCGCCTTCAGCACTTCGCGGCCTGCGGGCGCGAAACCCATGCGGAAGCGCTCGATGGTTTCACGTGTAACGCCGCGACGTTCGAGGTAGCGGCGTGCCTCCTGCCCCGGCGTGGACATGAGCTGCGCCTGGAAAAATCGCGCCGAGGCCTCAACGAGCGCCATCAACCGCGCCCGCGTGTCCACTTCCTCGATGGCGCGCGGGCTCATCGGTTCGGGCTTCGGCAGGATCACGCCGGCATCCGATGCCAGCCGCTCCACAGCCTCGGTGAACGACAGGCCCTCGGTCTTCATCACGAACGTGAAGATGTCGCCGTACTCACCCGAGGCGAAGCACTTGTAGAAGCCCTTCTGGTCATTGACGGTGAACGAGGGCGTCCGCTCGGTCTTGAAGGGCGAAAGCCCCTTCCACTCGCGTCCGGCTTTCTTGAGCGCGACGCGCCGTCCGACCACCGAGCTGACCGGCAGCCGGGCCCGGATATCGTCCAGAATGTGCGGCGGAAAGCGCATGCGCACCCTTTGCTAGAAGTGTGCGCAACATAAGTGATTCGCCTGGAGTGCCGCGGCAAGGGGTGGTGGGCACCTGATGCCGCCCACGTTTTCCACAGGCCGGCCGAAATCCAAAAAACCAAAAAAGGCGGGGGCTCCGGGGATGTCCCCCGGGCGGGTTTCAGGGCGGCAGCCCTGTTCGCGCCTTCGGCGCGACGGGGACCAGCCCCCGAACCCCTGCCGGGAGGGACACCCTCCCGGACCCACCCGCTTTTACGACTTCAGGCTCGCTCGATGACCATGCCAATGCCCTGGCCGACGCCAATGCACATGGAGACGAGCGCATACTTGCCGCCCGTGCGCTGAAGCTGGCGCGCGGCGGTGAGCGCGATGCGGCCACCGGATGCGCCGAGCGGATGGCCAACGGCGATGGCGCCGCCGTTTGGGTTCACGCGGCTGTCCGTGAAGTCGACGTCGAGACCCTTGAGGCAGGCGAGCACCTGTGCTGCGAAGGCCTCGTTGATCTCAATGACATCCACGTCCTTGATCGTAAGGCCGGCACGCTCGAGGGCTTTCTTGGCGGCGGGCACCGGGCCGAAGCCCATGGTGCGCGGCGCGACGCCTGCAACACCCGACGAGACGATGCGCGCGATGGGTTTGGCGCCCGCTTTGTCGCCGGCCTTGCGGCTCGCGAGGATGAGTGCGACGGCGCCGTCGTTGATGCCCGAAGCATTGCCGGCCGTGGTGACGCCGCCCTCGAAGAGCGGGCGCAGCTTCTTCAAGGCATCGAGCGTCGTCTCGGGGCGCGGATGCTCGTCCTCGGCGATGACGACATCGGGCTTGCCGCGCGTGCCGGGAATAGTTATGGCGCTCAGCTCGCCGGCGAAGAAACCGTCCGCCTTGGCCTTGGCGTAGGACTGCTGCGATTTGATCGCGTAGGCATCGCAATCCTCGCGCGCAATCTGATAGTCGCGGGCAAGGTTGTCGGCAGTTTCGGGCATGGTATCGGCGCCGAATTGCTTCTCGATCTTCGCGTTCGGGAAGCGGGCGCCGATCGCGCTGTCGAATACCTTGAAGTCCTTGCCGAAGGCTTGCTCGCTCTTGCCGACGACGAAAGGTGCCCGCGTCATGCTCTCGACGCCGCCGGCGACGAATACGTCACCTTCGCCGCAGGTGATGGCGTGCGCCGAGGAGATGATGGCATTGAGGCCCGAGCCGCAGTTGCGCTGATAGACGGCGCCCGGGACTTCGATCGGCAGGCCCGCAAGCAGGATCGCATGGCGCGCGACGCAGCGGCTGTCCTCGCCGGCCTGGCTCGCGCATCCGACGTTCACATCATCGATGACCTCGGGGGCGAAGGACGAGCGGCCGACGACTTCCTTGATGACGCTCGCCAGCATGTCGTCCGGGCGGACCTTGGAAAGGCTGCCGGCATGGCGGCCGAAGGGCGTGCGGGCGCCGTCATAGATGTAAGCGTCGAGCATGTGCGTCTCCTTCCCAGGACTGTGCGTTTGTTGGCGCCAGCATGGCACGCCGCCAGCGGCCGCGCGAGACCTATGGCATGAACCCGATCAGCTTCAGCCATGCGATCTGCAGCGGAACGATGATGAGGAGGCCCGTGATCGCAAGCGGGATTAGACCTCTCAGCGTCGCAGGCGCGGCGACCTTGCCCATCATCAGGCCGACCATGATGGGCACGGCCTCGAAGGGAAAGAACACGGCCTGGAGGCCCGTCAGCTCCGCAATAAGGCCGAGCGTCTGCGGAAGGCCGGTCGCCGCCTCGAAGCTGGCGAGCGTGGGCGTGACGATAGCGACGGACCCGACGACCGTCGCGAACGTGGCAATGGCCGAACTCGCGAGGCTGATCAGCATGAAGCCATAGGTTGGCGTGGCGCCGGATGCTGGCGTGAGATGCATCAGGCCCTGCCCGATCATGCCGCCGGCTCCCGAATACGTGAGCACGGTGGCGACGCCGAGGACGGCGGCAAGCGAGAAGGTGGATGTGACTTTGTTCAGATCGACCGCTTCTTCGATGCGGGAAAGACCGAGCCCAGGAATGAGGCACACGAGGCCTGCCGCGAGGCCGATCCAGCCGGGCTTTATGTGATGGACGAAATCGAGCATCCACAGCAGGACGGTAATGGCTAGGATGATCGAGAGGCGGCGCGCCGCGGGGCTCAGAATGTTTGGCCCTTCATCGACCGTGCTCGTCTTGGGCGGTGGCGCAGCGTAGAGAAACGAGATCGTCGCCCAGAACATGATGGCCTTGATGATGCCGAGCACGGGCAAGCACATCAGCAGATATGTGCCGTAGCGGATGGGCGGCCCGCCGATGTTCTCGAAGGCGCCGAGCGCGATGATCGTCGTGAGGTTGGATGGCAGTATCGCGTAGCTCGTGAGGTAGTTGCCGGCGACGGCTGTCAGAATGGTGCCGATGTAGCCGCGCGAACCCGGCTCGTAACCTGCTTCCTTCGCTGCCGCGAGCAGGATCGGGATCATGATCGCGAGCCGTCCCATGGTCGTCGGCACGATGAAGCTCAGCACGCCCGAACCGACGAGAATAGCGGCGATGAAACGCGGATAGGTCGCCACGCCGCTCATGAGCGCCCGCGCGACATAGCGGCCGAGACCTGTGCGTTCCGCGGCCGCACCGATGATGAGCCCGCCGATGACGAGGGCCGCCGCATTCGACCAGAAACCCGAGAACAGCGGGATCGTTGGTGCGATACCGGTTACGAGCGCCAGCGCAAAGAAGACCACGCCGGAGTGCAGCGCCGGCACCGCCGCCGTCGCCCAGAGCGCCACAGTGAAGGCGACAATGGCGAGGCCGACCATGGCATTCGGCGCACCTGCGGGCGGCGGCAGAAACGCGACGATGAGGGCAATCAACGCGAAGGTCGCGACGAGCGCGAGCTTCTTCGGCGCGAGATCCATGCCCAGCAGGCGGCCGCTCATACTGCTTCCCGCCCGCACTCAAGTGCGCGCGCCAGCCTTCCGTGCTTCACGGTAATCCCCCGTCCTGCGCTTTCTTCTTTAGCCCTTGGCCTTCTTGGTTCCGCGCACGGCGAGGATCACCTCGGCCATGATCGAGACGGCGATCTCGGCTGGTGTCTGGGCGCCGATGTCGAGACCGATCGGCGCCTTGATCCGCGCGAACTCCTCCTCGGTGATGCCGGCCGCGAGCAGGCGCTCCTTACGCTTTGCGTGATTGCGCGAGGAGCCGAGCGCCGAAACGTACAGGCAGTTCGCGCGCACAGCGAGTTTCAGCGCTTCATCGTCGATGTGCGCGACGTGCGCGAGCGTGAGCACGGCCGTGTAGGGATCGAGACCGAGTTTGGGGAGCACATCCTGCGGCCACTCAGCGATGAGCTTGGCATCAGCAGCGCCGAAGCGGGCCGGATCGGCGAACGCCGTGCGCGGGTCGATGACAATGATCTCGTAGCCGGAGAGCGCGGCGAGCTGGGCCAGCACCTGCGCGATGTGCGTCGCGCCGATGGCGATGATGCGTGCGGGCGGCACGAGTGCCTGCACGAACACCGCACCATCAGGCCCCTCGATGAGCTGGCTCTTGGCCGTGCGGAAACGGTTGGCGACATCTTCCGGCAGGTTGGCATCGCCGCGCTCGTAGAGCGTGTGCGAGGCATCGTCGAGCCTGGTCTTGACGACGAGGCCACGCCGGCTGTCGCGCGCAGCGATGGCGCGATCGAGCAACTCGTCGCCGCCATTGTCCTTGTCGAGCCGCTCGACGAGCACGCGGACCTGCCCGCCACAGGGCAAGCCGGCGCGCCATGCCGTCTCGTCGGCGACGCCGAACGTGAGTGTGCGCGGTTTGCCGTCGGCAAGGGCTTCTCCGCCTTCGATGATCACATCACCTTCGATGCAGCCGCCGGAGACCGAGCCCTGGAAATTGCCGTCAGCGGCAATGGCCATCTGTCCGCCGACCGGCACGGGTGCCGAGCCCCAGGTGTCGATGACGGTGGCGATAGCGACTTGGCCATCGCGGGAGAGCCAGTCGCGCGCGGCGCCGAGCACATCGATGGTGGCGGCATTAGGATTGCGCGGTTGCAGTTCGGTCATGGCGATGCCTCTAAGGCTTCTCCGTCTCTCCATTCCTTCAAATGGGGAGAGGGAATGATTTTTACGCCCGTGCGTGTGCGCGACCCGAGGTTCGGCGCGGTGATGCCGCGCGCCGCCCGCCTGACCGCGGTGACGCCGGCGCGCGCCGCTCCTCGGGGTCCAGACGGAAGGTAGCACCCATGCGGGTCGTGGCGTCTCGGAGTGCAGGCGCGAACTTCAGGAGCTGATCGAGACCGAGGCGCGCATTCGGCGCCGAGATCGCGATGGCGCCGACGAGATCACCGCTCTCCGTCAGCACGGGCATGGCAATGCAGACGACGCCGTCGATGTACTCCTGCTCGTCGGTGCCGATGCCGCTCTCGCGGATCTTGTCGAGCGCGCGGCTCAGGCGCGCGGCGTCGGTGATCGAGCGGCTCGTATGCTGGACGAGCGGCAGCGCGGCGATGATCTCCGCTCTCTGCTCGAGAGGCTGCAGGGCAAGCAGCAGCTTGCCAATGGCGGAAGCGTGCGCGGGCACGCGACTGCCGGCCTCGAAGCGCAGGCCGAGCGGCCACTTCGCCTCGACGCGATCGAGATAGATGACCTCCGAGCCCGAGAGCATGCCGAAATTGCAGGTCTCGCCCACTTCCTGGGACAGCGCGCGCAGGATCGAATGCCGGAGCGCGCGCGGCGCCGCCGCGGCAAGCGTGTCGAAGGCGAGCTTGATGAGGCGCGGCCCTTCGATATAGCCGCGTTTCCAGTGATCGCGCTCGATGAGACCCATCTCGGCGAGCGCGGCCGTGATCCGATGGGCCGTCGGCTTCGTGAGGCCCGAGCGGCGCACCAGCTCGGCCATGGAAAGCGGCTCGCGCGCCGCGGAGACAAGCTCGAGGATCATCAGCGCCTTGCCGCTCGCTCCAAGCGGCGCGCCATCGGCGTCCGCTTCGCGGCGGCTGGCAGTCGATCGTGTGCGCGGTGCGCCGTTCGTGGGGCGCTTGGACGGACGGTTGGTCATGAGCCTCTTCTGGCAAGGAGTTTCAATAAGTATCGCTTGTCTCGATCTGCGAAATCAATCGTCGTGCTGAGTGAGAGCCATCGCCATTCGTTGCATCCCGAACAGGCCTGATATGCCGTTGACCATAAGGGCCGGGACCATCAGGGCTGGGGCTTGCCGGGGTAAACCTTGGCCGGATCGAAAAGCGGCGCACCCCCGACCTGCTGCATCTCGATGCTGGCCGGATTGCCGGGGCCGATCGGCACGGCGCGGTAGAAGCAGCTCTTGCGGCCGGTGTGGCAGGCGGCGCCCGCTCCGGCGACGCGAACCTTGAGCCAAATGGCGTCCTGGTCGCAGTCCGTCCGCATCTCGACGACCTCAAGGATGTTGCCGCTCTCCTCGCCCTTCTTCCACTGCCGGCCTCGCGAGCGGCTGTAGAAGTGGGCCTGCCCGGTCTCGATCGTACGGGCGAGGGCTTCGGCGTCCATCCAGGCGAACATCAGCACATCGCCGGTATCGGCATCGGTCGCGACTGCCGCGAGAATGCCGGCATCGTCGAACTTCGGCGCGAAGGTCGCGCCTTCCTCAATCTCATGGACCGAGCCGCGCTCGGCAAAAGGCCCGGATGCAGCGGTGCCGGCAGCAATGCTCATGGCGCGTTCCAATTCGGCGCTGTTCTAACCGGCCTCGAGGCGAGATTAGGTCCGCTGGCCGGCGTGGACCATCTGGAGAAAGCGGTCGCGGTAGCTGGGATCGGTCTCGAAAACGCCGCTGAAGCGGGTCGTCACGGTCGAGACGCCATGCTGGCGGACGCCCCGCATGGACATGCACGTATGTTCGGCTTCGATCAGGATCGCGACACCGCGCGGGGCCAGCACGTTCTCCACGGCGCCGGCAATCTCTGCCGTCAGCTTTTCCTGCGTCTGCAGGCGACTCGCGAAGATCTCGACGACGCGTGCGAGCTTGGAAAGCCCGACAACGCGGCTGCCCGGCAAATAGGCGATATGGGCAACACCGACGAAGGGCGCGATGTGGTGCTCGCAATGGCTCTGCACGCGGATGTCGCGCAGCATGACCATGTCGTCATACCCGCCGACATCCTCGAACGTCCGCGAGAGCGCTTCGACGGGATCGGCGCCGTAGCCGGCGAAATATTCCTCGAAAGCGGCCGCTACCCGCTTCGGCGTGTCGCGCAGGCCCTCACGGTCGGGGTCGTCGCCGGCCCAGGCAAGCAGCGTACGCACGGCCTCTTCGGCCTCTGCGCGGGTCGGCCGGGCGAGGCTGTCGTCGCCTGTCAGCTTGAGGCGCGCAGCGCCATTCTTCTTGATCATAGGCTCCATGCGTTCGACCTTCCGGGGGAGCGTTTCCGACCTGCGCTTATCATGTTTGGGCGGGCTTGTATCGGTTGGCTGCCGTGCGCCACGCTTGAATTCAGCCCCTCCCCGCGCGATATATCCGGCAGTGCCCCTAGGTAGCTCGCGTCGACGCCCGACCCGTCAAGAACATGCCAGCACGATGTGGGGTGCCTGGGTCATTGGGGCAAGATGGGTGACAAGCCGCCCATCAAGGTATCTGCCGGCTGGCGAGGCGGTCAACCACTGGGGCGGATCAGCCTTAAAGGCTAAGGGCTAAGGGCTAAGGGCTGGAGGAATATGACAGAGCTGAGCGACCTCTATAGCCAGCGCATCATCGAGCTGGCCGCCGGCATCCCGCCGGCCGGTCACCTTGTTGCGCCCGATGCGACGGCCTCCGCCCATTCGAAGCTCTGCGGCTCGACGATCGCGGTCGAGCTCGCCATGAACGGCGATCGCGTCAAGGAGTACGCCCAGACCGTGAAGGCCTGTCTGCTTGGCCAAGCTTCAGCGGCAATTATGGCGCGGAACATTGTCGGTTCGAGCGAGGCAGAGCTGCGCGAGATCGCAATCGAGATGCGCCGCATGCTCAAAGAGAACGGTCCACCGCCCAACGGACGCTGGGCCGATCTCGCGGCACTGGAGCCCGTACGCGAGGTGAAAGGGCGGCACGCCTCGACACTGCTTGCCTTCGAGGCGGTAGTGCGGGCGCTGGATCAGATTGCCGAGAAGCGCGGTGAGCGAGAGGTCGCTGCCGCACGCGATTGATGCATGACGTCGCGAGAATGACGAACCCGATCGAGCGTGCCACCAAGGAGATCGCCAAGGCGCCGGTGCGGCTCTATCGCTGGACGCTGAAGCCCCTGCTCGGCCACGAGTGTCGACACTTGCCGACATGCTCGGAGTATGCGCTCGACGCCATCGAGCTCAATGGCGCATGGCGCGGATGGTGGCTCGCTGGCGCGCGCGTTTGCCGGTGCCATCCCTGGGGTACGTCGGGCTATGACCCGGCTCCCGATGTGCGCGGCGAGCGGCACTGGATTGCGCCGTGGCGCTATGGCCGCTGGTCACAGCGCCAGATCGAGGCCGATCGCTCACCGCCGATCTAGCGAACCCCTGTCCGACTCAGTCGCCGCAGGCGCTCCTCTGCTTCCCCCGCGCCGAGGTCGCGGGCCTTCTCGTACCAGCGCCGCGCGAGCGCAACATCCGGTTGCACGCCCGCAACGCCCATAGCCGCAAGCTCGGCGGGATCATACGTGCCTGCCAGCGCGAGCGCGCCCTCGGCGAGATTGGCCTCTGCCGCCCGCTGATAGAACAGACGCGCGGCAGCGATGTTGCCTTGCTGGGCCTGGGCGCGACCACGCACGATGAACGTAAGCGCGCGCTTCTGGTCTTCCGTGAGTGCCGCCGGTGGCGGCTCCCTGGCGGGCGGCAGGCTCGCCGCTGGAACGGGCGGCCGTGGCGCCGGCGGCGGCGAGGCTTCGAGCGGTGGCGGCGGATTGCCGACGGAAGCAACACTGCGCTCGCGCGGAGCAGCGGGTTGCGAAGGCGCGATCAGCTCGGCTGCGGCAACGACGAGCGAAGCGCGCGACTCCGCGAGCACTGTACCGTCGATCTGGACGAGCGCGATGGTGATGTCCGACTTTCCGGAAACGCCGACGGGGATCGAGATACGCAGGTTCGGCAACACCGAGAGCGGTATGGCCCAGGAGCCTGGCGCGATCGAATGCCCTTCCGAGAGCGAGGCCGGTGACGGCACGCCGCGGATGCGCACGAAGCTGTTGCGCGGGATGGCATCGATGGGACCGACCTGGATCGGCAGGGGCGTCTCGCTCGCCGGTTCGACGAGAACGACCTTGCCGATATTGATGTGGGGTTTCTCGAGCTGGGCCTGGACCTGAATCAGGGCAGCCTCAGCATCTTCCTGATCCGCAAGCGCAACCGCATTGCTGAAGGCGGGCGCCGCTGCTGCAGGCATCGCTGGCGCGGCACAGAGCACGACGGCGCAGAGGCCGCTGGCGGCGATCACGATGCTGGCGATGGGCACCTGCATCCTCGTGTACGTCATGTGCTCCCCTCGAGCTGCAGGCACGAGCGCGCTTCGCTACCGCTGCCGCACCATCAATTCTGCTTCTGCTTCGTCCATTCGATGAATTGCTGGAAGAGTCGCTCCTGCTCTTGCGGATTATCCGGCGCCGCGCGAGCGGCCTGGGCGCGAGCGAGCGCATGGTCGATCTTGGGGCGGGCCTGTACCGGCGGCCGCGCCTTCGCGATCTGGTCGATCTTGTCCTGCATGGGCTGGAAGCGCTTCCAGCCTGGAACGCTCGCAGCGAGATTCACGTCCTTCCACTTCGGGTGATAGCCGGGCTCGCTCTGGAGGCGCGGGAAGCGGTCGTAGATGTAATCGACGAGGCGTGACACGCGCTGATAGCGATCGGTATCACGCGGCCAGTCGTAGACCGCGAGCAGGGCCGGAACAGCGATCGTCTCGATACGCTGGCCTTCCGGAATGAGAGCCGGGTAATCCTTCGATTCAAGGTAGGCGGGCAGGTAGTACTCGAGCTTGTCGTTGTACTCGACGGGCAGGAACTTGAAGCCCGGCGGGAAATTACCCTTGAGGAAGTTCGGCAGCGGCTTCGAGGAGACCCACACGGTCGCGACGAACTTCTCGCCCTTGCGCATGGATTCCATGGCGACGTTGTGTGGAATGAACTGGGCGTCGACATTGATGCCGAGCTGCTTGAAGATGATCGGCCCGCTGTAGGCGGCGGCCGTGCCGACGGTGTTGAAGTTGACGGCCTTGCCCTCGAGGTCCGTGAGCGAGTTGATCTCGGGGCGCACGAAGATGTGGAGCTCCGACGGAAAGAGGTTCATCAGGAAGTTGATGCGCCGCCCGATCCCCGCGATCTCGGGATTGGTCTTGAAGTGCTCGAGCACGTCGCCGTAGACGATCGCAGCATCGACGCCGCGCAGGTAGAGCAGATCGAACACATTGTCGAAGGGACCGCGCGTCACGATCGGCAGGACCCGCATGTTGTCGCCATCATCGACGACGCGTGCGAGTTCAGCGGCAAACTGCAATGGCGCGCCTTCCGTGCGACCGGCTGCAAGCCCCACCGTCCACGAGTTGATGGCGTCCTTGCGCTTCTGCTCGGGTGAACCTTGCTGCTGGGCAACGGGCAACTTGCGCTTCACCTGGCCCTGCTGCTGCTGGGCGTCGGCGCTGCCTGTGAGCGACGTCACGACGAGCGCAATGGCCAGCAGCACCCCGGACAGGCCCTGGCCGTAACGCGTAACAAACATTGCAGTCCTCCATTTCGGTCTGCCTGGCTCATCAGTCTTTGAGCAGCCAGGCATCACTCAGATTCGAAGCTCCCGCGCCGGACAGGGCATCGGCGATGCGCCCTCCGGGGCACTCCGCGCGCGGGGCACGCTGTCAACCCTCATGGCCGACACGGAGCGGCGCCTATCGTAGCGCCGCTCGGCACGGGTTCAGTGGCAGCAGCTCAGGGGCGAATGTACGCGTAGCCCTGGCTCTGCAGCTCGGCGAGGCGAACGACGCCCGAGGGCGTGATTTTCGCCTCGCTCATGATCGGGATGTCCTTGCTTTCCTGCTTCGACATGTTCTGCTGGGTGTTGGCGCAGGCGGCGAAGGTCAGCTCGGGATTCTCGAGCGACATCGTCTGGATTCGCGCCTTAACGGGGCTCGTATCGTCCCTCAGCATGGTCAGTCCGGGACCGAACGTCACGATCTCCACGACAGCCTTCTCGCCGAGCTTCTTGTAGTGCGAGATGATGTTGCTCGCGTTGTTCAGCGCGAGATTCATGAGCTGGGGATTGTTCTCGGCGACCTGGATCGCGATCTTGTGGACCTTCTCGGTCGCAACAGCCTTCTTGGCCTTTTCCTTTTCCTTGGCTTTTTCCTTCGCGCTCGCCTGCGCGACCTTGGTGCTCTTCTGCGTCGTGCTCTTCTGTGCGGCCTTGACCGGTTGTACGGCCTTGACCGGCGGCTTGTATTCCTCCTGCGCGCGTGCGGCGAGCGGGCCCAGCCCCACCAAGCAGCCAACAGCCATCAGCACTGCCATCCTGTGACGTGCACACGAAATCATTTAATTTACTCCGATCACCTATTGGCCCGGCATTCGCCGCTGGGCCGTTTCCCCGATCGGGATGCCGGAGCTGCCATGCCGAGCTGCGGACGCAAGCGATCCGCCCCGCCCAATCGGACGGTGCTCGGCAAAAAAGGCCGCTGATTAAATGAAGGTCCCTCGAACCCGGCAATCCCGCCTTCAGGTTCGACCTGCATTGCAGGCTTTTTTAGGGCCAAGGCGTGGAGACTTTGTGGAGATATCAGTCGCTTAGGCTGAATGTCAGCCTTCGCCCGATCCGCCCGCTGAGCGCGATTGGAAGTAGCTCAGAAGCCATATGCGTACCGCACTCGAAAGCCCTGCGCCACCTCGATTTTGGTCGATCGTCGCGACGAGCCGGGCAAGCGGTATTCGCTCTTTGGCCGCGACCTCCTTGAGGGCCTCCCAGAATGGTGGTTCGAGGGAAATGGACGTTCGATGGCCGCCGATCGAGAAAGAGCGCTTGATTGGCCGGGTCACGGCACTTTGGGGGCCGAAGTCTCCGCGGGCGCATCGCCGGGCCGGTCCTCGTGGCTTGCCTCTGCTGGGTCTGGTTCCCGGAGATGGCCGTCGAGGTTCTGGCGCGCCCGCGCCTCACCAAGCACCTCCTGCTCGCGCTCGGCGCGCGTGCGCCCGAACTTCACGCGGTTCTCCGCGGCCTCGGCAGCCTTGGCCTCGCGCTCGCGCCGCTTGCGTTCTTGCCTGAGGTTGATGATCTCGGCGGTCATGGGATCAGTCCCTTGGCTCAGTCGACGAGCCGTACCTTTTTATCGATGACCGCAAGTACGCGGTCCAGCTCATTGCCGCGCTTGAGGATCAGGCCGGTGGCGCTGACGACGCTGTAGGCGCCCTGCTTGCGGGCGAGCTTCGGCGTCTTCTCGATGCGATAGAGGGGCACTTCGCTCGTGCGGCGGAAGATCGAGAACGCGGCCGTCTCGCGGCCGTGATCGATAGCGTAGTCGCGCCATTCGCCGGCTGCGACCTGACGCCCGTACACATCCAGAATGGCCGACAGCTCACGCCGGCTGAAGACCACCACGGACGGTGCCGGCGATGATGCGCGTTGGGGCGGCGATATCGCCCCACCTGCACCAAAGCCGGGATAGAGGCTTATTGGCTCGGCATCGCTCAAGGGCGCCTCCTGTTTGTATTTGACAAAAGGATGACGCCAAAAATCGGGGAGCGCAAGTGCGGCCCGGGTGGCCGTCCCGGGGCATTTTGCAGCTGTCGCGTGGGCACGCTCGCAGCGAAGTTAGGTCTTGGTCTTGGCGAGCTTCTCGATTCGGGCCTGCATGGCCGCGAGCTCGTTGCGCATGGAGGTGAGCTCGTCGCTCTCGGGAGGATCTCCGGCGCTCGCGGGCGGCTTCGGCGCAAGCGGCGCCTTCTCACGTCCTGGTCCTGGACCTGCCTCTGCTCCTTCGGACTTAGGCGCGCCGTCATCCGCCTTGGCACCCGGCTTGGCGCCGAACGGGCTGAACATGGCCATGGCCTGCTCGAAGAGCTGGAGGTTCTTGCGGGCCTGCTCCTGGTAGGCCTCGAGCGCGCCCTGAGGCGTAAAAGCATTGGCGAACTGCTTGCGGAAGCGGTCCTGCTCACGCGTCAGCGTCTCGAGGCTGACCTGAAGATAGCTCGGGACCATGCGCTCCATGGCGCCGCCGTAGAAGCGGATAAGCTGGCGCAGAAACGGCACGGGGAGCAGTGTCTGAGTGCCGGCCCGGCTCTCCTGCTCGACGATGATCTGGGTCAGCACGGAGTGGGTCAGATCGTCCCCGGTCCGCGCGTCGAAAACCACGAAATCGCGCTCCGAACGCACCATCTGGGCCAAGTCTTCCAGCGTCACGTACGTGCTGGTCTCGGTATTGTACAGACGCCGGTTCGCGTACTTCTTTATGACGACCGGCTCTTTCTTCCCCGTGGCAGCGTCAGACTTGCTCAGCATAATGTGGGCCGCCTCCCAGCGCTTGACATATGACAATGATACCACGCTAACCCCGTGGCAGGGAACCTAGGATTGCAGTCTTAGAGCGGCCAAATGCGGGGCTTGGTTGCCACGCGATCGGATTGCCGGGGGCCGAAATCGGCTGTAATCGTACGAATACATCTGGACCAGCAGCCGGCGACGCCGGCCCCCTCATGGGTCGCACGGGACGGGGCGCGATCCCTTCACTCAGGAGACGACGATGAGCGCAGATTCATCAACAATCGTTATCGCCAGTGCAGCCCGCACGCCGGTCGGCTCCTTCAATGGTGCCCTTGCGAGCCTGCCCGCACATGAGCTCGGAAAGACGGCCATCAAAGGCGCCCTCGACCGTGCCGGCGTCGCGCCGGGCGACGTGTCGGAAGTCATCATGGGGCAGATCCTTGCGGCTGGCGCGGGGCAAAATCCCGCTCGCCAGGCCTCGATCGGCGCCGGCATTCCCGTCGATGCGCCGGCCTGGGGCATGAACATGCTCTGCGGCTCGGGCTTGCGCGCCGTCGCCCTTGCGGCTCAGCAGATCCAGGACGGCTCATCCACGATCGTCGTCGCCGGCGGTCAGGAGAGCATGAGCCAGGCGCCGCATGTGATGCATCTCCGCGACGGCGTGAAGATGGGCGACGCCAAGTTGATCGACACGATGATCAAGGACGGGCTGTGGGATGCCTTCAACGGCTATCACATGGGCACGACCGCCGAGAACGTCGCGCGTCAGTGGCAGATCAGCCGTGACGAGCAGGACAAGTTCGCCGTTGCCTCGCAGAACAAGGCCGAGGCCGCGAAGAAGGCCGGCCGCTTCAAGGATGAGATCATTCCGGTGACGATCAAGACGCGCAAGGGCGATGTCGTCGTCGCGGATGACGAGTACATCAAGGACGGCGTGACGCTCGAGTCCATCTCGAAGCTCAAGCCCGCCTTCGACAAGGAGGGCACCGTCACCGCCGCAAGCGCCTCCGGCATCAACGATGGCGCAGCAGCCGTCGTGCTCATGACGCTCGAGGAAGCCAAGAAGCGCGGCATCAAGCCGCTTGCGCGCATCGTGTCCTGGGCAAGCGCCGGCGTCGATCCCTCGATCATGGGCACGGGCCCGATCCCGGCATCGCGGAAGGCGCTCGAGAAGGCCGGCTGGTCGGTGCAGGATCTCGACCTCATCGAAGCCAACGAAGCCTTCGCGGCGCAGGCTTGCGCGGTCAACAAGGGCCTCGGCTGGGATACGTCGAAGGTCAATGTTAACGGCGGCGCGATCGCCATCGGTCATCCGATCGGCGCCTCGGGCGCGCGCGTGCTGACGACGCTTCTCTACGAGATGCAGCGCCGCGACGCGAAGAAGGGCCTCGCCACGCTCTGCATCGGCGGCGGCATGGGCGTTGCCATGTGCCTCCAGCGCGACTGAGATTTCGGAACGTTAACCACAGGCAGCGCTTTGTGCGCGCTGCCTGTCCTTTGAGCGAGAACAACGCCAGCACAACGATAAAACTATAAGGGTCGAATGATTCGGCCCACAGGGAGAGGAAACGAGTAATGGCGCGCGTGGCAGTGGTGACTGGCGGTACCCGTGGTATCGGCGAGGCGATCTCACTCGGCATGAAGAAGGCGGGGTTCCGCGTTGCCGCCACTTATGCCGGCAATGACGCCGCTGCCCAGAAATTCCAGGCCGAGAGCGGCATCCCCGTCTACAAGTTCGATGTCGGCGACTACGATGCCTGCGAGAAGGCCGTGGCGCAGATCACGCGCGATCTCGGGCCGATCGACGTGCTCGTGAACAATGCCGGCATCACACGCGATGCAGCGCTCCATCGGATGACGCGCGCATACTGGACCGAGGTCATCCGCACGAACCTCGACTCCGCCTTCAACATGTCTCGGCTCGTGATCGACAGCATGCGCGCGCGCAACTTCGGCCGCATCATCTCGATCTCCTCGATCAACGGCCGCAAGGGTCAGTTCGGACAGGCCAACTACTCGGCAGCCAAGGCGGGCCTCGTCGGCTTCACGAAGGCCATCGCGCTCGAGGGTGCCGCCAAAGGCATCACCGCCAATGTGATCGCGCCCGGCTATATCAACACCGAGATGGTCATGGCGGTGCCGAAGGAGATCCTGGACACGAAGATCATCCCGCAGATCCCGGTCGGCCGCCTCGGCAATGCCGAGGAGATCGCGCGCTGCGTGGTGTTCCTGGCTTCGGACGATGCGGGCTTCATCACCGGCGCCTGCCTCGACGCCAATGGCGGCCAGTACATGGCAACCTGAGGTTCAGGGCGATCTGAACGCCAGCGTTTACCTTGCGGATCGAAACATGCGAACGCCCTGCTCAGCGGGGCGTTCGGCATTTTGGGCACAGAAACCATCAAAATGACCTTTCGCCTAAATCCGATGGCATGAATAGTGGATGCTGTCCCGGCGCGATTGGATCGGCACCGGGTGAGGGGGAGGTCTGGAGAGGATGGGCGAGGACTTGAAGGGGCGTGGCGGCACGTTCCTCACCCGCAAGAGCGATGCGGCTAAGTCCCAGCAGGACGGGCACCGCTTCGTGGATGTGCTCATCGTCGAGGACGAGAATTTCGACGCCGACCGCCTGCGCGCCACGCTGCACATCATGTTCGGCTATGCCATCGAGGTGCGCCGCGCGCGGACGCTCGGCTCGGCACTCGATTGCGTCATCGAGCGCAAGCCCGAGCTGATCTTCCTCGACGACTACCTGAAGCCCTCCGACAACGCCACGCACACCATCCCGTTCCTGCGCCGCTGCGGCTACACGGGACCGATCATTGTCGTTAGCGGGCAGGTCGATCGTCTGCGCCGCGCGATGCTGGTCAAAGCTGGCGCCGTCGACGTGATCCACAAGGACGACCTCGACAGCGTCCGCATTGCCGAAGCGCTCACACGCGCATCAGAGGCACCGCCCGTCGAACCGCCGGTGGAGTAAATCTCCCCCTTCTCCCCGTTCTTACGGGGAGAAGGTCGGGATGAGGGGCGGGAGCTTGCTGAAACGTCGGCGTTTGCCGCCGCCCCTCACCCTAGCCCTCTCCCCGCACGCGGGGAGAGGGGACAAGCGGGGCGCCCGCGGCGAGGAAATCACCCATAGCTTCGATCGTCGGCGATGACCTTGCCGTCGTTCGGAAGCGTGCCGGGCGCGACCAACTCGACGGCCGACTTGAGCTTCGTCGCGTGCTGCACCGCTTCACCAATGCGCGCCGCGAGATCGGCATCGACTGCAGGTGCTTCGGCTTTCAGCGTCATGACATCCTGCTCGCCGGCGCGCGTCACGACGAGGCGAACGCGGCCGAGCTCGGGAAAGCGCTTGGCGACCTCAGCCACCTGCTCGGGATGAACGAACATACCCTTGACCTTGGTCGTCTGATCGGCGCGCCCGAGCCAACCGCGAATGCGCATGTTCGTGCGTCCACACGGCGAGCGGCCAGGCAGGACTGCGGAGAGGTCGCCGGTCGCGAGGCGGATCATGGGATAGTCGCGGTTGAAAGCCGTCACGACGACTTCGCCGACTTCGCCTTCGGGAACGGGATCGCCGGTGCCGGGCCGCACGATTTCGACGATGACGCCTTCATCTACGATCATGCCTTCGACAGCACCATCAGGGCCGGCGCTCTCGTAGGCGACGTTGCCGACATCCGCGATCGCATAAGCCTGGAGCACGGCGATGCCACGACTGGCGTACTCGGCACGCAGCGACGGAAAGAGCGCGCCACCAGAAACGAGCGCGCGCTTGATGGACGAAACGTCCTTCCCGCCCTCGGCGGCCTTGTCGAGCAGGATCTTCAGATAGTCGGGCACGCCGACATAGACCGTCGGCTTCAGGTGCTGGATGGCTTCGAGCTGCTGCTCGGTATTGCCGGGGCCCGCGGCGATGACCGTGCAGCCGAGCGCGCGGGCGCCGGCATCGAGCAGCCAACCACCGGGCGTGAGGTGATAGGCAAAGGTGTTGTGGATGATGTCGCCGGGCCTGACGCCGGCTGCGAAAAGCGCGCGCGCAGAGCGCCACCAGTCTGCGCCGAGACCTTCGGGCTCGAAGATCGGACCAGGCGACATGAAGATGCGGCCGACCGCGGGACCGCTTGCGATATTGAAGCCGCCGAAAGGCGGGCGACCGACCTGGAGGCTGTGCAATGCGCTCTTACGCAGGAGCGGCAGCTTGGCGAGGGCCTCGCGCGTCGTCAGCGCGGCAGGATCGATGCCGGCGAGGTGGCTCGCCCATCCAGGAGCACCGGCGATGGCTTTGCGCACGAGATCGGGCAGCAGGCCGAACTGCGAGCGCTCGCGCACGTCCGGCTCGCGCGTCTCCAGCTGATCAAGGTATTCATTGGCCACGGTGCGCTCCCCTCTGACTGCCGCGATGCGGTCACCGAATTTGGCACGCCAGCCCGGGTCTGGCGATGGCGCTCGCGATTCGTCGGGCGGGCGAACATGCCCGCGCTCGACACACGCGGCAACCATTTGGCAACCCTGTAGATAGAACGCGCTCGGATGCCGTGAAAAAAGGATTATCTTCCGCCGCGAAAAGCAAGCGATGCTTTTTATCAATTGGCACCAGTTGAGCAGACGGTGACCGCCATGGATGGAACTTTGCAGATTGCGCTGGCGGCCGTGACGACGGGCAGCATTCTTGGCCCCGGCGGCACGAGCTTGACCGCCCACCCCAATATGATGGCTATGACAATGACGCTGCTGCTGGTCGCATTGGCAATGGCCTGCCTCGCCGGCTGGCGCGCTTCGATCGGCCCCACGCGCCATGTGCCGCCCGGACCAGCCCTGCCGAAGCTGCGACGGCGCCTCTCGGGTCCGCGCGACCGCCGCGCCTGAACCCTCTCCAACCACGCGCAGACGCAAAAATTAAGCGGCCCGGGGTTTCCCGGGCCGCCAAGTTTGTTAACCGTCCGTCGTTCTGGCGATCAAGGCGTCGCGACGGTGATGTCCGGGAAGATCTCCTGGGTGTTCGGGAGAGCCTGACGGAACTGGTCGCCGCTGATCACTTCCGAGCGCGGCAGCGCCTGACGGAAATCGTCATTGCTGAACTCGGAACGCGGCAGCGGGAGGCTCGGGTCCTGGAACGGGTCAAAAGTGGGGGACTGGGCGTAGGCCGAACCGGCCAGAACGCCAGCGAGTGCGAGGGCGGTGAGGATCGTCTTCATGGCTATTCTCCGTTAGTGCGATGGAGGCGGCCCGGGATTTCACGGGCCGCCCAACGCAGGGGTTTGTTTCGTGGTTCGCCCGATTATGGCTTCGCGACCGTGATGTCCGGGAAGACCGTCTCGGTGAACGGGAGGGCCTGACGGAACTGGTCGCTGCTGATCACCTCCGAGCGTGGCAGCGCCTGACGGAAGTTGTCATCGCTGAACTCGGAGCGCGGCAGAGCGAGGCTCGGATCGCGGAACGGGTCGTAGGACTGGGCGTGGGCTGTGCCGGCGAGAACGCCAGCGAGTACGAGGGTGCTCAGGATCGTCTTCATGGTTCTTCTCCGTTGGGTCCCCGTCTTTGGCGGGGGTTTTAGCTTGGTCTGGTGGTTCCCATTGCCCCCGTGGCAATGAGCCCAGAGGCCAGCTCGACCGGCTTTGCGGTCTCACTGCACCCGTATATGGATCAGGTCCTTTTCCCGCCTAGGGGACCTCACGCGTGCGTGAATCGAGTTGAGAGATCGCGAGCGAACACGTGAAAGTAGGTGATCGGGCGATTGACGCCGGCGCCCCGTAAGCGCTGAATATGGATTAAGAACAATCCAAATTTGAGGGGAGCCCGTGATGCAGGACCAACCAGGCACCACGCCCAAGCCTGAGCCGAGAGCCCTCCGTCTGCACGCCAGCGACAACGTGATCGTGGCCGTGGACCAGATCGCCCAGGGCACAAGTGCGCAGGGCATTACGGCGACTGGTCGAGTGCCGCGCGGGCACAAAATGGCGACAGTCCTCATCGAGAAGGGCGCGCCGGTCCTGAAGTTCGGCCAGATCATCGGCTTCGCCACGGAAACGATTTTGCCGGGAACACATATCCACACACACAACTGTGCTTTTGGCGAGTTCGATCGCGATTATGCGTTCGCCAAAGACGCCAAGTCGGAACCACTGCTTCCTCTTGAAGCGCGAGCCACCTTCGAGGGCTATCGGCGGGCAAGCGGCAAGGCCGGCACCCGCAACTACATCGGCGTGCTCACCAGCGTTAACTGTTCGGCGAGCGTGGCGCGCTTCATGGCCCGCGAGATCGAGCAATCCGGCATTCTCGATGCCTACCCGAACATCGACGGCATCATTCCGCTCGTGCACGGCACAGGCTGCGCGCTCGATCTCAAGGGCGAAGGCTATGAGGTCCTGAAGCGCACGCAGTGGGGTTATGCGGCGAACCCGAACATGGGTGGCGTCGTCATGGTCGGTCTCGGCTGCGAAGGTTTCCAGATCAAGGCCTTCATGGAGCAGACCGGCATCAAGGAAAGCGATACGTTCCGCACGTTCACCATCCAGGAGGTCGGCGGCACGAAGAAGACGGTCGCGGCCGGTGTCGCAGCCATCAAGGAGATGCTGCCGAAGGTGAATGCTGCGCGTCGTGAGAGTGTGCCTGCCTCTGAGCTGACGCTGGCCCTGCAGTGCGGCGGCTCCGATGGCTACTCGGGCATCACCGCGAACGTCGCCCTCGGCGCGGCCGTCGACAAGCTCGTCGAGCATGGCGGCACGGCGGTGCTGTCGGAGACACCGGAGATCTATGGCGCCGAGCACCTGCTGACGCGGCGCGCCGCCACACGCGAGGTCGGCGAGAAGCTCGTCGACATCATCAAGTGGTGGCAGGACTACTGCGCGAAGAACAACGGCTCGATGGACAACAATCCCTCACCCGGCAACAAGGCCGGCGGGCTGACGACCATTCTCGAGAAGTCGCTCGGTGCTGCCGCCAAGGGCGGGACGCGCACGATGACGGCCGTCTATCGCTATGCCGAGCCCGTCACGGCCAAAGGCTTCGTCTACATGGATACGCCGGGCTATGATCCGGTTGCGGCGACGGGCCAGGTCGCGGGCGGCTGCAACGTGCTCTGCTTCACGACCGGACGCGGCTCTGCTTACGGCTGCAAGCCGACGCCCTCGATCAAGCTCGCGACGAACAGCGCGATCTACCAGCAGATGATCGACGACATGGATATCAACTGCGGCGACATCCTCGACGGCGTCTCGATCGAGGCGAAGGGCGAGGAGATCTTTCGCCACGTGCTGCGCGTGGCGTCAGGTGAGAAGTCGAAATCGGAGCAGCTCGGCTATGGCGATTTCGAGTTCGTGCCCTGGCAGCTCGGCGCAACTATGTAACGAGGATATGAGATCCGTGCGCCGCGCCTTGAGAAGTACCACATGAAGTTCGAGCAGATTCCTCTGCGCTCGGCGGCCGGCGCCATTCTCGCCCACTCGATCCCGACGCCTTCGGGCGCGATCAAGAAAGGGCGTGTGCTCAACTCAGACGATATCGAGCGCCTAGCTGCCGCCGGCATCGTGCATGTCACGGCGGCTCTCCTGGAAGCCGGCGATGTCGGCGAGGATGCCGCGGCGGCCCGCGTGGCGGCGGCACTCTGCGGCAGCGCAATGCATGTAGCAGAGCCCTTTACGGGCCGCGCCAATCTCTATGCGGATGCGAGCGGACTCGTCGAGATCGATGCGGCGCGGCTGAGCCGCATCAATGCCATCGACGAGGGGCTGACCGTCGCGACCGTGCCGGCCTTCGAGCGCGTGACGCGCGGTCAGATGCTCGCGACAGTGAAGGTCATCACCTTCGCGCTGCCCGAGGCAGTCGTCAGCACGGCGGAGGCATTGGCACGGGAAGCGGGCGGTCTCATGCACGTGCGGGCCTTCCGCGCGACGCACGCCGGTCTCGTCCTCACGCAGCTCGCGGGCACGCGCAAGAACCTCATTGAGAAGCGCCGACGTGCGATCGCTCAGCGGCTCGAAGCGCTCGGCAGCGCCATCGGTGCCAGCGAGGTCGTAGCGCACGAGACGGATGCCGTCGCCGGCGCGATCGCGCGCATGGCCTCGGCCGGGCACGATCCCATCATCGTCTTTGCGGCGTCCGCGATCGTCGATCGGCAGGATGTCATTCCCGCGGGACTCGTCGCAGCCGGCGGCGCGATCGAGCGGCTCGGAATGCCTGTCGATCCGGGCAATCTCATGCTGCTTGGCCGCCTCGGGGCGACTGACGTGATCGGTGCGCCAAGCTGCGCGGCTTCGCCAAAGATCAATGGCTTCGATTGGGTGCTCGAGCGCCGGCTCGCCGGGATTGCGGTCACATCCGAGGATGTCGCATCGATGGGCCTCGGCGGGCTCCTCAAGGAAATCGTCACGCGCCCGCAGCCGCGCGAAGTCCCGCCGGAGGATGACATGGGCGAGGACAGCGCCGCGACCGTGCGCCGTGCCCCGCGCATTGCGAGCATCGTGCTCGCGGGTGGTCGCTCGACACGCTATGGCAGCCGCAACAAGCTTCTGGAGATGCTGGATGGCACACCGCTCGTCGTGCGTGCGGTGCGCGCCGCGATGGCGAGCCGCGCCAGCCCTGTGATCGTCGTGACCGGGCACGAGGCGGCGGCCGTCGAGCAGGCGCTCGATGGTCTCGATGTGCGCATCGTGCACAATCCGGATTTCAAGGAGGGCTTGAGCACATCCCTGAAGGTCGGCATCGCAGCCCTGCCGCAGGACGTGGACGGCGCGATCGTGAGCCTCGGCGACATGCCACGCATCGAGGCGCGTCATCTGGATCGGCTGATCTCCGCATTCTCGCCCAAGGAGGGACGCGGCATCGTCGTGCCGGTCCATCTCGGCAAACGCGGCAATCCCGTGCTGTTCGCGCGCGCTTATTTCCCGGAGCTATTGGCCATCGAGGGCGATACGGGCGCCCGCCACATCATCGCAGCAAGCGCGAGCGAGGTCGCCGAGGTCGATCTTGCCACGGATGCGATCTTCCTCGACATCGACACGCCGGAAGCTCTGGATCGAGCGAAAGAAAAGTCGTAACCCGACCGCCCAGATCGATCTCGATTTACGCGTAGTTTTTGACGCCGGACACGCCTGCGCCGTGAAACCGCGCGGGCAGCCAATCCAAGCTCAGAACTTCAGTGCATTGATCCGCTGACGCGCGGCTTCGATGCCGCCGTCGAGCGCCAAGCGGTAGAGCTCCAACGCGCGCGGCACCTCGGCGCGCACGCTGCGCACGCCCCGCGCGGCGAGGTAGTTCGGATCATAGGTCTCCGCGAGCAGGAAGCGAGCCGCCGGCATCGACGACACGAGCTGATCCTCGAGCACGCTGCGCGCCGTGCGGAAATCGCCGTCACCGACCAGGCGGCGCGCATCTTCGAGCAAGGCCTCCGCCTTGGCGGCCTCGGACAGCACGACCGGCGCTGGCGCGACGGGCGGCGTAGATACGATGACTGAAGGCGTCTCGGCGAGCGCCGGCTTGAGAGCGGCCACAGACGCCGGTGCGGCAGCCGGCTCCTGCACTGCCGCCGCTGGCATGGGCGCAGGGCGTGCGACTCCGACAGGCACCGACACCGTTGCCGGTACTGAAACTGGCATCGACTCCAGGCGCGGCACGGTACGCACGACCTCGACGACCGGCTCGCGAACCTCCGTCATCACGGCGGCCTTCGGCGACGCCGCAGCCAGTCCGAAGTTCGCGGCGATCTGAGCCACGGATCCCACCGGATCAATCCGGCCCTTCGTCCAGAGCACGGCCGGCACCGCGAGGACGAGCCCCACTGTGAGCCCCAGAGCTGCACCGCTGAGGTGGCGCATCATCGCGCCCTGTGGCTGCGGTTGAATAGGTGAGAGCCACGACATCGGCATGGGCTCGGGCATACGCAGACGCTCCTCTTGCTCATCCAGATCGAAATCCGTGAGGCGTCTGCCCCCGTGATCGACTGGATACCCCCGTGCAGCACTGGTGCCGGCCTGATGGCCATCCTGGAAACGGGCCCGGAGTTCGTCGGCTGTCCGCGTCCGCGGAAACCACTCTTCTCTCTCCGGAGCCACGTGCCGGAATGGCATTTCGGCTGGCGACGGGGTCCCCTGACCCTGCTCAGCGCCACGAACAATGTCTCGCGCGGCTTCATAAGTGCCGGGCGATGCGGCATTTCCATGGCGTCGGCCAAATTCGCGCGCGGACCCAGGAAGAGCGGCCTTTGCCGGCGTACGCGTACTCATCACTACCCCTCGCTCGTTGCCGGCGCCGCCTGCAAGGGCGCCGTGGCGCAGGAATAAGGCCGCACGTACATGCCCCAGCGCGCATGCCTGCGCCCAGAGCCACAATCCGGATACCTGGAGACCTCGGTCCCCCGAGCCGATCGAGTACGCACCTACACCCCTGCCTCGCCCAGGTTGTCGGCAACCCCTGCCGGACAACATAGGGCGGCTGCCTCACCGTGCCGCAGGGATAACGTACACGCCGATCAATACACGAACAAGAATGAGTTTGCCTCGTGGCTTTGCAGGCACGGGAAATCGTCAGGCGACCAACGCTCGTTCATCCGCCACTCTGCACTGAACTCACGCATCGAGCCGCCTTGCGCATCGTCGAGCCGAGTGCTCATTTTGTCGTCCTGAAACACAACTTCCCATCGCCAGCCAAAGGAAATGAGCCATGAGCCGCAGCCTGCCGATCCTTGCGGGCCTGGCCCGCGATCTCGCGACGGGCGCTACCACAAGCCGCAGGATCGTCGAGGATTGCCTCGCGCGGATCGAAGATCCGGCCGGCGAAGGCCCCCGCGCGTTCATCCACGTCAATGCTGATGGCGCCCGCGCAGCAGCCGATGCCATGGACGCGCTGCGCAAGGCCGGCGCCGCGCCCTCGCCCTATGCGGGCATCCCCGTCGCGATCAAGGACCTCGCCGACATCGCGGGCCAAGTCACGTCGGCCGGCTCGCGTGCGCTTGCCGACAAGCCGCCAGCGACGAGCGATGCCCCTTCGGTTGCCCGTCTGCGCCGCGCCGGCTTCATTCTCATCGGGCGCGCGAACATGACCGAGTTCGCCTACTCGGGCCTCGGCATCAACCCGCACTACGGCACGCCGAGCTCTCCGTGGATGCGGTCCGAGCGCCGTGTCCCCGGCGGCTCATCCTCAGGCTCGGGCGTGAGCGTCGCCGACGGCATGGCGCATGGCGCGCTCGGCACGGACACGGGCGGCTCCTGCCGCGTGCCCGCATCATTCAACGGCGTCGTCGGCTGGAAGCCTACCGCGCGCCGCGTGCCGATCGACGGCGTCGTGCCGCTCTCCAAATCGCTCGACTCGATCGGTCCGCTCGCGCGCTCGGTCGACTGCTGCGCGATCATGGACGCGATCTTCGCGAACGAGATGCCCACGCCCTTGCCGGAAGTGCCGGTGAAGGGCCTTCGCCTTCTCGTGCCCGAGACGCTCATGCTCGATAGCCTGGATGCGCACGTGGCATCTGCGTTCGAAGCAGCAATCCGTCGTCTCGCCGATGCCGGCGCGCTCATCACGCGCGCACCGCTCCCCGAACTCAAGCGCGCTGCCGACTTGAGCAACAAGGGTGGCTTCACCGGCGCAGAAAGCTACGCCTGGCACCGCGAATTGATCGCGAAGAAGCGCGAGCAGTACGACCCGCGTGTTCTCGTACGCATCATGCGTGGCGCGGAGCAGGATGCGGCCTTCTATATCAGCCTCGTCGAGCGCCGTGCTGCACTGATCCCCGACTACAA